>JALVRO010000280.1 GCA_027031265.1 Bacteroidales bacterium | reverse complement strand
AACCTATATGGATGTATGCTAAAGACCACATCTATCCATGGTGCAGTGGTATCAACCTTGACTTTTACCTCTTTAAACGAGATATTGTTCACATTATCCAGTGCCGAAAAACTTAACTTATGTTCACCCTCTGTAATAAGGTTCAAAGGATGCTTATAAACATAAACACTATCATTATCCACCTGATAATAAATCAATTTCAAACCAGACTCTTTGTCCCGGGCTGTCACACGAATCCTGGACTGTGGACTTATAAATACTGTGTCTCCATATTTGTAGTAATTCTCAATTGTATAAGAAATAGTTGGTGGAGTAAGGTCCACAAAGGTAGTAAACACACCTCCACGCTGGGCCATGCTCTCGTTAATATCTGATTTGTTCCCCACACTATCTACTGCATAATAAAGCAACTTAAAAGTCTTTTGCGCCTTTGGGAAAGGAATAGGACCTGTGTATTGCTCCCACTTCTTACCGTCAAATGAATAATACAAGTCTTTGACACCAGAATAATTATCCACAGCTGTTAGCTTTAGTTTGGAATTACCCGACAAATATTGTGTCTCTCCAATAAAATAGCTATTACCAATAATCTCCTCCAGAATGAGTGGCGGCGTCTTGTCAAGGAAAAATTTATATTTAACTGTATCCGTGGTATTGCCCATAATATCCACAGCATAATATTTGAGCGTATGCCATCCCTCTGGCAGGCTTGCCACAGCAATAGGACGACGATATATCATTAACTGGCCATCATCCATGGTATAAACAATCTTTTTGACCTTTGTAAACTGGTCTTGTGCTTTAATTTCTATCTTTGCTCGTGGCGAGAGCACATCCCCTTTTCGTGTCCCAACTATCTTGAAATTAGACACCGGAGCACTGTTGTCTATCTTGAATACAAATTTATGCACCTTTTCAACATTACCAACCTTATCCACGCTGTAATATTTTATCACATAGAGTTTTTCCTGGTCAAAACTAAGTGTATCAACAAATGGTTTAAAATCAGCCCCATCGACTGAATAAAATAACGAGTCTACTCCCACAATATTATCTGCTGCCTTGAGATAAACCTTCAGCCCCCTGGAAAAATAAAGGGTATCGTCAAACAAAATACCTGGTCTAGAGAGCCGTATGCTGGTCTTTGGAGGTGTGCCATCAGCATATACAATAAAGTCAACATTAACACGGGGATAAATAGGCTTTTTGGTAAGAGTATCTATAGCCCATGGTGTATATACAATGTTAGCTCCTTCGTGCCTGAAATATAATGGATTAACAATATTAGGTGTGGCATGTGAATATAGCAAATATTTCCTGGCCTTGGGCGATGGCGACCGTGAAATCTTAAAATACAGTGGCTGATGCAGATTAACGTAAATCTTCCCAGAGCTATCTATGTAAAAGTGCATTTGATGTTTATGTGGGTGTTGTGAAAAAATAGGATATGTTGTCAAAGAAATAAGTATTAAGATCAAGATCCGTCTCATAATAAGTTATTTTTTTGAGGTGTTAATCAAATAATCAACCTTGGCCTCAATGCGCTGTAACCTGGCCTCTGTGTGGACTAAATTATCTATGTCCTTTGTTAATAGGCAACAAACGTTCCAAAATTTTATCAGATCATCAAAATTTTCTTTTCCTATAAAAATTTTATAGTCTTTTCGTGTAAGTCCTATAAACCAACTCAGACTCTGTGGCTGAAGAACATTACGACCAAAGACAATCACATTCCGCAGTCCTGCAAACTCTTCCACCTCCAGTGCTATGTCAGCCATCAGCCCAGGTAAACTAATTGTATTAAATCTATAGTCCTTTTGCTCTATCACTGCTTCAATGAAAAATTTTTTGTCCGAGAGTGGCACAAAGGGTATTGTCTCGAGGGAATGCTTTACCTTATCCTGATAATGACTAATCTCGTTAACTGTCAGACGCTTACGCACCAGCTGGTCAACTGTAAGTCCAAAATAATTTGCTATTTCGATAAGCTTATCAATCCTGGGTTCTGCACGACCTTCTTCATAGGCTCCCACAGTAGCACGGGTCATTCCAAAAATTTTAGCAAATTCTGTCTGACTTAGGCGTTTAAGCTGTCTAATCTTTTTCAGATTAAGTGCAAAATATGACATGATTATTCCTGGTTTTTCTAAATTTCTCATTATGTTTGCAATAAAGTTATAAAAATTTGAAAAATGTTAAAACAACTTGTCTACAAAAACAAGACTTACCGTAGATTTTACGAAGACCACAATATCCACTACCAATTAATGGAAGAATGGATAAGTCTGGTGCGGCTGGTACCCACGGCACGTAACCAACAAGCGCTGAAATATCTCATAATCAACGATCCACAAATAAGAGAACAAATCTTCCCGGCACTTAAATGGGCTGGATATCTCAAAAACTGGGATGGTCCGACACAAGGAGAGCGTCCTCCGGCTTATATCGTCATAGGTATTGACAAAAACATTAGTGACAACTACGTAGCCCATTGGACCTACGTGGATCTTGGTATTGCCATACAGACAATTCTGCTGGCTGCAGCAGAAAACGGGCTGGGCGGTTGTGTGATAGTGGCTTTCAACCGCCAAACAATTTATAACGTGCTCAAAATCCCCGAACATATTGACGTAAAGGCTGTGCTAGCACTGGGTAAACCAAAAGAAAATGTGACTTGGGTAAATATGAAGCCAGGTGACAAAGACATAAGGTATTATCGCGACGAGCAGGGAAACCATTATGTACCCAAGCGCCCATTGAATGAAATACTTATGAACAAATGGCCTGAGTTTAAATTTATTAACAACATAATATAAAAATTTTACCACATATCTTAATAAAAAATTCTGCCAACACTAAGCAACCTTTCGTATTTTTCACCTATCTAAAGTAAAAAAGTAAATGCTGGATAAGAAATTGCTAAAAAAGCTGAAGCGGGGCGACCCTCAGGCGCAAAAACAATTATATGATACTTATGCGCCGCGACTTTATGGACTAGCTCTCAGATATGCTGGCAGCCCCGAAGAGGCACAGGACATACTACAGGAGGCATTTATCAAAATCTTTAAATATATCAACACATTCGAACAAAGAGGATCTTTCGAAGGCTGGATGAAAAAAATAGTTATAAATGCAGCAATAGCCAATTTTCACAAACATGAAAAACACAGATTCCAGAGTGACATAACAGAGATTAATGAGACAGGCATAGAAAACTATTCAGACAATGATCCAGACTTCACAATGGACGAACTGCTAGAAGCAATACAATCATTACCAAAAGGCTATAGAGCTGTCTTTAACCTCTATGCTATCGAGGGTTACAAACACAAAGAAATATCACAGATGCTTGGCATAGACGTCTCTACATCAAAATCACAATATCACAGGGCACGAAAGCTCTTACAAAAAAAACTTTTAGATTTAAAAAATTATAGGGCAAAAAATGGATAAGTTCGAAAGCTACATAAAACAGCAATTTAATAGCTTTTCTCCCACTCCTCCACAGAAAGTGTGGAAAGCCATACATAAGCAGGTAGTACCATGGTATAAAACCTTGGTATTCAAAGCTGCAGCCTTGACGGCCACACTTGCACTCATTTCTACTGCCGTTATAATAAACCTTAGCCCATGGCCTAACAAGCAACAACCTGCACAGAAAGCTATTGACTCCCAATATACATTTTTCCCTATAAGCATCAGACAACCACAAAGCCACACTACCAACCAACCACAAACTACAGCACACTACTATGATAGAAAGACACAGGCTTCACCAGCCATTGATACATCGATAAAACATAATATTATCATTACCCCACAGCAGATACCCCAGCATCATGTAAAAGAACAAAAATTACCATACACAAATCCATTCCCTCAGCGAAACCTGAACTTTGACATAAGCATCTATCCACATACAGGTTGCGACCCACTTAATGTGACACTATCTGTGCAGCCTCCTAAAAATATGAATATCACATGGTTTATAGACAAACAAATCATATCAGATCAACCTACTTTGCAATACACTTTAGACAAAGGGACACATTTCATACAGCTGGTATTGTTTGATCATGAGCAAACTATTCTCGTATACGATACAATCACAGTCTATCCAAGACCATCAGCTGAATTCGAGGCAGATAAATGTCAGGCTGGAGATACTCTCAATCTCAAAAACCTTTCGCTCAACGCACAGTCCTTCACCTGGAACTTTGGCGATGGTAAGCTCGATACAGGCCTCTGCCCTATGCATATTTTCGCAGCACAAGGTCTGTACAACATCACACTCATAGCATCAAATAAATATTGCTCTGACACTGTCTCACATCTCATTGCCATCGAACCACGCGAGGCTGCAATTGTATTCCCAAATGCCTTTATCCCTGATATTAACGGACCAAGTGGCGGTTATTACAACCCCAACAAACCAGAGGTTAATATCTTCCACCCTGTGATACGTAAACCTGTCAGGACTTATGACCTGAAAATCTTTGATCGCAGGGGTAAGATCCTGTTTGAAACACACGACATCAACCAGGGTTGGGATGGCTATTACCGCAATAAACTAGTTCCTGTGGGAGTGTATATCTTCGTTGCACAAGGCACCTTTGAAGATGGAAGGCCATTCACTGTAAAAGGCGACATCACAGTTATTTACAAACGCTAAAACACCTGATCGCCTGGCGGGTGCATAAATGCACCCCGCCAGGAAGTGATACAATAAAGCTTGTCAAACCAGAACAATAGAAAACATTCTTCCCTCTCTAAACAATGCAAGCTTAAAAATTTATGATGCCCAGAAACAAGGTCTAAGACAGCCTTATTCCAAAGACCAATATATCATCCACCTGGAAGTGATGATCTGCACCAGTAAGTGGGTCAGGATATGACATCCACCGCTCCAGGGTCTGCTCAAGGTAATCTTTCTGTTCTGACATGGACAGCTGCGCTATCTTCAAAAAAAGCTTTTTCAGATTCTTGGACTTAAATTTCTTGGACTTAGGACCACCAAACTGATCAGCATAACCATCCGAAAACATATAAATCATATCACCCTCGAGGTAATGAATCACCTCTTTATGAAATGGTTCCATATAATCATAAATAGCCACAGGCATCTTGTCTGCCTTATACTCGATAATCTCCTCACTTCGAACCAGATACAGAGGATTATGGGCTCCAGCAAACTCCAGAATCTTGCTTTGTCTGTCGATTACCACCACTGTAATATCCATACCGTCCTTACGTTCACCTTCGACTGATTCTTTCAGTGCATTTATAACATTGCTGCGCAACCTTTCCAGAATCTTGTCTGGTTCTGTAATACCTTTCTCATTGACAATCTTGTTCAAGAAACTAATACCCAGCATAGACATAAAAGCACCAGGCACACCATGTCCTGTGCAATCTGCAGCAACGGCTATCTTCAGTCCATCTTTCTCAGCAGCCCAGTAAAAATCGCCACTCACAATGTCACGGGGCCTGAAGAAAATGAAAAAATGCTCAAACAACTCTCTGAGCTGTTCCATATCTGGTAGCACTGCAGTTTGTATATTTTTGGCATACTCGATACTATCCTCTATCTCTTTCTTTTGTCTGGCTATCAGGTCTCGTTGTGCCACAGCTATCTCCTTTTGCCGCTGAATTTCATCTCTTTGTGCAATAATTTCCTCTTTTTGCTGGATAAGAATCTGGTTCTGACGCATAATCTCTTCATTCTTATCGCGTATCTCCCTGGTCTGGCGTGCCACCTCTGCCTCGAGATATTCCTTCTGTTTCTGCAGGATACGCATCCTCAGCCAGAAGCCAAAAGCCACACTTCCCAGAACAGCAATTACCACCAGGACTTTGAACCACAGCGTTTGCCAGAAAGCTGGCTTAATAATAATGTTTATAGAAGTACCCTGCTCATTCCAGATACCGTCATTATTAGAACCCTTGACACGAAAGACATACTTACCCGGAGGAAGATTGGTATAACGTGCACTACGTTGGTATTTGCTGTAAATCCAGTCTTTGTCATAAGGCTCTAGCTTATAGGCATACTGGTTTTTCTCAGGCAGGATATAATCGATAGCTACATAGCTGAATGTCAAATCATTCTGTCGATGATTCAAGATTATCTGCTTTTTCTCAGTGATATTAGTATCTGTCTGAAAAGGCTGGTTAGACACCATAAAGCCTGTTATCACAACATAAGGTATATTGTGATTAACACGTATCTTCTCAGGATAAAAAGCATTAAAGCCATTAATACCGCCAATCAGGAACATACCATCCCTGGTCTTGAATACAGAACCGACCAGAAACTCATTGCTCTGCAGCCCGTCTCTAACGTCATAAACCTTGACTTGCTTTGTCTGTGGGTCAAATCTGCACAGTCCTCTGTTGGTCGTCATCCACAGGTTATGTCTCGAGTCCTCCAGTATACCCATTATCACATTGTTTGGTAGATCAGAATTTTTCACTGTGTAATTCTCGAACTTGCCATTACCCAGATAATGCGCCAGGCCACCCTTTGTGCCTACCCATATCTGGCCATTTTGATCCTGGATGATGTCATAAATACGATTATTGCAAATAGACCATGGCTGGCCATTAAACTTAAAAATCTTTATCTTTCCGCTTGTATCTATGAGATTCAGTCCATCTATGGTGCCGACCCACAGGTTGTTCTTGCTATCGACAAACACTGTTGTGCACGAATCACTACTCAACCCCTGTTTCTTCGATATTTTGTGGAATTTAATCTCATTACCCGAAAGAATATTTAGCCCACCGCCATAAGTGGCTATAATCAAACGTCCTACACGGTCTTGGGTTATTTTCCAGATTTTATTACACGAAAGACTAAAAGGATCTGATGTGTGAATGAATAATTTTTTCACACGTAGTGTCTGTGGGTTAATAATGGCAAGACCAGAGTCAGCAGTACCAATCCAGAAACGTTTTTGACTATCCTGAAATATGGCACGAATATGATTCTGCGGAATTGAATATGGATCACCAGGAATATGCACCACATGAATAAATTTGTGCTTACCTTCTATCCATTTATTCACTCCTTTGTCTACAGTACCTATCCAGATCACCCCGTCCCTGTCCTGGTAAATAGTACGCACAAGGTTGGAGCTCAAGCTATGCTCATTATAAGGATTGTGGCGAAATACAAGCAAGCTCTGTGCAGCCCTATTCCATTTATCAACACCTCCCAGAGAAGTACCTACCCACAAAATATGATGACTATCTTCGTAAATAGACAAAACCGTATTAACGCTCAGACTACTTGGATCAGTAGGGTCAAATGTGTAAACATCCAGCACATTATTCTGGAAATCATATCTAAGCAAACCCGAGTTTTCGGTGCCTATCCACAATATTCCCTGGTGGTCAAAAAGCAGGGTATTTATCTCCCTGTCTGGCAGATTTCTCAAGCCAGAATACACGATAAAAGTATCACGCATTTCATCAAACATAACCAGGCCATCGTCGGTCCCCACCCAAACATTACCAGTAGGAGCTACAGCCAGAGACAACACATTTGCAGAAGGCAGCCCTTTGTCCATGCCATAAAAATTTATCCTCAGGCTAGCAGTATCTATCCTGTATAAACCAACTGGTGTACCCACCCAGAGATTACCATTAAGGTCCAGGAGCAAAACATTCGCCCTACCAGCCTCGAATGCCGAATTCTTTGCAGTAAGGTTTGTCCATTTATTCTGCTCTGGCTCAAACCGCGAGATTCCCCCTTCTGTACCTATCCATATCACCTGACTATTCCCTGTAATGCAGGTCACCTTATTATTAACCAAAGAATTATCCCCACTGTGCTCAAAGACATTAAATCTATCAAACACAGGATCATACATACACAGCCCATGATCTGCAGTGCCTATCCACAATTGTTTCGAGCTATCCGGTGTGGTAAAAATACAGGTAATAACATTATCAGGTAGCCCTGTGCCAGTCGAGTCCTGGTAATAACGCTTTACTTCATACCCATCAAACTTATTAAGACCATCGAGGGTAGCAAACCACATGAAGCCATGCCTATCTTCGGCAATGGAGATCACAGAATTTTGTGATAAGCCCTGGCTAACAGTCAAGTGGTCAAATTTAAGCTGCACACGCTGTGCATAGGCAGGTATGACCAGGATTAATAATAATCCCAGGATAAAGCGTCTCATGTGTAAAAATCTTAATCATTTTGTTTGTTAATAATTACAAAAAACCTGCCTAGCTTACTTTTGATTTAATATTTAACACCAATTACAATTTAGTGTACGCCAATACATGTTCTGTCTCGACAACCCAATACATTACAGTAGCCTATGACTTATTAAACTACTCATACACACACTGGTCATCAAAACATTACAATCACACACATAACTTAAAAAACAAACGCATTAATTGATCCAGTCAAAAACCACTTCTGGTGCACGCTCTCCCGGAACAAAACTAAGTCTAAACCGATTCTTATTCCTCCACGTCCACACATAGGACCAATTATCACACACTCCTGCCTGGCACACTTCCTGTCCCTGATGTGTAATTTTCAGTCCCATATACAATAAGTCTCCCTTCTCACCTGCCAGATCCACCTCAAAAGCCCCGGGAAATTTCTGTCCATATCTAAACTGGGCAACATCAATCCACAGTTCCAGATCTTCTTCATCAAACAGGCCACTGACGAGCACATCCTCCAGATACTTCAGCATCTGGCTATTAACCACTTCATCCTCAAAATAGTCAACCCACGTGAGACCTGCCATCAACCTGCCACCATCTGGAAGAACCAGACGA
The DNA here is from genome assembly GCA_027031265.1 of Bacteroidales bacterium. Classification (GTDB taxonomy): domain Bacteria; phylum Bacteroidota; class Bacteroidia; order Bacteroidales; family S143-33; genus S143-33. Next base: position 17,530 of record JALVRO010000280.1, on the reverse strand, counting down.
GGTTTCCATTTAAGATTCTCCAGGATATACAGTTCCTCATCATACAACATCTGGCCATAGAATTCATGCACCAGGGTATATACAGGTTCTGGTGGGACAAAATCCTGAGCATCAGCACGAACGACAGTTACGTTTTTGTAACAGGACAGACGGCTGCGGGCTAACTCATAAAGATATGGATTCATCTCCACGGCATAAATACGCCTGGCACCCAGCTGTGCCATCTTTTCGCTCATCAATCCCAGCCCGCAGCCCAGCTCAACGCATACCTTAGCTTTAATATCTTCCCTGTTATCTTCTAGTAGCTTAAAATAAACTTTTGTTCTCTGCTGGTCGTCATATATGCTTATAAAAGCCAGAAGGTCGTCTACATCATTGTAGCGACCTTCTGGTAGTAAGTTCATTATGTCCATTCAGATTATTTTTTCAGTCCAGTCTGTCTGTACAGGAAATTAAATGTAAAGGTGTTGTCAATCACGCCATGATAAGCCTCTGTACCTGGACCAATAGCATAAGTAGGAATCATCGTTCCTGTGTGGGAATGTGTAGTCCAGCTTATGCCTGCGCTATGCTGAAGAGAGTCGATATATCTATGAACAAAAGCTGCAGGCCGCGTGGATGGAGTGACCGGCAGTTCAAAGCCTGCTTTCACGTATTTCTGTATCAAAGAATTAAAAGCATAAGTCTCTGCTCCCTGCTTTTGTAAATACTGAGCAAGAAAATGTTTAGACCTATGCTGGGCTGCCAGACGGTAGAAATATGTATCATAATGTGTGGCATTATATCCATAGCTCAGGCCTCCTGTTTCGTGGTCTGCCGTCACAATGATTACAGTCTCATCAGGGTGCTGCTTGTAAAACTTCAGAGCCTCACGTATAGCCCGGTCAAAGTCCAGTGTCTCATATACCATTGTTGCCACATCGTTAGTATGAGCAGCCCAATCTATTTTACCGCCCTCTACCATGAGGAAAAAGCCATCTGGATTATCCAGGAATTTTATTGCCTCACGTGTAAAATCTGCCAGAGACACACGGCTCAGGCTGTCAATCATGTAATAAATGTTGTCCTTTTCCAGTGAAGCTGTGTCTGTCATAAAGATTTTCTTTGCACTCTTGACTGCCTTATCAAAATTCTCTTTGTTAAATACAACGTCATAGTCTCTGGCCCTCAGACTATCCCATACAACAGAAAGCATAGAATCACGGTTGCCACGGGTGATTATTCCGCCTCCTCCGAAAAAATCAAAACCACTGCGCCACATTTGCTGGCTTATGACATTATACATATTTCTCCAGGATACATGAGCATAAAAAGCAGCAGGTGTAGCATGGTTAAGGCCAACAGATGTTATTAGTCCAACTTTCCAGCCATTATCCCGTGCTATCTCTGCTATTGATTTATACTTCTCGCCTGTATTACGGTTCATACCAATAGCCTGAAACTGTGTTTTTCGACCCGTTGAAATAGCCGTCCCTCCGGCGCCAGAATCTGTAATCTTGCTCGTATCAGCACAGTTGGTAGTAGTCAGAGCTAAATGGGGAAACTCAAGGAAAGACAAACCTTCCTGTCCTTGATATTTGAGATAAACATCGCTTATATAAGCATGGTTCAGCCCCATACCATCACCTATGAATAGGAAAACATATTTGACTTTGTGTTGTTGGTTTTGCTCCTGGCATGAAGTCATTCCCAACAATAAGACAAAAGCTACAGTTAAATATGCAATAACTCTTCTCATGATTTTTAAATATTAAATTTGTTCCAAGATAAAAATTTTAATTTATCTCATCAAAAGCATTGTTCCATAATATTTCTGATCACGGTAAATCACGAAATACCAGTAAATTCCTGCAGGAGCAGGGCGGCCATTGCGGTCCAGGCCATCCCAGCCTTGTGGGGAATCACTCAACAAAAAAGAACGTATTGCCGTGCCTTTCTGATTAATAATGAGCACTTTCAAGTCTGATAGCTGTGCATCAGCCAGAGCTGGGTAGGTTCGGGCAATAGTAGTGAGCGGATTCCAGTAATCATTAATCCCATCACCATTAGGTGAAAATGAATAAGTTTTGTTATCATAATAAACAGGGCGCTTGCGTGCATGTATCAAGAATCCTATTGTCTGATAATCCAGTTTATCATCAAGTGAAGTGTAATTAAACATTCTAAACCTAAAATTGAATTTGAGGCTATCATCTCCCTGGTTTTGTATCACAAAGCTGGTGTCATTAGCCATCTCCATTATATTTGCGCTGGTCTGTGGCGTTATATCAACATGCAAGACAACAGATCCAGAATCTTTGAAAAAATGAACTATTGTAGCCTGTGGTGGTAGTTTCAGAATTGGATACACATAAGCATAACATGAATCAGCTGCAGGCTTATTAACCTTCAACCGCCAGGTACCATTAATGTGTGTACCACGGAAATTACTAAAATCAGCATGCACATTGTTATTCTCATATTTATAAACCATTGTCTGGAGGGGCTCTTTTGCACAGTCAGCATATCTAGTCCGGATAAAAGAATTTTTATCAATGGCATTATCAGCCTGTGGACTAAAACACAAAGGATAAACACCTACAAGGAAAGAACTATCCTCTTCTTCAGACAATTTTGATGTACCATAAAGCTCAGAATACTGACGACAAAACGGTGATCCTATAATATAATAGTCTTTGTTTGAAGCAGAAAAGCCACTATAAAACACAGCATCACTACTATCCGGAGCTATCAGATTAAATGACAGACGGTCCATACAATTAGTTGATATATATAAGATTAGCTCCAAGGAATCAGTATTAAACATCTGCCAGTCCTGTGCATAAGGATTATCAATATTAGCCGCCCATTCATCAGGAGCTACTTGCCTAAATACTACATAAGAACGGGTGGAATAAGCATCATTTATATAAATATCCGTATTTGTGGTATCCGAAGAAATACGAAACCGTGCTGTGTCTCCTATTGCATATCTTCGCTCTGGCAAGATTGCCCTGAGGCGTGGCGTTATCAAAGGCATTTTCTTGAGAAAATTCACAGCTGGATATCCCGCTCCCAGATCCCTGGGCACATAAGTAAAACCAAACAAATGATTACCAGAATAAGGAACAGTAATCATAAACTCCGTACAATCTTGACTCACAATGCCACCGTCAAACAAATATTGACGGTTAAAATCCTTATACAAAGATGCTCCATCTGGTCCCGGATCATGACTAACATCCTCTTCTATAGTTATTCTCAGACTATCTCCCACAGCATAACCTATATTGTAAATATCCCGCTCAGTAGACACATTATTTATAGATAGCCCAGGCCGCTGGTGCTTAAAGTCTACCAAATAATACATTTGATTGATAATCTGAATATTAGTATCAAGAGCACACACACTATTGCTTATCTCAAGCGTGTAAGTTCCCTTCTGATCTGCTGTTATAATTTGGGTAGTGTCTACCAATTGGCCGTTGTATAACCATCTCAGGCTACCTTCAGTTGGGTAATAATATCTCCCCACCTTTACCGTTGCCTCTAACTGCCATGTACTATCATTGATTTTGGCAAATAACACACCTGGCTTGAAACCAAAAAGATATGTACTAACGACAGTAGCTGTATCTGGCCAATGCAAAAAGACCTGATTAGTTTGTATCTCTTTTATACTCACACTCTGGCTCACTTTTCTTAGCTTGCCTGGCTCTGGCAAATCAACATAAATAGGAGTAGATATAGTATATTGATATCCTATCAGACTGGCCAGAGTAGCACTTACCCGCTGGCACCCCATCATTCCTTTAGGTTGAGTCAAAAAGAAATACATCGGATAATAACCTCTAACCAGATTCATCGGATAAGAATAAACATTGGACAAATAAGTACCTGAGTTTCTCATGAGATAATACACTACATCATCGGCATAATTGAAAAGCACATAGAGACTATCTGGCTGATCCGGGTAAAGCAAAACCTGGCCCGTGGCATTGGGAATAAACTGACGGAAATGATAGGTAGATGGCAAAGAAAAACTCTTGCTATAAAACTCACCTCTTTCGCCCACCTGATAATCTTTTACAATAACTGCTGTATCGGTGCCAAATATTACAGATGTAGTGGAATAAGCACCCAGGATTATGTCCTGTGCTTTCCAGCTATAACTTGTATCCAGAAAATAAATAGGCCGGTATGTGGAATCCACTGTCTGGGAATACACAAGCATTGAATCTTTATCCTCAATAATCGCTAGCCTCCCATTATATCGCAATAGCTGCACAGAAGACTGGTAATCAACGACATAAGACTTATACTCTGGCTGTGTCAGACTACCATTGGAAAGCCCCTGGGAATAAACAAACAGCAGACCGTGTTTCAGATAACTAATCTCAAGTCTGCTCTCATTACCAGTAGTCAAGGACCTGACATTTATTACTGGCTCAATAGCAGTATTAATAACCTGTGGATTAGAAAGACCAGGCCAGGTAAAAACTTTGAGAGTATCATCAATTGCCGTTATTATTACCATTTTACTCTGGTCACTATTATATAGCGTAACAATAAAAGCCTGGTCACGGCCAGAAAGGTGAGAGTTGAGTGTGTGCTGCCCTCTCAAAGTGTCATTAACAATGACATACAAATACTGGCCATCTGTTGCAAAAAGCGTGTCATCATAGTATGCTGTGGCAACAATGTTAGATAATGATTGTAATGACTGAATATTTCGCCGTGTGAAAAAAGTATTATCAGTAGTTATGGAAATATCCATTCCATCAGGCAGCACGCTATTCCAGAACAAATCAATTTGCTGCCCCCAGACTCCAGTGTGAATTATTAGCAAAATAAAATAAATCGTTTTTTTCATAGCTCTGTTTTTTATGGCCATTGCAGACGGCCTGCTCTGGGCTTGCCCCAGGATATTTTGTTTAACTCAATTAATCTTTCCAGTGTGTCATAAAAATGTTTTTATCGCATCAAAAGCATAGTACCATAATATTTCTGATCACGATAAATAACAAAGTACCAGTATAAGCCAGGCTTTACTGACTTACCATTACGGTCTGTACCATCCCAACCTTGTGGTGATTCGCTCATTAAAAATGATTTGACTGCCACACCTTTCTGATTGACAATAACCACACGAAGCTGACCCAATGGTGCATCCTGAAGCACAGGATAAGTCGTAGCTATTGTAGAAATAGGATTCCAATAATCATTGACCCCATCACCATTAGGTGAAAAAATATAGGTCTTGCTGTCGTAATAGACTGCTTGCTTCTTTATGATAATATCAAAAGTTGCAGAGGCTTTGTGCAGTTCATCTTCACTATATGGCGTTTGTCCAACTGGAACAAAGTTCTGTATATCAAATGTAAGTATAAATTTGAGACTGTCTTCGCCCTTGGTTTTCATGACAAAAGTAGAATCATTAATAGACTCAATCATCTCAAAATTAAACTGTGCTGTTTCTTTCACATTTAATGAAACCTGGCCTGTATCACTGAAAAAGTTATAAGAAGTAGCACCTGCAGGCAACATTAGATAGGGTTGTAGCATAACGAAATCAGAATCATTACTCTTAGGCTCTATTATCAACTGCCATTTTCCATTAATAGGAGCACCCCTAAGAGGAGTAAAATCTGCATTAACCTGAACCTTATCATTCTTATAAACCATTGCTTCTATCCCTTGCACAGCACAATCTCTGTAAGTGTGCAAACCAAAATCCTCCTCTGTTAGCCTATCATCTGTCTTGTTTGAGAAAAGCAAAGGGAACATACCCACTGTGTATAGACTATCATAAGGATTGAGTGCATTCCCCACATGCGGTGAATACTTTGAACAATAAGGATTACCTATTATGTACCTCTTTGTCGAAGAGAGACTAAAGCCATTATAAAACTCCACTTGTTTACCATCAGGTGCTCTGAGCCTCATCTTTAATCTGTCCATGTCATTAGCTGCTAAAAGCATAAATATTGATAAAGAATCTGGTGAGGTCAATGTCTTGGCCTGTGCATATTGGCTATTAATATCTGCTTCCCACAGATCTTCTTCCACCTTGTGAAACTTAACATAAGGCAGCACAGTATATTCAGGCTTATAAAAAATATCTGCCACACTACTATCACTCGAAACATAAAAATGGGCTGTGTCTCCTAAAGCATATTGCCTTCTGGGCAGGATAGCTCTGACCCGGGGAGAATAAATGTATAAAGGTATGGTGTACACAACAAAAGAATAAGATGACAAACTATCCCTGGGCAAATATAAAACACTAAAAATATGCTTTCCAGCATAAGGAATTTTCACCCAAAAAGCATCAGAATCAGCACCAACAACCTGACCATCAAACAAGTACAGCAACCTATAGTTTTCCTTCACATTTATATCATAAGGTCCTCCAGATTGTGAGTTATCATTTATATAAATTTTAAAATTCAGGCTATCACCCACAAGATAACTATAAAGCGCAATAGGATATGAATTCACATTGATACCAGGCACATTTTGCTCAATACTCTCGAGATAATTCATTTCTCTGGTCACATAAAATACAGTGTCATAAGTACATACACTATCTCTCACTTCCAGGGTATAAGGTCCTATCTCTCTAACCTGTATTTCTGAATTATTACCAATTTCAGTACTGTCTCTATACCAGGTAATACCACTGCCAGGAACCAATCCCAATGCTTCATTGTCACGATACCTCACACCAACCCTCAGATTATAAGTAGAATCAGAGTTATAGTTTATATCAATAGACGGCTTGAGACCAAATAAATATGTACTTACCGTAGCAGAAGTATCGCCATTGTGCACAAAAAAACTGGTTTCATAATACACCCTGGTCAGACTGGCTGTATCCTGAATTTTTATGGTCTTTCCAGGCTCAGGGAGAGATACATTCATACTCCTTATATTATTCGGAGTAACCTGTGAAAAAAACAAATTAACATTTATAGGCTGGCATCCCAATGCTAATTCACCCTCTGTGTCAAAATAATACATCGGATAATAACCTCTGACAATATTTATCTCCCCTGAATAAACACTGCTCACATAATCACCTGTAGAACGCAGCAAAACAAACAATAGCTCATTTGTGAAATTATAAAAGGCATACAGACTATCTGGCTTAGCCGGGTAAATCAATAGCTGTCCAAAAGCATTAGGGATAAACTGCTTGAACTTAAACCCTGCAGGAAAGCGAAAAGTTTTCTGATAATGTACTGATTTGTCTGGACCATTATAATCCACCAATATCACAGCAGTGTCAGTACCATAATAAACCCAATTCTGCAAATAAATATCCTTTGCTTTCCAGGGATAACTATACATAAAATCATATCTGTAGCTTTCATTTCCCACACTATCAATCAGTTGTTCTTTATAATAAACAAGCGTAGAATCCTTGTCCTGAAGAATCAAAAAAAAGTTATCATAGCGCACCATTTCTACTGGCGGTTGATAAGAAATATTATACTCTTCAATCTTCGGCGTACTAATTGAGTCCACGTACAAGGTCTGGGAATATTTCTCAACCTTGCCATTAACCAGATACAGGACCTCAAAATTACTCTCACCCGGACTATTTAACGATGAATGAACCTCTACCACAGGCTCAGCATTAGTAGCCAGAATCTCCGGGGTGGACACATCCGGCCATGTGAATACCTTGACCGTATCCCCAACATCTGTAATTATCTTCACAATTCTCTTTCCCAGACTATTCAGTGTAACAATAAAAGCCTGATCCCCTCCTGCTTTCTGGTTATTTAGCACAAACTGACTGCGCACAGTATCACCCACTATCAAATACAATAGCTGCCCATCTGTGGCAAAGAGCGTATCACCCTTGTAAGCAGTAGCAACAATACCTGAAAGAGACTCTAGCCCTGCAATAGAACGTATCTTCAGCAATGTATTACCATCAGAGTAATCCAGATCCATGCCATCAGGCAGCAAGCTATTCCAGAAAACATCGGTCTGCTGGGCATACATAAGACTGGAAAGACCCAGCAATAAGAGAAAAATCAACCGTTTCATGGCCCCTTATATTAGAAATATCTTGGAACAATTTCGGATTTACGGTAAAAATTAAATGTAACTGATAGCCCATTATCCATACGGGTATAGGCAATCGCCTGACCCAATATCTGATAACGGAATACGTAATTTATCACAAATCTATCCTTGAGCCTCAAACCCAGAATTAAGCCAGCACCTGCCGTCTTTATGCCTGCTTGTGAATAATAATTAACAAGCCCACCTGCTTTGATAAAATTCTTTATAACAAAAATAGCTGATGGCTCCAGTAAATACTTTTTATCCACAGAATAAAAAGTATAAACCTGTGCCTTGAGCAAATAATAATTCAACGGATGCTTGTAAAAAATTGAACCATAAACATTTATACTTATTGGATAAACAGTATTCAGGTCTCCATAGGAATATCCCCTGGCCTTGAGCACATTAGCCAGCGAAAGACCAAACTCCATCTTATCCGTGAAAATAAAACTACTCAGTCCGATCTGTGGATATGCTACAGATGTAGGTAATTGCTCAAATGCAGGATCCAATTGATAAGATTGGTCCAGCTTTGACTGGTCAATCCTGTCCTGCTCAAAAAGCCCATTGACTCCAAAAGCCACATGAAAATTCCTTATCATCATCTTGTAGTAATATCCCAGTTGCACAGCAGAATTATAAAAAACCACCTGCTCATTGCGCATTACACTCAGGTTAAATCCATGCTTACGCAAATTCATATTAACGTAAATATTTGCATGATTCGGCGAAGCAGGCAAGATCCACTTCCTGTCATAAGTAGCCACAATGCTCAGAAAATTATCTTCTGCTCCAGCAGCAGGCATCAAAGCCTTGATATTCAAAAGGTAATCATTTGTATAAGGATAAACCTGTGCAAAAAAAATCTTCACAGTTATCATTAAAATAGAAAGGACAATAAACCTTTTCATCTTTATATGACTTTTATTTTGATAAACTTAAATTTAACAAAAACTGTTTCCTTCACACAAAATATTATTCGTTTGTTTTGACTAAACAACTATTTCTTTACATATTAACTTTATCATAACAAAAAAAGGCTGCCTTAGACTGGCAGCCTTTTTATTAAACTTTATTTAATCTTATGCCTTAAAGAATTTCTCAATCCTGCGTAGTTTCAATGATAGGAATATACCAAACAGGCCAGCAAGCATCAACGAAATACCTGTTAGATATGTAACTGTCAAAGCTCCAAAAACAGGATTAATAATCATCAAAAAAGCAAAAACCAGGGTCAAAATACCTCCTAATAAAACTATCCACCAGTCTCTAAAACCTATCTTCTTGATCTCCACAGAATAAGTAATATTCATCACAGCCTTAAATGTAAGCCAGAAACCAACATATACTATCAAAGCCAATGCTGTTATATGAGGCTGGAGGAACAGTCCTATACTCAACACTATCTCAAGTATTCCCAGAAACAGGAACCACAGCCAGCTATCTAGAGTCTTGCGGTTCTGAATAGCAAAAATAACATTAAGCCATCCCGAAACCATGATAGACCATGCAAATAGCAGGACTAATCCTGCAAAAGCCTCTACAGGCCTGACAAATACCCAGATAGATAATGCTACAATAATTAAAGAAATTAAAAATACTAACCACCAGTTGTGTGCTTTTGTTGTTGCCATAACACTTTATTTTAAAAGTTTACGAAGTTTCTGAACAAAAGAATCTATTGCTTTATTTACATTATCAAGTTTTATCTCAGTTATATCTGATATTTCACCCGTACTTAGACCTCCAAAGACATATAATTCTACTATAGCTTTACTCCTAGCAGGCATAATCTTTAACAACATACCAAATATTTCCCTCTCTGCCATAGTGAGTTGTTCTGTTTTGTCTTTATCAAATATATTCAGAATGCGCTCCTCTGTTGCTCTATCAAACAATAGATATCCTTCCTTCTCCTTTTCCTGCTTATATTCAATATCATCAAGATCTTCCTCTAATACCAACTCTCCTTCTGCATCAACCGTTAATCTCTCTTCCAGTTCTCTTATCTCCTCTTCCAGTAGTTTGTTAATATCTTCCATTTCTGGTTTATTCGATTCCTTATTCAACAATTCATCAATTTTTATTTTTGTTAGTCTAAAAAGCTCTGTTCTAAGTTTCTGTTCTGTCCAGTTAGCATCCAGACCAGCAAATATCTCAGTAATTACCTCATCTACAATATCTTCTGGTTTAAAATAACTTCTAGGAATAATCCCTGATTGCTCTATAGAATAGAGACGGTAGCGAACATAACGCTTTAAATCAGGTAGAAAATCTTCTATTTCTTTATAAAATCGTGAATAATCATTACTTTCCTTATAAGACAATAATTTATTTATAACCATATTATTAGATTTTTTCCTTTCTACCATAAATTTATCAACTTCTTTACCAAACTATAAATACCTGTAATTTTGTCAGCTTCAAAACAAAAAAGGCTGGAGCCACAGTGGCTCCAGCCTTTGGCAGACCTACTCATTATAGCCAATAACACCCAATCGCATACTAATAAATGGGTTATTTAATAACGCCGAAATCCTTACCTACCTTAATGAACGCATCAATAGCACGATCTATCTGCTCACGTGTATGTGCTGCAGACAGCTGGACACGGATACGTGCCTCACCCTTGGGTACAACAGGATAGAAGAAGCCAATAACATAAATGCCATAATCAAGTAAACGGGCTGCAAAGTCCTGTGAAAGCTTAGCATCATAGAGCATAATAGCAATTATTGCAGACTCTGTAGGCTTAATATCAAAACCTGCCTCTACAATCTTTTCCTTGAAATACTTGGCATTATCCATCACCCTGTCCCTGAGCTCATTGCTCTTCATCAACATATCAAATACTTCCAGGGCACCGCCAACAATCATAGGTGCCAGAGAGTTGGAGAACAGATAAGGACGTGAACGCTGACGGAGCATCTCAATTATTTCCTTGCGACCTGTGGTATAACCACCCATTGCCCCACCAAATGCCTTGCCCAATGTGCCTGTAATGATATCAACCTTATCCTGTACACCAAAATACTCAGGTGTACCACGTCCATTCGAACCAATAAAACCAGCTGCATGGCTATCATCCACCATAACCAGGGCATCATACTTCTCAGCCAGTTCCACAATCTCTGGCAACTTTGCCATATCACCATCCATAGAAAAAACCCCGTCAGTTGCAATAATCCTGAAACGTGCATTACGCGCTTCCTTGAGTTTCTCCTCCAGATCATTCATGTCCGAATGCTTATAACGCAGACGTTGTGCCTTAGTCAGGCGTATACCATCAATGATTGACGCATGGTTCAGCTGGTCAGATATAATTGCATCTTCTGGCCCAAAGAATGGCTCAAACAGACCACCGTTAGCATCAAAAGCAGCAGCATACAGAATCGTGTCATCAGTACCAAAAAACTCAGCTATTTTCTCCTCCAGCTCTCGATGTATATCCTGGGTACCGCAAATAAAACGAACAGACGACATTCCATAACCATGAGTGTCAAGTGTCTTTTTCGCAGCTTCTACAACACGCGGATGTGAAGAAAGTCCCAGATAATTATTAGCACAAAAATTCAATACCTTGCTCCCATCTGCCAGTGTTATCTCTGCACCCTGTGGAGAAGTTATAATGCGCTCCTCCTTATAAAGTCCAGCTTGCTTAATTGACTCAATTTCCTGAATCAAAAATTGTTTGAAATTTTCGCTATACATGGTTCCAAAATTTTTAATTTATTGATTTATCTGGATAAGAAACAAATTCGAAATTAAATGTAAACAGTTCCTTGTAGTCCTCACCTTGCTCGCGTATTATCTCATCCTCTTCATGATACAACCACCTGACAGTCACCTTATTACCCCTGTCGTATATCTCCTGCAAAACCTTAAAAATCTCAAGTAAAATCTTGGCTGTGGACGAATTGTAATAATAAAGCATCACTGTAAAAATAGTCTCATCATTAGGATTCTCAGAATACTTTTCTAACCATTCTAAGGCTGGCTTGTAAAACGTATGAGCATCATCAGGAAATGACCTACCTCTTATAAGAAACAATTTCTTTTCCGGGTCAAAAATTATTGTTGGTGTAATATGGTCTCCTATGTGGCTAAACGCTTCCACATTATGTTTTTTTTGCTTTTTTCAAATATAGCTTTTTTTTACCTTTATTGAAAAATTTAATAAATACTAAAACGACAAAAAAAATGGGAGTAAATCTATTGGAAGACATTCGTCAGAGAGCTAAAAAACTAGGGAAAACAATCGCCCTACCAGAAGGCGACGAAGAACGAACTATTCAGGCTGCTGACATTATCTTGCGCGAAGGCATTGCCAAAATCATCCTTCTTGGCAATCCTCTCAAAATCAACGAACTGGTCAAACAATACAACCTACAACACATCGACAAAGCTCAAATAATCGACCCTCTCACTTACGACAAAAAAGATGAGCTTGCCGACATCATGGTCGAGCTGCGCAAACACAAAGGTATGACCAAAGAAAAAGCCCTCGAGCAGCTCAAAAGCCCTTATTACCTGGCTACCCTCCTTATCAAAGCAGGACTGGCCGATGGTATGGTCGCCGGCGCTAATGCTCCTACTGCCGACACTATACGTCCTGCCCTGCAATATATCAAGACACAACCAGGTATAAACATTGTCTCTGGCGCTTTTGTTATGGTGCTGCCCGATGAACAGTTTGGCGACAATGGGGTCATGGTTTTTGCCGATTGCGCCGTCACACCTGACCCGGATGCCCAGCAGCTCGCAGAAATAGCAGTAGTCACAGCCCAGACTGCCAAAGCTATTGCTGGAATAGAGCCACGCATAGCCATGCTTAGCTTCTCTACAAAAGGCAGTGCAGACCATCCTCTCGTGGACAAAGTGGTCAAAGCAACAGAGCTGGCCCGTCAGATGGCACCAGACCTAATGATAGATGGCGAGCTGCAAGCCGACGCTGCTATCGTTCCAAAAGTAGGAGAGAAAAAAGCTCCTGGTAGCCCTGTGGCTGGCAAGGCAAACGTTCTGGTATTCCCTGACCTGCAGTCTGGTAATATTACGTACAAACTGGTTCAGCGTATGGCCAAGGCCGAGGCCATTGGCCCAATCCTACAAGGATTAGCAGCACCTATTAATGACCTCTCACGCGGATGCTCTGTCGAAGACATTGTTAACCTCGTAGCCATCACCGCTAACCAGGCCGCTGCACAGTAACAATCCATTTTAATTTTATAAACAAAGAAAAAGAGGCAGCTTTTCGCTGCCTCTTTTTCTTTTACTTCCACCGCAAGGCACACCACCAGACCCGAGGGTCTGCTTCCAGCGACCCCTCGGGTTACGCTAGCCTGGACAGGAGTAGACCCAACACATCAGAGACTAACGCTTCGGCGACTAACAAACCTCTCTGCTTTGCTCTACTTCGATGCATCCTGCAGCACCTCGCGCCATGGCGTAGTCATGACCCCTACTACCTGAGGGTCCGCTTCCAGCGGCCCCTCGGATTACGCCAACCTGACCAGGAGTATATCCTCCACATCAGAGATTAACACACAGAGATAACACACACAACCTTCTCTGCCTTGCTTTACCTCAGAGTACCGGGCGGCAGAGCCTCGCACAATGGCTTAGCCAAACATCGAAAGAAATTGCTCATCCACACTGACCTGTAATATTTGCTCTCGCCGTAGTATATCAAAATACTGCTTAACCTTACTGCGCATAGGCTCTCCATCCTGATAAATATACTTCACACGGTCAAGAAACAAACGCACCCTATCTACAGGCTGGCGCATTATGTCAAAGCTCACAGCAGCAGCCTCGTCTTTATTCTCCACAACCCACTGGGCAGCCTGTCTTATCTCATCCAGAATCAATTCAGCCACATCAGGATATTTACGCAAAAATCCCCCCTTGATAACAACACCGGCATTAGGAAAATTACCAAAGCCTGGATTTGCCTGGTTCCACATATCATCATAACGAAGTTCTGAAAATTCCACACCCTGGTCCTGCATTATCTTAATCGCAAAACTAGCCTCAGGCTCACGCAAAACAGCAGTATCAATCTTACCAAGTACTAAATCAGTATAAATCTTCTCAGGACGGCCAAAAGGCTTGCCATAACGGAATACAAAATCCTGTGGATTATATCCCAATGCTTTCATCAAATAACGGGTAATCTTGGCTGGTGGCGCCTCATCAAACAGAGGTAAATAAATATCATGGCCCCTGAGGTCAGCAAAGCTCTGTGCCTTATACCCCCGTGTGAGAATGACGAAATTGTCCCATACAACCAGCGCCTTGAACCTGACATCCAGATCTTTAAGCTTACTACTCGTTATCAACGCCGAGAAACTAACATCTGCTTTTCCATTAACGATCCAGCCCAGATGTTTCTCTGTCTCTTCCCAGACCTTGAGTTCTTTAATACTAATGGCCGAACGCAGGCGCCTGGATTGAAGCAAACGCATTATTACAGGATAAACAACAGGTGTGGCAGACTGCAAGACAATTTCCGGCTTATGTGGTGTGGTTATCAGCGGCTGATCCTCTTTCTCATCCTGTTTTCTGTAAAAATAAATTCTTACTTCATACGGAGACACATGCTCTGTCTCATGATCAAATCCCATTTCCGAGAGCATCTTAATTATTGGGAATGGCTCAAAGCTCTGTACCAGCACAAAACCCTCACCAGGCGATAAAGAATAAGCTTTTTTCATTATGACATCAAAAGGATCTGTAGACATGCCCCGCACATCAAGCACATCAAAATCTTGTTTTCTCTGTTGCCACGGTCCTTGCTCTCCCTTGTGAGGATTGAAAACAGAGAGTCGCCATTCTCTGTTTTTTTCAATGTTGTATTTAAAATCCTTAGCCCTAGCTGCCTTAATAGCGATAGTGGGCTCGCCGACAGATATTATAACTATGTTTTCCCCTGGCGCTAAATCCATGATTTTATTAACAAGTTCTTCCTGGTTAGCCTCTGTCATAATATATCTCTCATTACTCTCTTCCCATGTTAAAGGCTCTCCCCTGTCTTCTATTTCTTGTTGCGTTTCGATGCACTCTGGCATACTATTATATAGTAGTTGCGCTGTCCCCAGATAATTATTTATAGTGTGCAAAATTTCACATACAGAAACCCCTGTAATCTTGGCTGCATCTTTGAACGTCACATACCTTGCTAATGTATTGTACATCACAGGATTCTGCAGGCGCTTGAATTTTGGCGAAAGATTCAGCAGAACATTCTTTAGCTCTGGATATTGATCTAAAATTTCCTTCACATTATCAGAAGCTGTGACCGGTTTTTTCTGGGATAAATCCTCACCACTGGATTCCAGTTCTACTATAGCTCCTACAGGACAGGCCTCTAATGCCTGTTCGGCCAGCTCGACCTCCTGTAAATTCTCTGGCTGCTTAACCACAAAAGCCTTTCCATCTTCACCCATCTGAAAAATATCCTCTGCTACGCCAACACATGCTACACAGCTGATACATTCATCCGTTACAGTAAATCTCTTTAGGTCCATGTCTCTATTGTTTAATTTTGGGTAATAATAACATGTACATCACTCAATTAAAATACCTAATTTTTGGTATTTAAGACCACAATATCTCAAATTTAAATGTTAAAAAATTCAATAATTCATCACAATATTGTAATTTCCATTCAAATAAACCCGGGATAACTATGCGTGTCACTAAAAAGGAAAAACGTAGAATCATAGAAGACTTCAAAAAACATGTCTCCTCTGGGAAAGTTGCCACTTTTCGTAAATATGGCATGCAATTCATAATGGGCGACCGCAGCGGTCCATATATCACAGACATAACTGGTGAAAAAACATTAATCAATTGTCATTGTAATGGTGGGGTATTTAACCTTGGCCACCGTAACCCACAGGTCATTGAGGCATTAATAAATGGCACACAAACTTTTGATATTGGTAATCATCATCTAATCAGCATACAGCGCGCACGTCTGGCAAAAAAAATAGCAGGGCTCATGCCCGGGGATCTGGATTATGCTGTCTTTGGTGTAAGCGGTGGTGAAGCAGTGGACCTGGCCATAAAACTGGCGCGTGGCTACACAGGCCGTCATAAAATAATTAGCATAAAAGGCGGCTATCATGGACACACAGGCTTTGCTCTGGCCACAGGCGATGAGCAATACCGTGCTCCTTTTGGTCCCAACCTCCCGGGCTTCGTGCAGGTACCCTTTAAAGACATTCAGGCAGCACAGGAGGCTATTGACGAACAAACAGCTGCCTTTATTATTGAGACAGTCCCAGCCACACTCGGCATTGCAATTCCTGATACACAATACATGAAAGCACTGCGTCAGCTAACACAGGACAAAGGAGCCTTGCTCATCATAGACGAAGTGCAGACAGGTTTCGGTCGAACTGGACGGCTGTGGGGCTTCGAACACTTTGATATCTTACCCGACATA
This sequence comes from Bacteroidales bacterium, assembly GCA_027031265.1. GTDB lineage: Bacteria > Bacteroidota > Bacteroidia > Bacteroidales > S143-33 > S143-33. The sequence goes on along the minus strand of JALVRO010000280.1, from coordinate 1,020 downwards.
GTGGTCTTGGGCAAGGGTCTATCTGGAGGTATTTATCCTATGACTGCTACTGTGTTTCGCCGTCCTCTCGAAGACTTTTTCCGGAAAAATCCATTCATCCATGTGAGTACCTTTGGCGGCTCAGAGCTCGGAGCAGAAGTAGCCCTGAAAGTTCTGGAGATTAGCTCAGACCCAGCCTTTCTCGAGCATGTCAATCAGATGGCAGACCTTTTTGCCAGTCTCATTCCTCCTCTTATTGAAAAACACAAACATTACCTGGATAGTTTCCGCCAGCTCGGCCTGATGATGGGCCTGGTCTTTAATAACGAAAAATATGGTGTGCTATTCTCCAAAGCTGCTTATGACGTTGGGATGCTCTCTATTTATGCTAATAATGACCAACGTATCAGCCAATTACTACCACCCCTTATCATCGAAGAAAAGCATGTGCATGAAATTATTGAAAAAATTGACCTGGCTGTCTCAAGACTTAAATATTATTCTGCAATATACACAGTAGCCGACTTTATTAGACGTCTTTTACCTTAAACCTTAAACCACCTGCTATGGACAAAGACAAAATATTGCACTTATTAGAGGAGTTTGAGCAGCACCTCAACCCTGCAAACACAAAAAAATCCAAAATTCCAGTACAAATCCTTGGATATGGAGAAATAAGCACAGTTATTGCCTTTGACCACCCTGAACTCAAAGACCTGGCATTCAAACGCATGCCTATATTTTCCTCATGCCAGCAGACCAACCAATATGCAGATCTTTATTTTCGTTATAATGAGCTTCTGTCAAACCAGGGCCTGAACATACCACCTTCCTATGCTTTTTGTGTCAAAGGTCATGGCCAGATTTACGTCGCATATCTAGCACAGCAGAAGCTAAATCCACAATCTATCGGAAATCGTGTTCTTCACACCCATCCAGACGAACAAATCATATTACTTTTTAGCAAAATCATTAATCAGATTAAAAACGTGTGGAAACATAATGCCACCAATCCAGATTTTCTAATAGGACTCGATGCAC
>JALVRO010000279.1 GCA_027031265.1 Bacteroidales bacterium | reverse complement strand
GTTCATTTCCAGGACGTTGTGGAGCTTATAGAACGGCTGATTGAACTGCACAAAACTGGATGGAATATAACTCCTTATCCTGTCGAGCGACACAATTTCACACATTCTTATTCATGGCAGGACGAATACCGCAGAATTCATGAATTTTTTCGCAAAAATCTTTTTTAATGGGAAAAACCATGGGGCGAGCAGATAAATATAAAAAACAAGAAAAATGAAAGAATTTTTCGCTAATCAACACTACATAATTCAAACACTTTTAGGAGGTGGATTCACATGGCTGATGACAGCACTTGGAGCAGCATTGATTTTCTTTTTCAGCAAGCTCAAACGTGGGCCTATGGAAGTAATGCTGGGGTTTGCAGCAGGAGTAATGATTGCTGCTAGCTTTTGGTCTTTGCTGGCTCCATCTATCGATTTATCCGCAAAAGCAGGTCTAATACCATGGGTACCTCCTGCTATTGGCTTCGTCCTTGGTGCCCTCTTCCTGTGGCTGATGGACAAGATTACACCACACTTACACATCGGTTATGACCAGTCACAGGCCGAAGGCCCTAAAACAAACCTGAAAAAAACAGCTCTCATTGTCTTTGCCATAACATTGCACAACATACCTGAGGGTTTGGCTGTGGGCGTTGCCTTTGGCAGCGCCCACCTGATCGGCACGCCCGAGGCTATGCTCGGAGCCATAGCCCTTGCCATAGGTATTGGCATCCAGGACTTCCCTGAGGGCTTTGCCGTATCTGCCGCTCTTAGAGCGAGCGGCGCCAAACCCCTGAAAAGCTTTATGTACGGACAATACTCTGGCCTGGTCGAACCTATAGGAGCAGTGATAGGCGCTGTACTCGTCACCATGGTAACACAAATTCTCCCTTATGCCCTCTCATTCGCAGCCGGCGCTATGATATATGTTACTGTCGAAGAATTAATCCCTGAATCACAGCTTAGCCAAAATACGCACAACTCTACCTTCGGCCTAATAGCCGGATTTGTTATCATGATGATTCTCGACGTGGCCCTTGGATAAAAACCTTTATATACTGGTCTGACTGCCAATATAGGCCAATATGCCGATTTTCCGGCAGCGTCAAACTTATTTAGAACAAAATAAAATCGTGTTCGGTATTACAGGCCGTTTCACCTATGGACCTGACATTCTGGGGGAAGCCCGTCTAATAGTTTTTTTCAGCGGTGCTTCCCTCTTTTTCTGTATATGCAGTAAAATTGATATTGATAACCCACATTAACACAAAAATAGACTCGTATCCACATTATCGCGCATAATTGATAAATTCAAATAAAACCTTAATCCGGGTTAAATTATACCAGGTCTTTAAAATTATTGAATTATTTATTAAATTAGTCAAAAAGTCAAAAAAAGTATAATGTATAGATCTTCGCTAATCATTGTGTTATTAGTAATTAACAATATTGCAATTGGACAAGGACAATGGCATTTATCTAAAGACAAAAATAAAATAAAAGTCTACACAAGAACTATACAAAATAGTAAATACAAAGAATGCAAAACAACCACAATCATCAATGCTCCAACAGAAATAGTTTTCCAGCTGATCCGTGATGTACCACACTCATCACAATGGATAGACAAAGTCACATCAGCCCGTGAAATAAAAACCAGGAGAGACTACTACATAAGCTATGAAATCATACATTTAGGACACGGAATAAAAGACAGGGACATTGTGACAAAGAACATAATCAAACGATTTGACGACGGTAAAATAAAAATCATCATCACTAGTGCAGCCAGCACCTACCCCCCACAAAATAACAAAGTCCGCATAAAAAAAGTACACGGATACTGGCTATTAGAACCTATTGGGCACGATAAAACAAAACTCACATACCAGTTTTTCTCTGACCCACAGAATGTCCCTGGGTGGATAATCAATACATTTATAAGTGAGAGTCCATACAAAACAGTGCTAAACCTAAAACGACTGGCCGAACGGAAATAATGCCTCTTTTCTGGCTAGTTCCCTGTCTAAATTCAAAATAGCGGAAAACAAAAGGAGGAGTCCCCTGAGGGCTCCTCCTTTTCTAAACCTCCACATTATCTGAGCAATGTCACACTGCCTGTATATACCTTTCTTTGTCCTGTACGGAACTTAACCTCACACTTGTAAGCATAAACATCTTGTGGAGCAATACGTCCATTGATCGTTCCATCCCATCCTTGATTAACATCATGACTTACAAATATCAGCTGTCCCCAACGGTTGTATACCTGCAATTCATATTCGACTACTTCACCTCTATAACGTGGCTTAAATGTCCTATTTAGCTCAATATTAGAAGCTGGTATAAACGCTGTTGGGAACAATAGTTCACCTTCTTGTATAACAACCACTGGCTGGTCAAGCGTCTTCTGGTCTGTACAATAATGATCTGACTCAACACGCAGAGTAATGTAATATTCACCAGGTTTTGGATAAGATATAGTCGGCTCAAACTGTGTCGATGTCATTGATGAATCCTGATAACCAAAGTTCCAGAAGTAACGTGTAGCTCCCTTGGAGTAGTTATAGCACTTGACAAGCTCGCCTACTGTAACCTCCATTGGTTCCACAGTAAAGTCTGCCACTGGTTTTGGATAAACCGTTATAGTGTCTGTTCGAATAAATGCCCATGACCAGGGCTCAGGCAATGTACCCTCGGCAGTTACCCAAAGCTCTACCAGATATGTACCTGGATCTGTGAATGTATAATATACATCTTTCTCGTGAAGCTCTGCAACAACAGATGTGTCACGCGCTCTCTTTATTTTCCACTTATACTGGGAAACACCATCGGTTGTGTAGAGAACCTGTGCATACAGTGGTACTGTCAAAGGTGCACAACCCTGTGCGTTATTCGTAGAGTTAGGTTCAGCCACAGGCTCTGGAGGCTCAATGTGTATTGTCAAAGAATATGTATTCATACATTGCTTGCGCCATCCAGTCAGGCTAATTGTGTAAGTTCCCCAGGTATTATAAGGATGTGTGAATGAACTATCTAAGTGGTCTGTAACTGTACCTGTACCATCGCCGAAGTCCCACTGGTAACGGTCACAGTTTCTATCAGTCTCACGGGAAACTTCTATTGGTATTTGCAATCCAACAGAGTAAACTGAGTAAATAGGAGCTGTGAAGCGTATCACTGGAACAGGTAATACAGTTACCTCTCCGTAAGCAGTGTCACGGCATATTACACCAGGAGCAACATCTGCCTCTGCTATGAGCCATATAGGATAAATAG
>JALVRO010000278.1 GCA_027031265.1 Bacteroidales bacterium | reverse complement strand
AAGCCTCAATTACAACAAACTTCCTGGTCTTTGTGGGCTTATAAGGGAAAGGCGCTTCGCAGCCAGTCAGCATGATTAATAGTGTCCAGAGAAATATGTAAACCTGTTTTCTGCCCATAAGCTAAAACTTAAATCTGTATGAGAGTGAAGGCACATAACGCAAAAAATAATAATATGCCGGCGTGAGCTGATATTCATAGATATAATTGCCTGGCACATAGAAAAAATTACTACTTGCCTCGACCTTGTTAAAATTAACCATCACAGGATTTCTCCTGCCGTAAATATTGAACAGGGAGAGAGTCAGGTAATGGTTAAACTTTCTGTGTGTGTTTCGATTAAGCCGCCAGGTCAGATAAACATCCAGCCTGTGATATGGAGGGAGTTGGGCATTATTAGGATATGAATAAATAGGTACATAATGGTCTATAACCCTGTAATAACCAATAGGTGCAGAATAGCGGTTTCCTGAGCTATAGGTCCAGTTTGCCCCAAAGCTCCACCTGTCTTTTTTGTACAGCATACTGACCAGTAAATTGTGTGGCTTATCATAAGATGTATAAAGCCAATTTCCACCGAAAAGTTCTGGTATCTTCATAAATACCCGTCCATAAGTGTATGAAAACCAGTAATTGAAATTCCCCCTATCCTTAACCAGAGACAGCTCTATACCTGCTGCAACATTTGTTCCTAGCCTGACCTTAGATTCGATAAAAGGATTAAACAAAAGCGTGGCAAAGTCTGCAAAATGTGGGATATTCTTGATTCTCTTGGCATACAGTTCCACAGAAAAATTAGCCACTCCTTTGTGAAAGTAACCCAGGGTTATCTGATTTTCTTTTTGTGGTACAATATTGTTATTAGCAGGGAACCATGCCTCTACTGTGGTAAAAGGACTTATTGAATTAGACAAAAGATCCAAAAATTGTGTGTATTTACCATAAGAAACCTTAATAATAGAGGTCTGAGAGAGAGCAATTGATATACTCATTCTTGGATCCAGAGCAAGATATGTGTGGAATATTTCTATACCAATAGTATCTGTATCTTCGAGCTGGTGTGTATCGGTGTAATAATAAACCACTGTAGGTCCCATGTTATCCCAGCGCTGAGCCACCACGCCTGCATGCAGTTTTATCCTGTTCCACAACACCCATTTATCTCCGATATAAACATAATATTCAAGGGCATTCTGTGTGGGAATATAAGCTAAGTTATTGATATTGGCAGGATTAAAATAATAATACGTGAGGCCTCCTCCGAATCTGAGTAAATTGTTATTTGAGACTTTGAATGAAAAATCCTCTTTCAATCCTGTGGAAGTAATGGCTGAGTTAAACAAGTTTACTGTATCTGGCTCAAACTGGAGAAAATACGAATACTGGCCTGTAAAAAATGTAGTATTTAGAAACAAGCGTGAGGAAAAAACATGATTCCATCGAAAAGTTCCAGCCAAGTTGCGCCACCACACCTTTGAGGCAATAAAGTCTCTGGACAGGTTAACATTATCATAGCTATAGAAAAAGGACAGTGATAATTTGTTTTTCTTATCTGGACGAAAATTAAATTTTGTGTGCATATCCACAAATCCCAGGTTAAGAAAGGTCTGGCGGTTTTCGAGAAACCAATTAATATTAGACAAACGTGCCGATAACATAAAAGAACTTTTTTTCCTGACAATTGGTCCATCCAGGGTCAAAGCAGTCAGCACAGGACTTATTTCACCATTAAAATGTGTTTTGTAAAAATCCCCCTCTCTGACACGTATATCAATAACAGATGACACACGCCCTGGATATTGCTCTGGCAAATCACTTTTATAAACACGTATATCACTGACAGCCCAGGGTGATACTGCAGAAAAAAAGCCTAATAGATGCACAGGATTAAACAATGGTGCATCGTCGATTAGAATCAGGTTCTGACTACGGTCACCGCCCCGAACATGGAAAATCATTGAGCCATCTCCATAAAAATTAAAGCCAGGAATTGCTTGCAAACTCCGCAAGGCATCATAAGTTCCACCAAGGGCTGGATTACGGTTAATCACGCTGCTGGGCATACTAAAAAAATCCAGACTACTACGGTTAATAGGCCTGGTATTTTCCTCAGGTGTCACCACTACATAATCAAGGTTATTCACACTAACAGACATCTTAATTGTAAACTGCTGAGGCCTGGACAAATTAACCACACTTGAGTAGCGAGAATATCCAATATAATTTATCTCAAGGAGATGCTTACCCGGCGGTGCTCGAAATGAAAAAAATCCATACTCATTACTCAAAGCCACCAGATGCTTATCCAGATAAACTGCTGCACCAATTATCACACTTCCAGAAGCAGAGTCCTGCACAAAGCCACTAATAGTAATTTTACGTGCCTTTTGGACACCTGTGCTTAGCTGAATCTTTTGCCGGGGCCTGAGAATAATATTATTATCCACCAGCTGATAGGAAAAAGCAAACTCTGAGGACAATGTCTTGAGGATCTGATCTACACTCTTTTTGCGCGCAATAAATGTAACTTGTTGCTTATCATCAATAAACTGTGGGTTATACGAAAAATACAATCCTGTCTGGGAACTTATCTGGTCTAAGACTTGCTTGAGTGGCTTATTCTTAACCTGAACAGTGATAGACTTTGCCAGTATATTCGATTGGGAAAAACCTGAAATACAGAGAGCCATTAACACTAAAACCAAAGCCAGACGCCTCATTTTACTACATAGACTTTAGGTGCTGTTTTGTAGATATGAATACCTTCTGTGTTTGCAATGACATTTAATATAAAGTCAAGGTCCTTGTCTTTGAACGTAGCAGTGAGCTTCATGTTCTTTGCCCCGGGACTGCGGATAATTATCTTCACACCATAATTCTCTTCCAGTGTCTCAAACACACTGTGCAAAGGCTCGTCCTCGAAACAAAAAACACCGGTAGCCCAAGCGATGATATTTTTATCCTTAACCTGCGACTTAATAATCTGGTGATCCCTGACCTGCGCCTGCTCCCCTGCATGGAGTATCTGCTGTGCACTAACTGTTCCTACCTTGACAGTGCCCTTATTTACCATTACCTTTTTCCTGGGCTGTGAAACCATAAACTCTGTACCCATTACCTGCACAACAAAACCATCAGCCTTTACACGAAATGATTTCTTAACATTGTGTGTCACAATAAAATATGCATCCCCTTTGAGCTTGACTGTACGTGTGTTTTTATTAAATCCCCGAAGTACTATCAAACGGCTTCCCTGATGCAACTTAACTACTGAATGGTCTGGCAAGACAATCTCCTTTGTCCCACCCCTGGCCATATATGTTTTTTGCGGTGTCAGCAAAAACCACAATGCAAAAAATAACACAAGCACTGCTGCCACTGCCATAGCTGGCCTTAAAAAATGCGTAAAATCTACTACATGTCCACCAGAGATACGGTTCTGGAATCTCTGCCATTCCTTGTCAACATCTACAGAAAACACACCCTTGTCCACCTGAGCTGTCATAAGAAAAATCTGCTCTTGCTCACGGTAGACTCTTTGGTGGTCAGGGCTTTGCTCCAGCCATTGCTCAAGATCTTGCAACTCCTCAGGTGTTATCTGACCAGAAAGTTTTTTGAAAATTAAATTAAGGTACTTTGTGTCAACATGATTCATGCAATTATTTTTAGCCTTGTTTCATAATTACTACACATAATGTTGCGCATATCCTTACTGTAAATCAATAAAATTTTTGAGATTTTTGCGCAAAAATTTTAGAGCCTTTGACATGTGGGCCTCCACTGTTTTCACAGAAATACCCAGTCTTGTAGCTATTTCTTTGTATTTCAAGCCTTGGTAACGGCTCATTATAAAAACATGCTTCATTTTCGGAGGCATTGCTTCAATAGCCGTTATTATAGCCTCCTGGAGCTCAGAAGTTTCCACGCTATAATCAAAATCTACGGGATCCAGATCTGCTTCGAGCATATCTTCGCTGCTTTGCAGACGCTTATTGTCCCGGATATAATTGAGACTAAGATTGTGGACCGAACGATAAAGGTATGCTTTTACATTACCCTCTGTGTCAATATTTTTTCTATTATTCCAGAGTTTGATAAAAGCTTCATGTACAATATCCTTAGCCTGGTCATAATCTTTGAGAAATTTGTATGCATAATATGTTAATGATGGGAAGAGCTGCTTGAAATATATCTCAAAACTCCTCTTATCCAGCCGAACAAATTTTTTCGCCATAAAAGCATGATGAAAGTTTCATCCTTATAAACGCAAAAATACGAATTTATGATTCAACAAAACTAAAAACAATAACTTTTTCCAGACTTCCTTGCTCATTTAAAACTGGCGTGAAAACTTCATTTACGTATCGACTCTTACCCTCTACCATGTATTGAACAGATGTTTTAACCGACTTACCTAATTTCAGGTCATCCCATATTTTTTTGTAATTACCCGAATTAACAAAATCGACACCAACAAACCGCTGATGCTTAGATCCAATAATGTCGTCCTTTGTTGTCTTGAGGAAAGAAAGATACAAAGGATTAGCTTCAATAAAATCACCGCTATAGCTAAGCACATAAAATCCAATAGTATTGTTAATAGCCAATAAAATATTTCCAAGCTCCATATCTTTTTCCCTGATCATCTGCTCATATTTGATGGTCAAATGCTTGAGCTCAAGCTCCAGTTGATTACGTTGTTCCAAGACTTGCTCCAACTTTCTATGCTGCTCATCGAGACTTTTTCTCAGTTCCTGGATAGTACGCTCTTTCTTCTCAACCTCTTTTCTTATTTCTTCTTCTCTGGCCTCAAGCTTGCTCGTCTTCTCAGCCATCTCCTGGAGCAGCCTCTGAGTACGCAAATTGATTTTAACAGTAGAGATAGATGAAGCAATCGATTCACCAATCTTCTCAACAAATTCTATCTGGTAAGGTTCAAACTCTTCAAAGGAAGCCAGCTCAACAATACCCATAATTTTTTCATTAACAATCAAAGGAACTATCAAAATACTACGGGGCTTATCAGATCCCAGTCCAGAGACTATCTTCATATAATCTTCAGGCACATCATTCATATAAATAGTCTGTCCTTCCAGATAACACTGTCCAACTAGTGTCTCACCTGGCTTAAATCTTTTTTCAACAAACTTATGTCTATCATAAGCATAAAAAGCTCGAAGTTCTATATACACATTTTCCGGGTCCTCATCTTCAATGATATAAATACCACCCACATTTGCTATTGTATAATTAACCAATTCGGCAATAACAGCTTGCGAGAGGTCATCAAGGTCATTAGAATGCTCACGCAAAATCTCTGCAAATTCAGCTATGCCCTGCGAAGACCACTGACGCTGCTGGTTCTCAATACGTCTAAGTTCTGCCTCTTTCTGAGCTTGTATCAAGTTATCTCTCAGACGCATCATAGCATTACCAAGAGCATCATTCTTACTTGCTGGCTTAAAGTCGCATTCAAAATTGTTTTTTGCAAGATTAGAAGCAAATTCGCTTGCATGCTTCAGGTACTCATTAATAGATCGTAAATTCTGATAAAATATCCCAAGCTCATCCTGACGCGATGACCATGGTATGGAAACCAATTCACCTTTGGCAAGACGATATGATATATCGTTGACTTTCTTTACATTAGAAAGAATATTATTAACAAAAGCAAATACTCCTATAGACAATAAAATCAAAAACAGAAACACACCAAAAACAATGGTACGCCTATAGGTCATCATCATCTTATTTATCGAGGAAATATAACCCTGCGAAATCCCTGTAAGCTGGGTATAAAGTCTATCTATATCAGAGATTATGATTTGCTCCAAGGCTTTTATACGACCTCCTTCCTGCAACTGTGCCAGAGCTATCATCAACAACTTTGTATTGGAAAAAGCCTGGTAGCTCTCAAACTGTCCAAGTAAAAGTTTCTGTCTAAGAATGAGTGTATCAGTTTTGTCGAGAATCTGATAATAAATATTTTGCATATCCTTGGGCCAATAATCAACTATTACCCACATTAAGCCTTTGAGGTCATAATAATTTGAATCTACCAACCTGAAATAAGCCTTGTACTCACTGGCAGAAGTGTCCTTCTCAGTGAGAAACCAATCTGTAATATATGCATCCGAAGCTTTGACAATATATTTAAGCTCTGAGAGCTTGGATATAGCCTTTACATAATTATTATACAAATACTCATTACTCGATCGAACCTGATTAAAACTAAAATACGTGTATATCACAAAGCCTAAAATAACTACAATAATAAAAGCATAAAGGAAAAAGGCTTTCTGCCCCATACTCATCTTGACCTCTCGCTTCATCACTAGAAATTTAGTTTCAAAATTGTTTTATAAAGTTAAGCAAAAATCATTCAAATCAAAACTATTTTTTGCAAACATCAAATACTTAGCCAATTAAAACCCTGGCTTTCCCAGAAGCTTAAACATGTTTTGCTTATAAAACTCCACACCAGGCTGATCAAAAGGATTAACGCCCAGAATATAACCACTTATACCACATGCACGCATGAAGAAATAAAAAACCTGGCCCAGAATAAACTCATTAATAACTGGCAATTCTACAACTATATTTGGCACACCACCCTGCACATGGGCTTTGACTGTTCCCTCAAATGCTTTCTGATTTATTTCTGCAACTGACCTGCCTGTGAGATAATTAAGTCCGTCAAAATCCTCAGGCTCAGACTGCACTGTTATCAACCGGGGTTTATGCTGGTCAAAAAGCACTGTCTCGAACAAATTACGTGGACCCTGCTGTATAAACTGTCCCAATGAATGCAGATCTGTTGTGAATTGTGCCACTGCGGGGAAAATACCTTTACCTTCCTTGCCCTCGCTTTCGCCGTATAGTTGCTGCCACCAGCGCTGGACATATTCTAGCTGGGCCGAATAAGTAGACAGTATCTCCAGATTATAACCATTCATATACAAAGCATTACGCAAAGCCGCATACTGCTCAGCAATATTGCCTTTATTTTCGGCTGTGCTGTGTATCTGCATAACACGGGCACCGTCTATTAATTTCTCAATATCAATGCCCGCATAAGCTATTGGCAGCAAACCTGCTGGTGTAAAGATAGAATAACGCCCCCCAATATCGTCAGGTATAGACAGGGTTGTGTATCCTTCCTTCTTTGCCAGGGTGAGAAGATTGCCTTTTCTCGGATTTGTGATTGCCACGATGCGATCCTTTGCCTTTAAGCCATACTTTTTATAAGCTAATCCTCTGAGCTCACGAAAAGCAACAGCAGGCTCGAGCGTAGTACCTGACTTGGAGATTACACACAATACAAACTCCTTGTTCTCAATATATTCCAGAAGTTGTGATAGATATAATTCATTGAGATGAATACCTGCATAAATTACGTTTTTTTGTGTAAAAAAAGGAGAAAGAGCCTCAATAGTAGCCTTTGAGCCAAGATAAGATCCTCCAATACCTATTACCACCAACACCTCGCTCATAGACCTGAGTCTGCCTGCTATATCCTTGATTTGTTTAATCTGGTCTTGTGTAATCATTGTTGGCTGGCTGACCCAACCTAGAAATTCTGCACCCTTACCCGTTCTTTGCTCCAGGGTGTGGTTCATTTCATTAGCCTTTTTCATCAGAGCCTCAAGCTCCTGTGCCTTCAGAAAATCTTTAACATACTCCTGGTTTAATGTTATCATTTCCATGATAATGTGTGTTTTTTTGTTCCTGAAGTCCAAATTTACAAAATTGCACGGAATAACAGCACTATCCGAGGCAAACGTTTTCAATACGACCCCTATAATCTTCACTTTAGAGGAAATACACTAATGGCCCGGCATAACCTCAATGCAGCTACGAAAAAACAACATAACCAGCCACGTATAATACCATTGCCGAAAACAAAATCGTCTAAAATCTTTTCCCCCAGCAAAGTCCTTTCAGCACGCTGCCAGGGGGAAATAAGCATTTACATTAGTACATTTTCAATCAAGAGTCGATATAACACCTATTATGAATTAATAGTTTTATCCTACTTTGTGAGGTGCTTACACACGCTCAGAAAGGGTATATTATACTTTTAAACTGTTTTGTTCACTTAAAGGATACAAAACCAATTATTCCCAAAAAAATTGCGGGGTGCCACAGGCACACCCGCAATTTAGTAATGGCTTTTCAGACTTTCCTGTTCTTATAATTCTCAGGGCTACAATACATGTCACACAGTTTGCACCTTGCTTACCAGCGGTTGCGCGGTGTGTAATGAGTATGTAGCAACTTATGCGACATGTGTCCCAGAGGCTGTTTGAGGAAGTCTTCGTAAATCTGCTTTATCTGCGGGTTATCGTGGGAAGTACGTATTGGTTTGTTCTTGTCGATCTCATAAATAGCCTTGATACGCTTGAGACGGATCTCATCATTTGTAGGTATTGGCTGGCCGCCGCCACCTATACAACCGCCAGGACAAGCCATAATCTCGATAAAAATGTAAGGGGACTGACCACGTTTAATCTGATCGCAGACCAGTTTAGCATTTTTCAGACCATGGGCAACTGCAAATTTAACTTCCAGGCCTTCGAGGAAGCTAAATTCAGGCTTAACGTTTTCAAACTTAATAGCCACTTCTTTGACATCCCCCAGGCCACGTACTGGTTTGATATCTAGATTTGGGAATGGTACGTTCCTACCCGTGATAAAGTAATATGCTGTACGCAAAGCGGCCTCCATTACACCACCTGTAGCACCAAAGATGTCACCAGCCCCAGAAGCCATACCCATCAGCTCGTCAAAGTCACTCTCTGTTAGCTCATGCAGGTCAATACCAGCTTGTTTGATCATTTGTGCCAGCTCACGAGTGGTCAGGCCATAGTCAATATCCTGATAACCACTGGATTTCATCTCTGGACGGTTAGCCTCAAATTTCTTTGCAGCACACGGCATGCCAGCTACAACAACCATATTTTTAGGGTCAATGCCCTTTTTCTGTGCATAGTATGTCTTGGCCAATGCGCCAAACATCTGCTGTGGCGATTTACAAGTACTCAGATGTTCGAGCATATCTGGATACATGTGCTCAATGTATTTTATCCAGCCTGGAGAGCAGCTAGTAATCATTGGCAGTTTGACGCTATCATCACCCTGGACAAATTTTCTTTTCAGACGCTGTACCAGCTCGCTTGCTTCTTCTACTATTGTCAGGTCTGCTGTAAAGTTTGTATCCAGTACTGCATCAAAACCAATACGGCGCAGAGCTGTTACCATCTTGCCAGTAACAACAGTACCTGGCTCATATCCAAATGGTTCTCCTATAGCCACACGTACAGAAGGAGCTGTATTAATAACTACGTATTTATCAGGATCACCAATAGCTTCCCATACCTCATTGAAGTAGCGGCGTTCGGTAAGAGCACCTGTTGGACAGTGGTTAACACACTGGCCACAGTTTGTACAAACCACCTCAGCCATAGGCGAGTCCATAAATGTGGTAATATACATATCCTTGCCTTTTGCGGCGACTGTCAGAGCATTAACACCTTGCAATTCTTCGCATGTGCGCACGCAACGCTGACAACGCACACATTTGCTAGGGTCTTTCTCAATAGACAGTGACGATTTGTCGATCTCATAAGGCACTTTAAGCACACTCAGATAATGCTCATAGTCAATGTTATATTCATGAGCAAGGTCCTGTAGCTCGCAGTTTGTACTACGGTAGCATGTTGTACATTGTGTGTTATGCTCTGAGACGAGCAGAGCTACTACATCTTGCCGTGCT
>JALVRO010000277.1 GCA_027031265.1 Bacteroidales bacterium | reverse complement strand
GGCTTCTGGGCTCTGGGCAAGGCCACAGCCCGTGCAAGTGCCATTGACCCGGTCATTAAAAATGAAGTCAATCACTGGCCCGAGGGTTTCACCATAACGCTAAAGGTATTGCCCTCAGGACCGGCAGTGTCCTGGCAGAAGCACGGGCGCAAGATAAAATATCTTGGTCTCATGGCACAGCCGCATGCCGGCCTTACGGTTAATATAAAAAACCTCAAGGCGGCTGTGCGCATGATACTTGCCCAGCTGGGCATCGCCCGTGCTTATGCCTATCGCCGTATAGCGATAGAGGGCAATACCATGGATGCCATGGTGCTCACACGCGTGCTTGACCGTGTGGAGGCTTACCTTTTTCCACGTTTCCTGAGCAAGAAATTGCTCAAGCAGGTGCCATGCTTTGGACCTAGGGAATATTGGTATAATACCCTGATTTATCTCGGCCTTTTATTGCCTTAGTAATGAATAAATTTATAGACATGAGAACCCTGTCTATCTCTTATTTTTAACAGGTAGATGCCCTGGGGAAGCCTGTCAAGTATGATTTCTTTGATATTAACAGAAGAAAAAACAGTTTGTCCATTGAGATTGAGTATGCTTGCCTTGTTATATTGTCGGTTTAATGTTATTTTCCTGTTAGTAATGATTATACTCAGGTCTTGTACATCAGGTATTATTGTGCTCTGGTTGTACGAGAAAGAATAATTAAATCCATATATTAGACTACCGCTGGTGCCGTCATATCGTCCTGCCAAAACTTCTGCAGCAGTAGATTTGAGGTGGACGGTATTGAGACCTCCACTGGTCAGAGTGTAGAAAGGCAGCTGCTGAGCCCCAAGGGTGAGTTGACAAAGCAGGACAATTAGCAGAATTGTTGTTTTTTTCATTGCATAAAAAATTTTGATTAATTAATCAGAATCTAATTACCCTTAGCCTGGCATCACGCAGATGGCGTGGATTGGAGGTTTCGTCATCATAGATAGTAATAATGAGCGCCTGGTTAGCATGTAGTAGTAAGGGGACGGAGAAAGTTATAGTATGATAGGAGCCACCAGTATTTGCGACATAGAATTTGTATGCAGCTTTTACTCCGCCATTTGCTTTGACATAGACGTTGACTGGATTTGATGTTGTGGTACTGGATGTTATGTCTAAACTAACCGATACAAGATAATAACCATAAGTTGGCACATAGTAAATACCCTTAGTCTCATCATAAACACTGTTTGGATCAGAAATGACATAATCGAATTTTATTGTGTCTTGAGCAGAGGAATTGGTTGTTATATCAAATCCATGGGATAAGGAAAGTATAACATCCACATAGTAGCGATCCACAGTGAAAGTCTTGCTCGTCTGGTCGTCTACATAGTATTTGGTGGCAGCATCGGTATTATTGGTAGGGGTTGGCAGCCCTGTGATGGTAGTATTTCCTGCATTATTTCCCCGGGATAAAACTTCGGAGAGGTTCTGTAGCTCATTGGTTGGGTCTGCATCAGCATCTGCCACGCTATCATTAATTACATTGACCGCCTTGTCTGCCAGGTAAGCATAAGGCACACTAACCAACTGGAAAGTACCGTAATCACTATACGAGGTGCCACCCGAAGGATCTATAGCTACATTACAAAAATAAGGTCCTGCAGACCAGTCAATGTCACTGAGGCTTCCAGATGATGTGCCACCGCCAATAAAAAGGCTAAAACGTCCATTGGCATCTGTCGTTACCTGGTGAGTCTCTTGATAAACATTAGTTCCAGACTGGCTACCCTGTAAGATCGTTATCCGTACGCCGATTGTCTGGCTAGCCACAGGAGAGCCATTAGCATCAAGCAATACGCCCTGGTAATAAAACTTATCAGGTATCTGCTGACCAAGGGCTATTAGTACCAAAAAGCTGAAGAGAAGAGTAAAAAAGTACTTCATGACAGCTAAAGTTTAAAAATTAGAAAAAATATACTGTATATCTTGTTAATTTTCAAGTGTTTTTACATTAAGCCAGAAGATTGGCCATAAAAAAGAGGGCTATCCTGCAGGGTAGCCCTCATGGCAAACAGATTTGATTAAAGGCCTTAGAAATCATATTTAACCATCAAGGAGAACATATCCAGATCTGAAAGGGCAGAAAACATGTCATGGCCCTTTCCTCCGAACAAGCCCAGAGACAAGGTTATTTCGGTGTTCAGGTTAGGCTTATAAATAATCTGTGGCATATAGAGAAGCGTGTAATTATTCTTCAGATCCTTGTAATCATTGACAACAAAAGCACCAGAGATAGGAGCTATTTTGAGCTTGTCGTAGAAAAAGCTTTTTTCTACACGCAACAGGTAATAATCATTCAAAGCACCTGTAAATCTCTCGTGCAAGAAGCCATGGACAAACTGGAAATTAGCATACATACCTCCTGGGAATGTGTAATCTGCACCCAGTACGTATTTGACATAAGGCTTGCCTTTGGACTGTAGCACAGAATCTTGCGTGATAGTTACAGGCTGTGGGGGGAATTGAGTCATATCCACAGTATGCAGATGTGTGGTGAGCTTAATATCGTCTTTTGGCAGGAAAGCTGCTGCCTCTCCCCACACGCCTATGCCCAGGATGTTACCTGCAAAGTCTGCACCCAGGATATGGTGCCGTGGGTAGTAAAAATTGGCCGTAACAGTTGTGTTGCCTTGAGCATCAAGTACCCGCATGTCTATCTCGTCAAAGAGCGGCAAATAGTCGCGGCTATACACATAGCTCAGGGAGAAATCAAACCCTGCTATAAACCCCTTGACCTTCAGACCACCTATAAACTGTGAGCTCAATGTATTATCTGGCATGGTTAGCGTGGTATTGAAAGAAGCCATTGACAGGCCTTCTGGTAGCTGTATAAACTGCTCTGGGGTGAGCAGGTCTGCATAAAGCCCAATTGGCATATTGGCAGGGCGGAAGAAAGGCACTGCCACAGCCTCTATATACCAGTCATTGGATAGATAATAATCCAGGCGCAGGGCATCTGCACCACGACGGCGGCCAAAGTCCAGCACGTCTTCCAGATCCATTGGGTTGAGATTATCTGTTGGGTTTATCTTGTCTGCCGTGCCCCAGGTGATAATCTGGCGGCCGATGGTCAGGTCCAGGTTGTTAACCACAAAATTATTTACCTGCACATAAGCTTGGCGTATTTCCAGGTTGATAGGATCAACAATACCTTTGTTGTACAGGTCAGACATCTGCCCGATATGTGGCAGCCCCAGGTTGCGAATCCATACCTGGCCGTAAAATTTAGCATTACCAGGCAAGGCCTGTTCTAATTTCAGGTCCAGACGGTTTTCGTTCCATGCCCATGGATTATCATTCTTCAAAAGCATACGTTCGTCTGTGAGTAGCTGGCCATTGATGGACAGGGCTGTGGAGTCCTGCGCATAGATACCAGCCAGCGTCAGTAGGGCTATCAGGAGAAATGTTAATCGTTTCATGGCTATTGTGGTTTTATTGTTTCATGAATCGGATTGAGAAGATATTGTCACTCAGGCCAGTGTCAAACTGTGTTGTGATGACCTCCATTTTTGTGGTATGTTTGGTCCTGAGGTCTTTGGCAGTCAGTGTTTTGGCGTACCAGTAATTGCCAGATTTGACGAAATTGAAGGTCAGTACTTTTACTTTCTGATTCCCACGGTTAAAGAATTCGGCCTTGACAGGAAGATAGTTTTTATTGACTGTTAGAATGACCTTTGAATACTGCGAACGCTCCTTAGGCATGAGCTCCAGTACGAATTGATTAGCATCTTTGCTCAGGAGACGGGCGTTGTATTTGTTTTTGTAGCTCTTGGCCTGCAAGTCTTCGTAAGTCAGGTCAGTGCCTGCAAATTTCTGGTTTTTCACACTGGAAGCTATACGTCTCTCCTTGCCATAAGCAGGCATGTATACGTACATCACATCATTAGGCAGAGAAAGGAATGCAATGCCTTTGTATGCGGCCGGTGAGGTGAATTTGATAAGTCGTTTGTTTTTGCCTTTTTGCCATATCATGGCAGTGCGTACCTGCTGCCGACCATTACGGTCTACTAGTGTCATGCGGATCGTCTGCCTGGCATCCTGAGGAGCTGAGGTTAGTTGGTCTACTTTGTCCAGGATCTGATCAGCTGTCTGTGCACCCACGGGAAGCATTAGCAAAATGCTTGCGACTACGAGTAAGATGTGTTTTGTTTTCATTGTTGTATGTTTTTAGGATTTTTTGCTTCTGTGATGTAAATGATTGCAGGCAATAGCGTTACAGCCGACAGGCCTGCTACTAACATGCTCAGGGACATTAGAATTGCAAACTGGTTCAGGGGAACAAGCTTTGAGAAAATGAAGATGAAGAAACCAGCTGCTACTGCTATCAGGTTAATAAAGATGGCATTACCACTCGTGCGGATAGTCTCACGCAGAGCCTCTATTGGTTCGAGGCCACTGTCCCTGTATGACCTGTAGTGCGACACGATATGGACCGCATAGTCTATTCCCACACCAAGTGTTATACTAGCTACCAGGACAGTGGCGACATTAAGCGGTATGCCCATATAACCCATGAAGCCATAGCTTATTGCTATTGTGACAGCTAACGGTATAATGGCCATCAGTCCACAACGCAGGGACCACAAGGTCAGCGATACAATGATTAACATCAAAATAATTGCAATAGTCAGACTGCTATACTGGCTTACTATTAAGCTATGATCAAGATGTGTGTAAATATGTGGGAGGCCTGTGATGGATATTTTTATTTTTTCAGAAGAATTACGCTGGATATAATCATCCATTAATTTCACAAAATCCTGGTAAGCCTTTGTGTCTACCTTGGCAAAACGTGCCTGTATGACAGCCTCATCCATGTCTGGGCTAACCAGCTGGGCCATAACATCCTCGCCCTCAATCATCATCCACAGCTGCTCTATCTTAGCGCGGTCGTCAGGTATGCGGTATCCTTCGCCCATTGCATCGTTCATCTGTGCAATCAGATCTGCCACTGAGAACGTATAAGACACATACTGGCTATGCTGTTTCATGTATTTTTCTGTGTCAAACATTTTCTTCAAAAACACAGGATCCTGCACATCGCCATCAAAGACCATGTATATAGGGCTTGCACCGCCCAGCTTGGCATCAAGTAGTTCTTGTGCTACTCTCGCCTGGCTGCCCTTACGGAAATAATTAACCATGTCTACCTGGCGGTGAATAAAAAATATACCTATTGCAAGGATAAGTGTCAGTATACCCCATACTGTTATCACACGCCTGGGGTGACGGGTAACACCTATTGACATTGGGACAAGTACACGGTTAACAAAACGTGTATCCTGCGGACGCCTGGCGAACTTGCTCCTGTAAGCGGAGAAAAGACTGATTACTGCGGGAGTGAAAAAGATAGCCAGCAGGAACGAGAATGTAATACCAATGGCAGTGAAAATACCATAATCCCTGATCATTTTCAGATATGAGCCAAAGATAAATGACGTAAAACCAAAGGCCGTTGTTATGTAGGCCAGAAAGACTGGTATGGTGATAAAAGCCATGGCACGAACCAGTGCCTTTTGCCTGTCGCTAAGTTCAATCTCATTGAGGCGGTTGAGCACATGTATGGTATAAGCACTACCAAGCGCTAGAAGAATACCGGGAATTGTGTCGGAAATCATCGTTAGCTTGTGGCCAGTGATAACGATCAAGCCAAGCGTCCAGACGATAGCTATACCAACGTTGAGAAGGGGCAGTACCACTCCACGGACAGAACGGAAGCCCAGCGCCAGTATCAGGATGATTATCAACGTGGTGATTGGCAATAATACTTTCAGGTCATTGAAAATAATATTTGATGTATCCAGCATCATAAAAGGCATGCCACCGTAGTAAATTTTCTCATTATGGCGCAGCGGTATTTTGCTAACCACGTCTTTTATTGCCTGTGAGATAGAATCTTCGGGCACGTCAGGACTATAGGTCGCAATGATTGCGGTGGTTGTGCTATCCTCAGAGACTATTATGCCGCGGTACATGTCTTTTGAGAAGACACGGTCCCTTAGCCGTGCAAGCTCATCGGGCGAGTCTGGCAGGTCGTATTCATCAACAAGGCGCCCTACTTCCATGCCCCATTCTGAGGTTCTAATGTCAATAATATTGGTCAAGCTTGTGACCTGTGTAATGCCTTTCATGGACATCAGGGAATCTGTGATATCCCTGATGTCCTCCAGAACGTCGGTGCGGAAGATATTGTCTGTTTTGAGAATTATTATACCAGTGGTGTTGCCCTGGTATTTTTCTCCGATTTCTTTGTAAAGCTTTGCAGCGGGATCAGTGTCTGGCAGGGAGTTAATAATATTGGCATCTACCTTGATTTTTGCGCCATAGTAGCCTAAGAAGATGGTCAGTACTGCAACGAGCAACACAATAGGGATACGCCATCTGACAGTCCATTCTGCCAGGGCGAGCATTGCTTGATTAATCTTTTCTTTCATAGCTCTTTTATGTTTTAGACTATTTTGTTGTTTGAGTCTAATTAGATTTTTTACAAATGCCGTCAAAGAGCATGTCTATTAGCATATCAATCTTGGTCTCCAGTGAGGAGTGGTTATTTTCTAGCAGGATAGGCTCTTCCAGCCCTCGCATGGCAGCTGTTATAGCAATAGCTGTGGATTGAAGGTTTTCCTCGTCAATATCAATCTCCCCGTTCTGGATGCCCTTAATCAGTATTTGCTTTATTAGCTGTACTTCGTATTCATCATGCTTATGGCGGTATTTGTTTATCATGGGATAATAGCGGTAATAATCGTCGTTCTTGATGACGTGGTAATAATTCATCAGATTGCGCACCAGTTGGAAACGTTTCTTTGCATACCGTTTCATAGTGGTACGGGCATTATCTCGTGAGCTGACTATTTTCATTAATTCGCCCAGGATATAATTAGCTTCTTTCTCCACAACAGCGGCAAAGAGTTGTTCTTTGTTTTTGAAGTAATAATAAAGCGTGCTTTTGCCTTTGCGGGCCTCCCGCGCAATGATTTCCATGGTTGTCCGGTCAAAGCCCAGCTGTGAGAAAATTTTTTCGGCTATATCAATTAGGTGTTTTCTGATTTTTTCTTTATCCTTCATTGAATTTTAGACTAATTTTGTTTTTCGTTCCAAAAGTAGTTTTACATTTTTAGAAAGTCAAGAATTTATTGTAAAAAATTTTGATGCAATATGCTTTATTAATGTATTTTAATATTTTAGACTAAAATAGTTTTGTGGTCTAAAAATAAGGGCTTTGTTTTTAGTTTGTTACTTTTATACTCCATTGTTAAATGTTTGATTTTATGTTTGTTTCATTACATACTTTAAATTTATTATCCCTGGTGTGGATAGGAACAGCGCTATTGGTTTTCCCATTGCTGATGAAGGTTAGAGCACCTTATGGGCGTCATGTGAAGAAGACCTGGGGGCCATTGATGCCCAACCGTCTTGGCTGGTTCATTATGGAGTTGCCGTCTTTTCTGATAATCCTGTATTTTTATACCCAGAGCGTTAATATTCGTAGCCTTTACCTGCATATTGTTTTTCTTTTGTGGTTGTTTCATTATTTCCACCGTACTTTTATTTTTCCTTTCATGACCCGCACCCGGGGTAAGAAAATCCCCATTGTTATTGTTTTTCAGGGAGTGGTGTTTAATGTTGTGAATGCTTTTCTCAATGGAGCGTATATGTCGCAGTTTTTTGATGGACAGGAGCTAAGTCCTGGAGTTATTATTCGTCTGGCCATTGGCTTGATTCTCTTTGCACTGGGGATGTATATAAATATCCGTTCGGATTATATGCTCATAGCTCTAAGGCGCACGGCGACAAATGGTTATAAAGTGCCGCGTGGATGGCTTTTTGAGTATGTATCCTGTCCTAATTATTTTGGTGAGATGCTGGAGTGGTTGGGATTTGCCATTCTGGCGTGGAACCTGCCTGCTTTGTCGTTCTTTGTATGGACTGTGGCCAATCTCTTACCACGTGCCCTGAGTAACCACCGCTGGTATTATGAGCATTTCCCTGATTATCCGTCCGATCGCAAGGCAGTTATCCCATTTATCCTGTAATTGTTATTTTTGAAAGAAAAAACTCTTTAGGCTATGAACAAGTGGACATTAAAAGATAAAGTCGCAGTCGTCACTGGTGGCACGAAAGGTATAGGCCGTGCCATAGCAGAGGAGTTTCTCCTTCTCGGCGCCAGAGTTTATATCGTTGCACGCACAGAGAAAGATGTGAATGATTTGGTCAGTAAATGGCTGGCGCAGGGGCTCTGGGCCAGGGGAATAGTGGCAGATGTGTCAAAAGAAAAAGACAGACAAAAGATAGTAGATATTGTGTCCGGGGAGCATGATTATCTGGATATTTTGGTTAATAATGCAGGAACAAATTTCCGAAAGCCTTCGGCAGACTATACCGAAGAGGAGATAATGACACTGACAAATATTAATTACATCTCGGCTTACCGTCTGAGTGTGATATTTCTACCAATGCTACGCCGTGGTCATGACCCGGCTATTATAAATATTGGTTCTGTGGCGGGCCGGGTTTTCATTGGTAGTGGTGTGCCTTATTCTGCTGCTAAGGCAGCCCTTATGCATACAACTACAATTCTTGGGATAGAGTGGGCTAAATATGGTGTGAGGGTCAATGCCGTGGCTCCATGGTATACACTAACTCCACACACTGCCAGGGCACTGGAAAATGAAGAATACCGCAAGCAAGTAGAGCTTCTCACACCATTAGGACGCGTAGCCCGACCCGGGGAAATAGCATCAGTTGTGGCTTTTCTGGCTATGCCGGCAAGCTCATTCATCACGGGACAGACGGTCTTTGCAGACGGTGCTTTTACCCGTCTAGGCTTCCCCCTTCATAGATAACCGGCGATTTCGCATTTTTGCCTGGCCTGTTACCTCTGAGCTGAACGGGTTTGTTTTGCCTTGTACGTAGTGGCATATCTTTGGGCTTTGGTGTGTAAAAACTTTTTTCACTTGCTCAAGAATTTGAACAAATTAGCTTATCTTTGTCCGTTGAATTAATGAAAAAAACTTCAATTATGGCACAGCAACAAGAAGACAAACTCAAGAAAATAATTGCACACGCCAAGGAATATGGGTTTATCTTCCCATCATCAGAAATATATGACGGACTGAGTGCTGTATATGATTATGGGCAGAATGGCGTTGAGCTAAAGAATAACGTCAAGGAATATTGGTGGAAATCAATGGTTTACCTTAATGAGAATATTGTGGGCATTGACTCGGCTATATTCATGCATCCGCGTGTTTGGAAAGCTTCTGGACATGTGGATGCATTTAATGACCCATTGATTGATAATAAGGACAGTAAACGGCGTTATCGCGCTGACCAGCTTATCGAGGATTACATGGCCAGGATAGAGGAAAAGATCCTAAAAGAAGTAGCCAAGGGGCGCCGTAAATTTGGTGATGACTTTGACGAAGAGAAATTTCTCAATACAAATCCCAATGTGCTGCGCCACAAAAAAAAGCTCGAAGAAGTACACAGCCGCTATGTGCGAGCAATGAATGATAATGACCTCAAGGAGCTATACAATATAATTATTGACTATGGCATTGCTGACCCTGAGACTGGTTCGAAGAATTGGACAGAGGTGAGACAGTTTAACCTGATGTTTGAGACACAGTTTGGATCAGTAGCAGAAGGTGCTAATAAGGTTTACCTGCGGCCAGAGACAGCACAGGGTATTTTTGTCAATTTCTTGAATGTGATGAAGACGGGCCGCATGCGCGTGCCTTTCGGTATTGCGCAGATTGGTAAAGCATTCCGTAATGAGATCGTGGCACGTCAGTTTGTGTTCCGTATGCGTGAGTTTGAGCAGATGGAGATGCAATTCTTTGTACGTCCAGGTACAGAGATGGAATGGTTTGACTACTGGAAACAGTTCCGTCTACTCTGGCACAAGAATATGGGCTTTGGGGAGGAGCTTTATCGTATTCATGAGCATGAGAAACTGGCTCATTATGCTAATGCTGCAGTGGACATTGAGTTCCGCTTCCCTATGGGCTTTAAAGAGCTTGAGGGCATACATTCCCGTACAGACTTTGACTTGAGCCAGCATGAGAAATATTCTGGTAAAAAGTTGCAATACTTTGACCCAGAGCTAGATAAGTCTTATGTGCCTTATGTGGTAGAGACATCCATTGGTCTGGATCGTACTGTGCTTGCTATTTTGAGTGCTTCGTACCGTGAGGAGGATGTATCTGACAAGGGACAGACCGAGACACGTGTCGTGCTAAGCATACCGCCAGCCCTGGCTCCTGTTAAGGCAGCTATTTTCCCACTGGTGCGCAGGGATAATTTGCCTGATGTAGCACGAAAGATCCACAAGATGCTCCACACACGCTTTAATGTGGCTTACGAGGAAAAAGACTCCATTGGTAAGCGTTACCGCCGCCAGGATGCTATTGGTACACCGTACAGCATAACAGTTGATTATCAGACTCTGGAGGACAATACAGTGACTGTCCGCGACCGAGACACTATGGAACAGCAGCGCGTACCTATTGATCGTCTGCCACAAATGATTGAGGAGCGTGTGTCCATGGCCAAGTTCCTGGAACAGTTGGATGTCTAGGTCAAACATGCAAACCAATCGTACGGCCAGATTTATTTAGTGAAGTGAGGTTTATCCTACTTACAAAAACAAAATTATCTAGACCATTTACCTGCGAGGTGCCTACGGCATGCTTGCAGGTGACGAGAGCTTTTTATATTTGCACATTTTCAATTAAGAATTGGTATTATATCGTTTGTCCACAAAAAATAGGCTGTCGCTCGGCGACAGCCTATTTTTTGTGGAAGTGAGAGCAATTATAATACGGACAAATTGGGCACTATGGGGTGCTCTCGCACGCCCACTATGAGCTTGTTATCTCTTGATAATCTTGCTTGTAGCTGTGCCTTTGTTAGTCAAGATGCGTACCATGTAAACGCCTGGCTGCAGGTCTGCTACGTTAACGGAAGCACGGTTTGTGCTCATGTTAATGCTCTTGACAGCCTGGCCCAGTGTGTTGTAGATTTCAACCTTGTTGATGTTGCTCTGTGTTGTGATATATAGTTTATCTGATACGGGGTTCGGATAAACGTTCAGGTTAGAGGCAGAAACGTCATTAACAGCTGTGCTATGCAGATAAACCATTCCGTTGAGGTCTTTGGGTAAAGGATTAATACGATACACTCCATAGCTGTAATTAATTACGCCAGTTACATCATATACTCCATGCAAGCTAAAAGTAGAACCATAAGAATCCCAGCGGGGGTCAGCTGCGTCATCAATAAAGAAAGCAGTCTTTCCATCGTCATTAGTTGCCCGGTAAACTCCATATTTATCAGGACCAAAAAGCAGTTTTACATTTTGTATTTTAACTAGCATACTTTCATAAGGTTCTGCTTCTGAATCATTGATTGCTTTGGTCGAATCAATTACACTTCCGTTAATAACGATTGGAACTATAGGAGAGGCTGATGAAGAATCAACAGTTATTAATGCTAATGGGCTAATTTCGGATAAGCCATAATATAGTTTACGTGTACCGACTACAGTAATTAGGTTGCCAATCTTAACATTAGATGGGATACCAATATTTTTGTCATATATTTGTATTCCATGCATAGGAACAGTATCATCTTCAATCCAAACCCTCCTACCACCGTCATTAGCAGTAACATAACCTTTGAGAGTCAACATACCATCTGTAGCGATGGTATCTGTGTTGGCTGAGTTGAGATAAGGCATAGGAACTATACCTGCGTAAAAATCGGCCGAGGTCTGGTTGATTCCATCGCTGATTTGATCTGGTGTATTGTCAAATGCAATAGGCTGGGTAGTGTATAGATATACACTAATACTGTCATTGAGGTCTATGTTCTTCAGCCCAAAGTTGCTACCAGTTACGGTGAACTGTGCAGTATCAAAAGCCTGTAGTTTTCCTGCATATTTAACCACCAGGGTAGTGTCGTTGAGAGTGTATACATAGTCGATGTTTTGTACCGCATAAGTAGTAAGTTTTACGTTGTCTACCCTGAATGTGCCGCTATTAGTAGTATCACCTTCGTAGTAGAATGCTATACGTATCTTTTGTCCTTTGTAATTGTTGAGATTGAAGTTGTAAGTTTCCATACTACCATAATTTCCGCCTGGAATTGGGAAACTATCATGAAGCAGATCATAGGTAGCATTTTGTACAGCAGACATTGTGTCTGTAATAGGATCATTGATTCCAGTTACTGCATAAACTTTAAGCCCCTGGTGAGTGTAATAGGCAAGTTGAACATCATAATAAAGATTAACTTCATCAGAAGAACCAAGGCCTGTCAGGTCAATAAGAGGGGTGAAAAGAAAGGATTTAGCTTTTCCATTTGTTTTAAAACCTCTGATTTCTGCAAAATGATTACCATGATAAGATTTAACTCGCCAGAGTACAACAGAGTCTCCATTTGTCGTATCCAGGGTAAACCATCCATTCTGGTTCACGGGATCACCATAGCTGTATCCTTCAAAGTCCTCGTTTAGCAAGGCTTGTGCATACATTCCCATCGAAAAGAGAATGCCGATCATTAAAAGTAAGACTTTTTTCATGGTTGTAATTTTTTTGTTTAGTTAAAGGGTGACTACAAATTTAATAAAAATTGTGAAAATTTCAAGTTTTACCACTGAGATAACACAGTGGTTTAGGAAAAAGTAAAAATGCGTTTTAAATGTTAAGATTTTTTTTAATCTTTGAATTAATAAAAATAGCTATGGGTTGTGAAAGAGGGAACGCGAAAATTATTTGAGAGTCTAAAGTTCTGTAATTATAAGCTGAGCTTTGTACTGGATATTACCCAGAAGATTATCAACAACCATCCTATAGAGGAGATAATGGCTGTTATGTCAGAGCTTTTGACTCAGCGGCTTTTGATACGTCAGTTTTTGTTTTATTACAAGGAGGATGATTTGTGGAGGCTTAAATTTGCTATTGGTGTGGATGAAAAAGAGTTTCGCAACATTGATGTGGAGCAGGTTCTGGGCAAGTATAATGAGATAACAATGGTTCGCGAGTCTGATGAGCGGATAGGTATGTTTGATTTTGTTATTCCTATTATGTACAAAGATGCAGTGCTTGCATATTTGCTTGTTGGTGACCTGGAGGATACGAGTATAGGGATGAGCCCTGCTGTTAAGAATCTCAGATTTGTGCAGACTGTGGCTAATATCATTGTTGTGGCGATGGAGAAGAGGAAGCTAATACTGGAAGCTATTGAGCGTGAGAGAATGAAGAAAGAGCTGGAGACAGCTTCACGTATTCAGCGAATGCTCATACCCAGTGTTGATATATTACCTAAGAGTAATAAGTTTAATGTATATGGGTATTATCTACCTCATTATGAGCTAGGAGGAGATTTGTATGATCTAGGTGTTTTGTCAAAAGATGAGTTTTATTTTGCCATAGCTGATGTTTCGGGTAAGGGGTTGTCAGCAGCTTTGTTGATGTCGAATTTTCAGGCAAATCTGAGAGCACAATTTGCTTCGCGTATACCTTTTGAACAGATGATACACAATTTGAACGAGATTGTTATTCGCAATTCAGAGGGAGGGCATTTTATTACAATGTTTTTGGGTAAGTATAATTTTCGAAAAAACAGGCTTATTTATGTTAATGCTGGTCATCAACCAGGTATTCTCTATGATAAAGTCAATAAGAATATAAGGGTTCTGGCCAAGGGAACAGTGGGTATTGGTATGGTCGATAACATACCAAAGATCGAGATAGAACGTATTACCATAAAGAATCCTTCCCAGTTGCTATTGTTCACAGATGGAGTGACAGAGCTGGCGCGTGGTAGGGATATGGAAGCTGGTATGCGTAAGCTCACTCGCCTGATACAGAATGAAATGGGTATAGATCAGACTATTAAGAAGATTATCCGTGAGCTAAGACTGAATAAGTCCAATCCACGAATTTTTGATGATATAACAATCTTAGGATTTGACTTTAATGTGTGATTGTCTGAGAAGTTTTTTCAGTGCTATTTCATTTTCTTTTTCATTTCCGTAATCTGATGGGACAATTATTTTAGGAGAGTTCCATTTACCAAGCCATGACTGCTGGTTGAGTGGAACATCATTGAGGCTGAGGAAGTTGCCTTTATTATCCTTTTTTAGTTTCCAGGCTCTGCCTTCTAAAACTATTTTTTTTATCTCCATGATAAGGCTCGCCTTTGAGATGTTTGGGAAACGTTGACCTATTTCAATGCCTATTTCATTGTTCATCAGGTCCATAATCATACTTGCAGCATCAGGTAAATAACGTTCTTCGAGTCGGCGTTTTTTATAATCGAGCTTGTTTCCTTTTTCATAAGCTTTACCAAGGGAGCGGGCTATTTTAGGTCCATATTTTTGAGTAATCAAAGCCATCCACAGGATATGGCGAAAAGCATCGACCTGTCCTCCTGAATAGTCATGATCCAGATCAGGACTGGTAATAGCCCTGTTAGCTTCTTCTCTTGCAATCTTTGTAAGATTCCATACACCCAGAGCTTTGAAAGGATGCTTTATGATCCACCACAGCTCATATCTGTTTAGATCTTTTATTGTCTTGAAAACATCATGTATTGGTAGAGACATTGATCCTCGCTTTTTAGTCAAGTTTCAGACCAAAGATAAGTATATCCAAATCATGTGAACCAAACAAATAATTTTCGAAAAATGTTTTGATATTGTCCAATGTTTCCAGATGTCTGATTTGTTCTATCAGATTGTCGATTTCTTCTATTTTGAAGATTTTGTTCTTGTTTATGAGTTCCTTAACAAAGTTGTTGGTAAAAGCTATCAAATAGCCAGGAGGTTTGATTGACACGATTTCTGGGTCTTTTGAACTACGCGGAGCCAGGTTTATAATTTCATCATTAATCAAAAAGATGAAATTGTTCTTGTGTGTAGATTTCAGTTTTTTTGACTCAGTGTTATATATTATTGTAGAGAAGTGGATTTTTTGCCCTGTCAGGTGAAGACTAATTTTTTGGTCGAAAAGCTTTTCAATATGTTCTGTGTTGGCTTGTTTGAAGTTGTTGTGTATCAGGTATTCATAAGATATTTCGTTCATTATGCTGAAGGATACAAGACTCAGAAAAGCACCGGGTATACCCGAAGTATCACTCTGTCCAAGCGCAAGGATCTGGTAATCATTTATCTGTGTGTACCACCAGAAGTTGCCCGAAACAGTCTCACGGGACTTGGATATGATAAAGTGTTCCTGTTGCGGCAGGTTGTGTGCTGAATTTAATAAGGCATTTTGTATGCGCAGGGCGTATTGTATGCTTTCGCGTATTTGTTTGTTCAGTTCTTCTATAATGGCTTTTTGTTTTTCTAGAGATTTGGTCTGTTTGACCAGCAAGTGGTTTTTTTCTTCGAGTATTTCTTGCTGGGATTTTATTTCACTGTTCATGGCATTAATAATCTCAGCTGTGATACGCAACTCTTCGACCTTTTCATCAAGTTCAATATTCCGAATCTCCAGCTCTTTGTTTCTTTCTGCAATTTTCTGTGTGCGTTGTTCGACGATTTTTTGCAAGTTTTTGTTAATATCCTGTAATTGGTTGAATATCTTGACATTGTTGATGATTGTGGCTAACTGGAAACTTATCAGGCTAAGCAATTTTTGTTCAGAAACAGTGAAGTAATCATGGTCTTTTTCCATATAAATTATTCCAGTGATTCTTCCTTTTGTGCCAATAGTGGAGATAAGTATAGATTTAAATTTGAGGTTGAATTTTTTCTTAATCAGTCCATAGAGCTTGTTTTTATCGCTAATAATAAATGCTTCTTCATTGTGTGCTGCCAATTCCAGAAAATCACTTAACACACGGTTTTTCTCATTCTGACTATGATTCATCTCAATTTTATGGTTATATTCCCGTTGTCTATTGTTGTCTACTATTGCTTTGAGGTAATATCTAGAATCCTCGACAGAGAAAAACATGATAATATCTGCCTGGAAATGCTTTTTGAGAATCTTTAGCAAAGGTACAACACTATCAAACCTGGTAGCACTAATATGTTTCTTTATTGTATCTAATTTTTTGAAATAAGTTGTGAGTTTTTCTGCCTTGTGAAGGGTGTGGATTTGTTTTTCGGAGATAAGAATAGCTTGTGTGGCTACGAATATAAACAGGCCAAAATCAGACAGGTATGCTGTGTGTATGATTTGATATTCATGCAATACATCATTCAGGGCAAAGAGAGCCAGGATCAGAATGCCCAGGAATGGGATAATAAATGTTTTATCATTCTCATGTAAAATGAGCTGAAAATACCCAATAATCACATAAATAGCACCAATACCCATAGCTATTATGAACAGCATCAATGTTGATGAAAAGACTCTAGTAGAGGTGACAAATACAACGAGTATGAGCAAAGCTAAAAAAATCTCAACTAGAGTCATGGTAACATTCCAGAACTTATTCATGTAAATTTTCAATACCAACTTGAAAAAGGCAAAAAGTAATAAAACTTTAGTATAGTTGGTAATAAAGTTTATTTTGTGTACGGCCTCCCACGACAATTTTGGAAGAATACTTGTTATCAAAAAATCATCATTAAATAAAGTGTATATACCAGCTAGTAATATACTTAAACCCAGAAGAAAAGCATCGAAATTTTTCTTTGTGTAGTTATACAGCCATAGTAAATAAATAGCAAATATGATGAATGCACCGAAAATGAAGAATACAGAGATTGATTTAACCAGAAAATGATTTGTTATATAATGAGTATACCCGATTACAGGAGGTTTGACAATGCCGCCATTACGGTGATGAAAACTACTGACCTGTATTACAAGGTCTATAGTGTCTTTATTAGCCAGGAAAGTAATAATTTGGGTACCACGTTTGGGTATTTCTGCAGCTCTTGTTGTCCCAACACGTCCATACTGAAAGTATAGGGAATCATTAATCCATACTCTATAAGCACAGAATACATCCACAAGCTTGAGAGCATAAAGCCGTTCTTTTTTTGGGAGAATTATTGTCGTGTGATAAGTCCCATATCCATAGCGATTAAGGTGTGGGTCCTGGGCCCAATTACTCGGTACTTCAATCATTTGAGGGTGGAGGGTCAGCCTTTGATGACGCAAGTTCACTGGTGTGAGCAGCTGCTGCCAATAAAATTCCCAGTTGCCAGTTAACTCGTATTCTTTGAGATTCAAACAGCTGATGTCAAAAATTGACTTGTTGCTCTGCTCCTGGGCAAAGGTCATAATAAGTAAGAATAGCGAAAGATATGTTGTCAAAAACTTTTTCATGATTTTTTAGATTATGATACCCATTACCAATACATCATCTGTCTGAGGGCTTTGACCCTTCCACTCGTTAAAGGTTGTGTGTAAAATTTCTTTTTGTAAAGAAGCAGGATACTCTGCTATTTCCATCAGTAATTTACGGAAATTCTTTTTGTAAAATTTCTCTCCAAGAGAGTTAAACTGATCGGCAAAACCATCGCTAAACATGTAAAGTCTATCGTCAGGTTTGAGCTGGAATGTACTATCAGTGAAATCAGATTTTTTATTGAGCTTGATATACACACCAATTGGGAATCGATTGGGCTTTAGCTCTATAAGCTCGCCATCACGAATGATCCACAAAGGAATGTATGCACCAGCATAATTGAGTTCCAGTGTGTTGTTGTCAATAATTGTCAGCCCCATGTCCATACCGTCTTTGATTGTGTCCATGGACGCTTTGTTGCTCTCTTCCGCACCTAATGATTTAATAACCAGGCTACGAAGCTCATTCAGTATCATGGCTGCTGTCACGTCTTTCTTTTTCTCTGTTATGAAATGGCGTCGCAGAATATCGTTGATATGCATTGAGCCCAGAATACTCATAAATGCTCCTGGTATGCCATGACCTGTGCAATCTGCAACAACTACTATTGTTTTATTCTCTATTTTTCTTATAAGGTAAAAATCGCCTCCCACATCCAGCTTTGGCTGATAAAATATGAAGTAATCGCTGAATGGTAAATCCCTGTCCACCTGAAGTATATATGACTGGATTTCTTTTGCAAAGCTCAGACCGCTGAGATATTTCTTATTTTGTTGCTCAGCAAGCATCTTTTGCTTGAGAATCTCATTGTGTAATTTCTCCAGCTCGAAATTTTTCTCTTCAATGGCTGTTTTGTTCTGTTCCAGTTCCAGGTTTATAGCATTGAGCTCATCGTTGTATGTACGTAATTTTTCGATTTTTTCTTTGAGCTGTATCTCTTTGTTATGCAGTTCTTCTTCTTTTTCTTTTAACTGCTGTGTGCGCTCGCTAACCAGATTTTCCAGTTGCATATTTAGCTGACGCAAGCGGGCAAAGTTTTTTGCATTGTGATAAATGGACAAAAGCTGTGAAGCAGACGAGGTCAGGAGCTTGACCTGGATAGGGGAGACAAACTTATAGGCATTTTCAAAATAAACCAGGGCTTTCACCTCCTTGTGATAAACAAGTGGAGTGACAGTTAGTGATCGTATGTTCTTGTATATAAGATACTGTGATACAGGGTCTTCTAGTCTATGGGCCTTGCGTAGTATCTGTTTTCGTTGATGACGAGTAACTGGATAGACAAAAATGCGTTTATTCTTGTACGCCCTGTGCAGAGCATCTTTTGAAAGATAATTGTCATCGACTTCTTCCAGGTCTTTGTTTATATCTTTGACCTTGTTGAGCTTGACTTCGTGTTTTATGATTAATTTGTTTTCCCTCTCAATCCACAATCCTCTGTGGAATTTTAGCAGATTATTAACAACTTTCAAAGCCTTGGCAATATCATAGAATGGTACTCGCAACAGTTCATCCCTGAGCTTGTCCAATGTCTTGAGCATCAATGAATAAACAAGGATATCCCTTTCTGCTTTGGCATTGTACATTGCTAGCATGATGGAGAGGGTAAAGAGGAAAATAAACAGGCCAAAGCCCGACATATAGAACGTATGCAGAATGTTGAAATCGTAAAGAGTATCGTTAATACCAGTCAGAAGTAATGCCCCTACGCCCAGTAGTGTGTATACTGCACCAATCTGGTACTTTATTGACCTGAAAAGAATGTAAATGACGTAAAAAATAGACACTAAGAAGATGATAGCAATATAACCATAAAGAGCAAATTTGAACATGCTCACAGGCAAAAAGATGGTGTATAGAATAAAGAAAAATCCAATACCAGTAAGGCTGATCAGAACTTTTATGTTAAACTCTCGAGGAACAAGCTGGTAAATGTAATGGATGAATGTTATAGCCCTATAGAAGAACAAGAAATATAGCAGGTGCAGGCCAAAATACCAGCTCATATTCGGGAAGAGACGGTAAATAATGTATTCCCCATCAAGACCTGTGACCAAGGCCTGTCCGACAAGTGTGACAACAAAATATATTGCACCAAGGTCATCCTTTCGATAATAATAAACCATGAGGAAGAACAGGGCAAAAATTAACAGACTACCAATCAATCCTGCTTCTATGCCAACGTTCAGGATATCAAATTTTTCGATAAGTTCGGTGGAGCCTATAACAACCTGTCTTACTATACCTGCCTTGAAGTGCTGGAAATTACTCACCTGCAGGACTATATCAACTTCATTGCCATGGATGTGAAGATAATATGTTTTTGGGAGCCATGTGGGTTTAGAATCCTTTTTGTTAGTGCCTACTTTACCGTTTTCGTCAATGAACTTTCCATTGACCCACAGGCGGTAAGAGTTGAACACCCCGTGAAAATCCAGGCCTATGTCATGTACCCCTTCTGGTAATTTGACCTTGATATGATAAGTTGCAAAGCCAAATTTTGGCAGTCTCTTCCCTCCTATTTCATAATTTGTCCAGGTGTCTGGCACAGGTACAAAATATCTGTCCTCAATATGACTGGAGAGCTGATCAGGTGTAAGTAGCTGGTTCCAGTAAAATTCCCATTGTCCATATAAGCCAAATACATAATCATGCCAGTGTTTTTGGCTCAGATCAATTGTGCCCTTCTTAGCATAAACCCGCTCTCTTGTTACTAAAACCTTAGTCGAATATCCTTTAAAAGAGCAGAATAAAAATGTCAAGGTGAGGACAAAAAGTGTAAAATTTTTTAAATATGTTCGTCTCCTTCCCTTCAAACCAGCCTATTTTTCAAATTTTAAATTTAGTAAAATTTTTATCTTATGGAAATTTTATTTCCATAAGCCAGTTTACTGGAATTAAATTTTAATTTTGTAACCAATAAAAACAAAATGCGTGCAAATGTTTTTAGAAAACACATTTAAATACGGAAATCAAAGTGGATGGATAGAAGTCATCACAGGCTCTATGTTTTCGGGAAAAACAGAAGAGTTGATACGCCGTTTGCGTCGTGCGCAAATAGCCAGACAAAAAGTGGCTATTTTCAAGCCACAGCTAGACACACGTTATTCTAAAAATGAAATAGTTTCGCACGATGCTAATTATATAGAGTCTGTACCAGTAGCAAGCGCACAGGAGATTTTGGTCAAAGGTAAAGATTCAGATGTTGTCGGTATTGACGAAGCACAGTTTTTTGACATGGAAATAATTGAGGTATGTAATGAGCTGGCTAACCTGGGCAAAAGAGTTATTGTAGCTGGCCTGGACATGGATTACAAGGGAAAGCCTTTTGGACCAATGCCTTATCTTATGGCCATTGCCGAATATGTTACAAAGGTTCATGCCATTTGCATTCGTTGTGGTAATCTAGCACATTACTCGCATCGCAAAAGTCAGAGTGAATCACTTATAGAGCTTGGTGAAAAAGATAAATATGAGCCTCTATGCCGTTCTTGCTACCTGGAGGCTACAAAACATCTCGAGGAGGATGAATAAACCATTGAACCTGGAGAGGCGTGTGGTGATAGGGATTGTACGCTTTTACCAGAAATTTATATCACCTCTGTCGGGCCCTTCGTGTCGCCACATACCTACCTGCTCTTCGTACAGCATAGAAGCTGTGCAAAAGCATGGTATATGGCGGGGCTTATGGTTGGCACTCAAACGTATCACACGTTGCCATCCCGGGGGAACTAGCGGTTATGATCCAGTACCCCCACCTGTAGAAAAACACAAAAATCATGACGTATGTTGACTTTATTGGATTGGTTGATTATTGTGGCTTATGTTATCCTGACAATAATCATAGGCTTGAGTTATCGTAATAGGTCGTCAAAGTCTTTGACGGATTATTTTCTCAGTGGCAGAAGAATGCCTTGGGTAGTGGCAGGCCTTTCGATGGTTGCTACTACTTTTGCGGCAGATACGCCATTGGCTGTAACAGAGCTTGTGGGTAAAGGTGGTGTATCTGGCAACTGGCTGTGGTGGAATTTTCTTATTGGAGGCATGCTCACCACATTGTTTTTCGCACATCTATGGCGCAGATCAGGTGTGCTAACAGAGGTGGAGTTGCTTGAGATTAGATATAGTGGCAAGGTTGCACGTTTCCTGCGCGGGCTGAAAGCTATTTACCTTGGTTTGTTCATGAATAGCCTTATCATTGCATGGGTCAATCTTGCTTTGATGTCTATAATTGAAGTATTCTTCGGTGTGCACGGCAGAATGCTGATGATAATAATGTTCTCGGCCATGCTCATTGCTGTGGTTTATTCTACATTGTCTGGGCTGTGGGGTGTGGCTGTGACAGACGTTGTTCAGTTTATTATTGCTATGACAGGATCTATTGTTCTGGCTGTGCTTGTGATAAATAGCGATAAAGTCGGAGGAATAGAAGGACTAAAAGCCAATGTACCAGATGGTGCTTTGTCGTTTTTCCCACATATAGGAGGACAATCTACGGCTGGTGTGCTGACTATTTCATTGGGTGCTTTTCTTGCTTATGGCCTTTTTCAGTGGTGGGCTAGCTGGTATCCTGGGGCAGAGCCTGGTGGTGGTGGATATATAGCACAGAGAATGATGAGTACAAAGAACGAGCGTCATTCGGTTTATGCTACATTGCTTTTTCAGGTAACGCATTATGCACTTCGTCCATGGCCATGGATCCTTGTCGGTCTTGCAGCACTGGTATTATACCCAGGGTTAGATGCACAGCATTTTCGTTTTGCCTATGTGTATGCTATGCGTGATTTCCTGCCCACTGGACTGAAAGGATTGTTGCTTGTGGCTTTCCTGGCAGCTTATATGAGCACTATTTCTACACAGTTGAATTTTGGTGCCAGTGTGCTGACAAATGATTTTTATTTGCTTATAACAAAGAAACATTTGACTCCTGTCCAGCAGGTCAACGCAGCACGTATTATTACCCTGGTCTTAATGGCCGTAGCACTTTATTTTACCACTATAATAAACTCAATATCAGGTGTGTGGAGCTTTGTGATAGAGTGTGGAGCAGGACTGGGATTGGTTTTAATTTTGCGCTGGTATTGGTGGAGGGTAAATGCCTGGTCAGAGCTGGTGGCTATGATTACTCCTTTTGTGGTTTACGCCATAGGCCGTTTTACTCTAGGATTGCAATTTCCTCAGTCTTATTTTCTGACCATTGGAGTGACTACAGCGACATGGATAATTGTTACTCTGGTGACAAAGCCGACTGACAGGAAGGTATTGAGGGATTTTTATTCCCGAGTAAGACCAGGTGGATGGTGGGGACCTATAGCCAGGGAACTGGGAGTCGGGACTGAGGGACCACAGTGGCAACTGTTTGTTGCCTGGATAGCGGCAGTAGTTATGGGCTACAGTGCTCTGTTCTGGATAGGTGCCCTCCTGCTGCACCAATGGTATGATTTGATGATTTATAGTATTTCATTCGTCATAGGTTTCGTGCTGTTTGTAAGATTCTTTTCAGTGGGTTATAAAATTACTGAATCAAGATATACAGCAGTTATACTGTTTAATTCCCAGTAGAAGTAAGAGCTGCTTCTGTCAGGAGTTCCAGATAAAGTCCAGCGACAATACCTGCACCTGTTTCGAGGATTTTACGTTTTTGCAGTCCGATGTTATACCCTATGTCGTAGAAAGTCCGTATTTTATCAGTGTGAACAGGTTTTGTGCACTGATAGAAGAAGTTGACCAGGTTTGGCACGTTTCTGACTATTACATTTTGTCCACAAAATGCGAGGTTGGACAAGTATGAGACTGCTAGTGATGAGAAGAATGTCCTGTAATGCTTGCTTCGTAGTCCGTCATGAATGCCTTTGAGAAGCATGAACATGCGGTTGTTGTCCATGCTGAGCCCATTGACTTTTAGTTGCTCAACAGGTGTCACTATTATAGTATCTTGCCCGGTGGTTATTGCAAAAATTTCATCAAAATAAGCAGTCTTGAATTTATTGCGGTCCATGTAAATGACTATTTGTTTGGCAGAATCGATTGAGAGCTGATAAATACTATCCAGAATAGTGCCGTCCAGGAACCAGATGGTGGCAGGAGAGGTAAAGCTCCAGCTGTGAGGAGCAGCCAGTAGCAGCAGGAAGGTGATGAGCATGGTGTGGAAAGTTACTCTTTTCATGGCCCTGGCTTTTTATGGTTTTGTTTTTTATACGGATGGTTAAACAGGATGGTTTAGTATAAATATATTAAAGTTAGTTAAAAATTTGTTGTAAGTTTGAAAAAATATTAGCTTAGAAGTTTAAATATTTCTCTAATCAATGTTTTGAACACTTGTCTTTTTTCTAAAGTCTTTTTGTCATAAGGTAGTGTTTTATACCTACTTCTGTGAAGCTATCCCCTAAAGGAGAGTAACCAAGTTTTTTATAAAAATCCAAGACATAATAACGTGCATGAAGCAGGGCGGTCTTGAATCCATGCTCTCGTGCATAATCCTCTGCAAATAGCATTAATTTTTTCCCAATTCCTTTATTTCTGAGATCATAATCAACAGCTACCTGACGGATTTTTACAGTATGTATGTCAATTGGCTCGAGTAGTGTGGTGCCTGCGACTCTACCATTGTCCACAGCTATGATATGTATGCAATGTTTGTCCTGCTCCAGGACCTGTGGCGTGAACCTCATACCCAGAGGCAGTCTCAGAATTTTTTCTCTCAGGCGGACACTCTCCTGGTATAATTCTGAACCGTACCCTACTATTTTTATTTCCATTGTAGCGATGAAGTTTTCTTAGATTTGCTAAATTTACTCAAAAAAAGAAAAATTCAATGGATTACCAGCAAATACTGGATTATTTATACAGCCAGCTACCTATGTATCAGCGTGTAGGATCTGCTGCTTATAAAAAAGATTTATCCCGCACACTGGAGCTTGATAAATATTTTGGCCATCCACATCGTAAATTCCGCTCTATACATATTGCTGGCACTAATGGCAAGGGTTCTGTAGCTCATACTCTGGCTTCTATTTTACATGAGGCAGGATATAAGGTCGGGCTTTATACATCACCTCATTATCTGGATTTCAGGGAGCGTATCAGAATAAATGGCCAGATGGTAAGCAAGGACTATGTGGTGGATTTTGTCAGGGAAAACAAGGCTTTTTTTGACAAGGTTAAACCATCATTCTTTGAAATGACCGTAGCAATGGCTTTTGAGTATTTTGCAGACCAGAGTGTGGATATTGCTGTTGTAGAGGTTGGTATGGGTGGACGTCTGGATTCAACGAATATCATCACACCGCTGGTCTCTGTAATAACTAATATTGGCTATGACCATACACAGTTTCTCGGTACCACCCTGCCGCAGATAGCCCGTGAGAAAGCAGGTATCATAAAACCTCGCGTACCGGTTGTGATAGGACCAATGCCAGCCTCTGTACAGAGTGTTTTCCTGGAAGTAGCTTCTGAAAAAGATGCTCCTATTTATCAGGCAGCCAATAATTATTCTGTGGAAAATTCTTACCTGACAAGGGATGGCAAACTTGCTTTCTCGGTTTACCACAGGGGAAAGATTTTTTACCGGGATCTAAAATTTGGCCTCATTGGACAATACCAGAAAATGAACATACCCGTCATTTTGCAGACAATTGATGTACTGAGGCAATACCCATATTTTAAAATAAATCAGCAAGCTATTGAAGATGGTCTGGAAAGAGTGGTGGAGAATACAGGTATAATGGGGCGCTGGCAGGTGATTAGTCACAGTCCTCTGATAGTGTGTGATGCTGGACACAACCAGGATGGCATCAGACAGGTCGTTAACCAGATTAAGTTTCAGAACTACAGTAGGTTACATTTTATTTTTGGCTCTGTGGGTGATAAGGATATAAGCTCAATATTGAGACTATTACCCAGGGATGCACAATTTTATTTTGTTCGCTCATCAGTGGACCGTTCCATGCCTGCAGAGCACTTACGGGCCAAAGCCAGTGATTATGGACTGGAGGGAGAGGCTTTTGATTCCGTACCTGAGGCTATAGAAAAAGCCATAGAGCAGAGCCAGCAAAAGGATATGATTTTCATAGGAGGAAGTACCTTTGTTGTGGCCGATGCTCTGAAATATTTTAATGAAAAGCAAAATTAATGTTGTAGAAAATAAGACTTATTTGTCTTTTATTTTTGGGATAAAATTATAAATCAATTAAATTCGCCACGTCAAAAACAAATAAAACCACATTAATATGGCAAGTTTAAAAGATGAAATACTCGAAAAACTAAGGTCTATCAAGGTACCAGAGAGTGATAAGACCATAGCTGACCTGATAAAAGACCTGCGCGTTGCTGACAAGGATATTCTTGTAGAAATGGAGCTTGATCGCAAGACAGCTGTGCTGCGTCGTTCTATCGAACGTATAACACGTAAGGTCCTGGATGAATATCGCAGCCAGGGATATAAGGTGATGCTCAATATCACTGAGGAAAAACTCGAATTCCAGAAAGTTAATATCCAGGCTCCTCCTGATAGGCCACTCAAGGATGTCAAGAATATAATAGCAGTTGCTTCGGGTAAAGGAGGTGTAGGAAAATCTACAGTTTCGGCTAACCTGGCTGTAGCTCTGGCTTCTACAGGGGCAAAGGTTGGTCTTCTGGATGCTGACCTTTATGGTCCATCTATCCCAACAATGTTTGGGCTGGAAAATGAAAAGCCTTTTGTCCAGAAAATCAATGGCAAAGATTACATATTGCCTGTTGAAAAATACGGTGTACAGGTTATTTCGATTGGATTCTTTATTCGTCCTGAGGATGCTGTGATATGGCGTGGTGCAATGGCTACCAATGCTATCAAGCAGCTATTGACAGATGTTCACTGGGGTGAGCTCGATTATTTCATCATTGACTTGCCTCCAGGAACTGGTGATATTCCTCTGACCCTTGTCCAGACAATACCACTGACTGGTAGCGTTATCGTAACCACACCACAGAAGGTTGCTATTGCTGACGTAATTAAGGCCATCAACATGTTCAAAACAGATAAGATAAGCGTTCCTGTGCTGGGACTCATAGAGAACATGGCATGGTTCACTCCAGCAGAATGTCCTGACAAGAAATACTATCTCTTTGGTAAAGGTGGCGCAGATAAGCTATCCCGTGAATATAATATTCCAATCCTTGGCCGTGTGCCAATGATTATGAGTATTGTCGAGGATAGTGATAGCGGCAAACCTACTGTACTCAAGGAAGATAGCCCTTATA
>JALVRO010000276.1 GCA_027031265.1 Bacteroidales bacterium | reverse complement strand
GGTAATGAGGTATGTCTCAAGGATTTTCGTGGTAAATGGGTTGTGGTTTATTTTTATCCGAAGGATAACACATCTGGCTGCACCAAGGAAGCACAGGACTTCACAGAGCTGAAGGGGGAATTTGACAAGATTGGTGCAGTTGTACTTGGAATTAGTAAGGATAGCGTGCAGTCTCACCAGAAATTTGTGGCTAAACACAATTTAGGCATAACACTGTTGAGTGACCCTGGCAAGGAGGTGCTCAAGGTTTATGGTGCATGGGGAATAAAAAAGCATTATGGCAAGGAGACTGAGGGAACGATCCGTTCTACATTTATTGTAGATCCTGAGGGAAACATTGCATACAGATGGTATAATGTTAAGGTGCGCCAGAAGCGCAAGAGCGGAGAGGTTAAGCATGCCCAGATTGTGCTGGAAAAGCTCAAGGAACTGATGGGCCAGAACTAAGGCCTTTTGTCCAGGCAGAGGTTAATGTAGCATGGAGAAAGTAAGTGTCATTAAGGTTTTGGCGACTGCGGGGTAGGCCAAAGGCCTACCCCGCAGTCTTAGTTTGTTGTGGTGAAGTTTTCTTTATAGTGATTTGTATAGTGGGATATACTTGGGTAAGTACTTTAGAATGATAGGTATATGACTTTCTTGGTTTCAAAGAATGGCTCTTCGAAGAATTCTTGAATATCGAAAATCCTGGCCCGTTTGCCAAAGGGTGCTATTTCCTGCTGGAAGTCACCACCTTTGAGATAAAGTATGCCGTTGGGCAGTGATGTTATCTGGCCTTTGCGCACCAGGTGTTTAGTTTGTTTATAGAATTTACGGAAGTCGGCGACAGCTCGTGCTGTGACAAAGTCAAATTTTCCTGTCACATTTTTGCTGTGTGTTCTCAGAGCTTTGGCATTATCCAGCCCCAGTTCGTCAATGATTCCCTGGAGGGCAGTAACTTTTTTTGCTATTGTGTCGATGAGTGTAAAGTCTGCATTGGGAAACATTATTGCCAGTGGTATTCCGGGGAAACCGCCGCCGCTACCAACATCAATAACATGGGCGGTTTTCAGATCCAGTATTTTAGCAATGGCCAGGGAGTGAAGTATGTGTCTTTCCCAGATAAAGCCAGTATCTTGGCGCGAGATGAGATTAATTTTATTGTTCCATTCCAGCAGTAGTTCTGCGAATTTTATTAAAAGGTTTTTTTGTGTGGGTGTGAGTGAGAAATATTTTTTTATCAGTTCAATATTCATTTGTGTTATTCTTTTGAATAATGATTATGCTTTCTGGTGCAAATTTACACAAATTTGCGGCTGGATTGTTAATGATTTTGTTTTTCTCTCCATGTGCAGGAGATATTCAAATTTTATGGTGTTTGTATTTGTATGCTTTGTAGATTGTTGTGTTGATGAAGGATTGAGATTGGCGCACAGAGGTCAGGAGGAGCCTGAGGGGGGGGTAGTAGCGTTGAGGCAGAGACACGATGCTGTGGGTAGAGAGCGGTATGTACGTTATTAACCACACTAAAAAAAAGCGTGAGCTGAGGCCCACGCTTTTTCATAAAGACTAAAGAAAAATATCAGCGTCCAGGTCAGAGATATTTAACTACGGCGACGCTGTGAGCGACGTGGTTTGCGCCATTTCAGGCGTCCTTCGATAAATTCCTGGATAGCAATAGCTGTAGGCTTTGGCAGACGCTCGTAGAAGCGGGAAATTTCGATTTGTTCGCGGTTTTCGAATACTTCTTCGAGGTTGTCTGTGTTGTATGAAGCAAATTCTTCGAGTTTTTTAGACAATTCTTCTTTCATTTCGACTGCTATCTGGTCAGAGCGTCTACCCATGATAACAATGCTTTCGTAAACATTATTAGTGCCTTGCTCGAGCTTGTCAAGGTCGTAAGTAATAGTTGTTGTGGGAGCTTTGATTTTTTTGAAATCCATAGTTATGTGATTGTTTTTTAGTTATTTAACTGTTTTAGTTTTAATCTTTTCTAGCTTTGCATTTATTTTTTTCTCCAATTCATTGATCTTGTCAATGTATTTGCCGTCTGGCATTTGGTCTTTGTAACTCAAGATAGCATCCAGGGCATCTAGATAACGCTGTTGTTGTTTTTCTATTATACTGTTGCTGGCGTAATTGTATCTGCTCAGGGCAATGTAATAGAGAATGTCGTCTTTGAATGGTGTTGCAGGATAATCTTTCAGGCTATTATTCAGTGCAATAGAAGCGGCATGGAAATATCCAAGGTCATAATAAAGTTTAGAATTGCGATAAGATTTTTCCTGCAGTTTGTACCTGAGATTGTCAATCAGGTGGTTAACTGAGTCAACCATGTCGCTGTTTGGAAACTTAGATAGGAACAGTTCGAATTGT
Source organism: Bacteroidales bacterium (assembly GCA_027031265.1). Classification (GTDB taxonomy): domain Bacteria; phylum Bacteroidota; class Bacteroidia; order Bacteroidales; family S143-33; genus S143-33. The sequence goes on along the minus strand of JALVRO010000276.1, from coordinate 950 downwards.
GTGATAGCATCATTAGTCATTTCCTGATCCAGGGACCATCTTGGAGACATTCGATAGTAGCAATAAGCACTCATGAACAGAGCCTCTTCGGCAAATTCACTATTGGGATATGAATAAGCAAAGTTTTTGAAGTAATAACCTGCTGTGACGTAGTCTTTTAGTTTAAAGTTTGTCAGGGCGTAGTAATAAAGCACCTCATCTCCGCGACTGGTTCCCCTATAGTGTGGAACCAGCTGTGCAAACAGGTCCAGAGCTTTGTAGTATTTTTTCTTGTTGAAATATTCAAAAGCTTTCTGGTACTTGAGGTTATAATCACTTGAACGCAGGACATAGTTGTAGGTTATTCTCTTAGGAATACGCTCCTCACGTTTGTGGTGTTTTCTTTTTCCATTACCAGCAAGTTCACCTTTATGTGAACAAGCACTAAAGATTAGACTAATGGCAATTAGCAGATATACAATACGTTTCATAAATCTGGTATGTTCAAAAAATTTTAATGTCAAGATAATATACTACAGCCCAGGCTGCAAAGTTAAAAACAATTTTGCTATGAGATAAAATTATTTTCAGTTGCTAAGATAAAAAAGTGCAAAAAAAATATAAAAATTTTAGTCGATAAGGTATTTATATTTCAAGTCTTTGATCTTTTGGTTAGCGTTTACCACTTTTGTCTTCATGTTTTGTCTGTATTGCTGCAGGCGTTGTGCATAGTTCTCGTCAGTAAGCGAGAGTATTTGCAGGGCCAGAATTGCTGCGTTACGGGCTGCATTGAGGCCAACTGTGGCTACTGGTATCCCGGGAGGCATCTGAAGGATAGAGAGAATCGAATCCCAGCCTTGGATTGATATTGAAGCATTTATGGGCACGCCAATAACAGGCAATGTTGTATAGGCTGCAATAACACCAGGCAGATGTGCCGCACCACCTGCTCCTGCTATCACGACACGTAC
>JALVRO010000275.1 GCA_027031265.1 Bacteroidales bacterium | reverse complement strand
TTCTGGATAGCAACATCATGAATCACCTGGTCATAAGCCCTTTGCAAGAAAGTAGAATAAATAGTAACAAAAGGGATCATCCCTTCCTTAGCCAGACCCGCTGCAAAGGTAACAGCATGTTGCTCAGCAATGCCCACATCAAAAGCTCTCTCTGGCATCTGCTCCATCATATATTTAAGCGATGATCCTGATGGCATGGCTGGCGTTATACCAACTATTTTCTCATTCTTTTCTGCCAATTCGATTATAGTGTGTCCAAAAACATCCTGGAACTTAGGTGGCTTAGGTCCATTATCCTGAACCAATGGTTTACCTGTCTCAATATCAAATGGTGCACTTGTAGAATGCCATTTGGGCTGATCCTGTTCCGCATATTTATAACCTTTCCCTTTCTGTGTTTTGATGTGCAGAAGCTTTGGTCCTTTGATATTCTTCAGTTGCTGTAAAGTCTTAATTAGCAGGGAAAGATCATGTCCATCTATTGGTCCGAAATAACGCAGATTCATCCCTTCAAAGAAATTACTTTGCTGAAGGAGAGCACCCTTAAAGCCACTTTCCAGGTTTTTGAGAAAATTACGCATCTCTTTAGCAGACTTTCCACGGTCCAGTAAATTCCAGACCTCGTCCCGTATCTTATTGTAAGTCTTGGAAGTAGTAAAATTAACCAGGTAACGGCTCAGTCCTCCTACATTAGGGTCAATAGCCATATTATTGTCATTCAGTATTACCAGAATATTTGCATTTGTAATACCAACATTATTTAAACCCTCAAAGGCAAGGCCAGCAGTCATTGCTCCATCGCCAATAACAGCCACAACCTGGCGATCTTCATTCTTCAGCTGTGCGGCAATTGCCATACCAAGGGCAGCCGAAATAGAAGTAGATGAATGCCCAACTCCAAATGTGTCATACTCACTCTCAAAAATTGATGGGAAGCCACTTATTCCATTTAACTGGCGCAAGGTATGAAATTTCTCCCTCCGTCCAGTAAGTATTTTATGCCCATAAGCCTGATGTCCCACATCCCATACGATTCGATCATAAGGTGTGTTAAACACATAATGCAAAGCAACGGTTAGCTCCACAACACCCAGGCTTGCGCCAAAATGACCCGGTGTCCTGGAGATTGATTCAATAATAAACTGTCTAAGCTCATCGGCCAACTGCTTGAGCTCATCCACTGACAAACGTTTTAAGTCGTCAGGATAATTAACCTTCTCAAGCAAAGGATATTTATTCATAATGTATAATTTTGTATTTCCACTGGATTTTGGCGAAGTTATAAAACATGACACAATTTACAAAATATCACGCTTTCGTAAAACATCTTACTCTCAAAAAGTTATTCAATCTATCAAAAGTAAGTTTATCCTACGCAGCATCCTTATTATTCAGAAAGCCTATGCGCTGGGGTATACCTGTATCTATTTCTGTCGAGCCCACGAATACTTGTAATCTTAGCTGCCCACAATGTCCTGTTGGTCTCGGAATCCTTAAACGCCCAAAGGGTTTTATTGATTTCGAGCTCTATAAAAAAATCATTGACCAGACAGCCCCTTATTTGCTAAACTTATTTCTCTATTTCCAGGGAGAACCTCTGTTGCACAAGAATATTATTGATTTGGTTAAATATGCTTCACAAAAAAACATCTTTACTGGCCTCTCTACCAATGCACAATTGCTGGACTTTAATATTGCCCGTGAACTGGTAAACTCAGGACTTTCCTACATCATAATCTCTGTTGACGGCATGGCTCAACAAACTTATGAAAAATACCGAGTCAGGGGCAAAGTAGACAAAGTCTTTTCTGCAATAGAGAGCCTCATAAAAGCCAAAACAGAACTAAAATCATCTACCCCTGCAATAGAATTACAATTTTTGGTCCTCAAACACAACGAGCACCAGGTTCCTGTATTCCTGGAATATTGCAAAAAAAATAAACATGTAACATGCAAACTCAAATCCGCTCAAATCGAAAACTTTTCAACAGCCCACTTATATGTCCCGCTAAACAAAAAGTATGCACGTTACACATACACAGACAATTCCTGGCATCTGAAGAAAAAACTAAAAAACAGATGCTGGAGATTGTGGAATTCAACTGTTATAACGTGGGATGGCCAGGTCGTGCCTTGCTGCTATGACAAAGACGCCAGGTACGCTTTCGGCAATGCAAAAGAAACACAGATAAAAGACATTATTAAAAACCATAGATTCAAAACCTTTGCATACACACTCCTTACTGACCGCAGCAAAATAGATATTTGCACTAATTGTAACGAATAGACAGCATATCAAAAGATTACGCTCTTTATACAAAACTTAATACGCACATAAAAATACCCAATCAACTGGGCCATAGCAAAATAAACATCAATAGTCTATAATCTAGCATGTGATACCAGTCCACAGCTAAACTACTCAAGCTAAGCACAGAGAATTTTAAATAATTATATCACAAAAGCCTCCTGGGGCCATTCTTGTTTCTAATAATTTTTTAACCACCATTCACAACCCATTAAAAAACACGACAACAACTCAGTTATTCCAGAGACAGCTGGCAATGTTATCAATTTATAACCTTGACCACACTCACGGAGCATATAAAAATAGCTGTGTTGGTTAAGGACACTAGCATTTTTCTAATTACTTGCTAATTCGTATATTTGCAAAATGTAAAACACACTTAACAGGTGAAAATAGAAGAGCTCAAACAAAAAGCATTAAGCCTCCCAGAAGTACCAGGTGTTTATCAGTTTCTAGACAATAAAGGTACTATAATCTATGTTGGCAAAGCCAAAAACCTAAAACGCCGTGTGACCTCATATTTCAACCGGACTGTCGAAGATCCCAAAACCCGCATTTTAATCCGGCATATCCACGACGTCAAGCACATGGTTGTGGAAACAGAAATGGACGCTCTTCTGCTGGAAAATTCTCTTATTAAAAAATACAAACCCCGCTATAATATCCAGCTTAAAGATGACAAATCATATCCCTGGATTGTTATCAAAAATGAACCTTTCCCCCGGGTTTTTTATACAAGAAATATTGTCAAAGATGGCTCCCTCTACTACGGTCCATATACGTCAGTCTCTATGGTAAGGACAATGCTGGCAATGTTTCGTGATGTGTTCAAGCTCAGAACATGCAACCTAGACCTCAGCCAGGAAAAAATTAAACAGGGAAAATACAAGCCATGCCTCGAATACCACATAAAAAACTGTAAGGCTCCATGTATCGGCAAGCAGAGCGAACAGGAATACATGCGCAACATTGAGCAAATTAAAAAAATTCTTAGTGGCAAAACACGTGAAGTTATTGCT
>JALVRO010000274.1 GCA_027031265.1 Bacteroidales bacterium | reverse complement strand
AGGTTAGGAGAACCTGTTCATAATCTCCATCGAGGAATGCTTCTGTGAGCCTAAAATAGTAGTCATAATCCAGCACGTTAAGGTGTTTTATTACACCCTGGTATGTGAGTTTACCCTGTGTAAAGCTCACTAATTGGTCAAAGATTGAGAGGGCATCACGCAGCGCACCATCTGCTTTTTGTGCAATTATAGATAGAGCATCGTCTTCGACCTGAATGTTTTCGTGCTGGGCAATGGCGCGCAAATGTTCTACAATCTGGGGAACCCTAATACGCTGGAAATCAAAAACCTGACATCGTGATAGAATAGTTGGCAGGATTTTGTGTTTTTCAGTTGTTGCCATAATGAAGATGGCATGTGCAGGAGGTTCTTCTAAAGTCTTGAGAAAGGCATTAAAAGCAGCCTGTGAGAGCATGTGAACCTCGTCGATGATATAAACGCTGTATTTACCAATTTGAGGGGGAATGCGCACCTGCTCAATGAGCTTACGGATATCCTCTACAGAGTTGTTGGAGGCTGCGTCAAGCTCATGTATGTTGAAGGAACGTCCCTGGTTAAATGCTTTACATGATTCGCATTTATTACATGCTTCGCCTTCGGATGTGGGATTTTCACAGTTTATTGTCTTGGCAAAAATACGTGCACAGGTGGTCTTGCCCACACCTCGTGGACCAGAGAAAAGATAAGCATGTGCTAGCTTACCTGTTTTTATAGCATTGCGAAGTGTGGTGGTAACAGCTTCTTGACCAACGACTTCTGAGAATTTCTGTGGACGGTATTTTCTAGCCGAAACTGTGAATTGTTTTTCCATCTGAAAAATTTATTTAAAAGTGTGAAAAATATAACATACTATAAATGAATACGATACGCCCAGAAACATTATTATCTTGAGCAGAATACTAGTGATATGATATTGTCTTTTGTTTTTTGCTCTGATTATCAAATATATAGTGATTATACTTGGTAAAACCAAAAATAAGGCTAAATAGATTAATGACAAAGTAACGTTAAGATATTTTACAAATACCCACACAAGTAATGTAATGGCAATGAGTAATGTCAATGAAACAAGGATTTTTGATGCTTGCTCACCAATTGTCAGGGCCAATGTCTGATATCCACGTTTTTGATCGCCGAAAGAATCTTCAAGGTCTTTGAGCACCTCGCGAACGAATGTGTAAATAAATGCAAAACTAGCATAGCCCAGCATCCACAAGGCAGGTATGTTCATATTAATATCCATGACTTTTATCTCAGGACCATAATATTCCATAGCTGGCAAAAGATCGTAGATAAGCAAAAGCAAGGGAACAAGAGCTGCGAGAAGTGCAATTATCAGATTACCGATTAGAAACGACTGCTTGAAAGCTGAGGAATAAAACCACAGGAGACTGGCTGCGATAAAAAATATCAGGGTAAAAGTGCTATGACCTATCTTGACAGAGACTATTGCTCCCAGCACTAGGCCAATAAGGCTAAATACCACATACAGAATAACAGCCACATTTGAGCTAAAATAATATCCAATGATTGGGTCTTTCTGGTTAAGCCTGTCGGTCTCAACATCAAAGTAATCATTGATAATATAACCCGCGGCAGCTATAAGCACAGTAGCTGCCACAAGCAGAATAAAATGTACAAGTGGGAAGCGGAACTGCAGACCGTATAAATCCAGGAAACTGCCTAATATGCAGTATCTTAGCGTAAGAAAGATGTAGATAATCATTAGCAAATTCTGCCAGCGTATGAGTCTGAGAAAGTATTTCATTATGTTTTAGTTTTAAAGACTTGGTACTGTTCCTGAGCGCCATTGTTCGACTGCAAATCGCCAGAAGGGCCTATATGTGCCACTAGGAATTAGTACGTAGTCGTCGTTGGAAAAACGTGTCTTTATACGCTTGAATTTAAAAGTAACATAAGTACGTTTCTGTGCATAGTAATAAATCCACACTTCTTTGTCGTCAAATTTATAAACAATAGGCGGAGGACCAAAAACAACGTAAATCATTCCACGGTCTGTCATCCATCCCTGCTTGTGTGATGTGAAATAATAATTAGCCACAAATACACGGTTATAATAAATACGTATCAGGTCCTTAGCCTGCTGTGGCGTCTCGGTAATCGAGAGCCAGAAACTATCTACTGCAAGCTTTGGGCTATAAGCTGTAAGGATCTGGCGAAATTCTATTGAGTTTGTGATATAAGCAAGAGGGCCTATCATCTGGCTGGCTTTTTTTATATGTGGGTATTCATCGTAAAACATGAGCAGGGTCTTGCCTTGTTGTACAAGTGAGTCGTATGTGATTAGATAAATTCCAGGCATAGTGAACCTGACAGGCTTGAGAGCATCGAAACCAATCACAGTGTCTGCATATAGCCGTCGTGTCCTGGCACCAAGGTAAAATGGCGGTTTGGGTAAAAGTGTGTCTGTAAGGTAATGATACGCGTAGAGTCTTTTGGTGCCAGAATTATGCTGAATTATGTAATAGTGATTGCTGTCAATGACATGGGAGAACACAGGTGTGAAAGATGAGGCGTATTGTACAAGGAAATTATTTGAGCTATAGGGATTTGTAGGGTCGTTCCAGATAAACTTGAGATTTGCTTTCATACGATACAGGTCTTTGACATAAATGTTTATAAGGTATATGCTGTCGTGGGGCAGGGGTATTTCGACAGGAAAAACCAGGTTGTGCTGACGAATGTTGTATTTTATTGTCAGAAATTTGGTCAGAGTATCTAAGATTTTTCGATTTGTCAGGCTTGGTGTGAGCTTGTAATTAAACATTACTTTTGCCTGCTTTATTTGGCCGGCAGGACGGAATGTAAGGTTTGGCAAGTACAGGTAATTGTAGATAACTGATGTGGAGTCGTTTTTGTTATAAACAACAAATTCTGGAAAAATTGTGGTTACCTGTGGACGGTAAAGATTGGCAAGATTTATGTAAGTAGATAATCCAGGAGCCTGGGGTTTAGGAGTATAGCATGAGAATAGCAATAGTAGTGGAAATAGAAATGATATGCTCTTTTTTGATAACATTTCACTAGAATTTGGTATAAATTTTTGCAATAAATGTTTTATAAATTTAAAAGAATATTGTAAATTTGAAAAAGCAAGATATAATTTAAAGTTGATATATGAAAGTAAAAGGCACAGCAGTCAGGGTTTTACCCGATTTTGTAAAAGAGAAATATCCTGCATTATACGAGCAATGGCTCAATTCTCTCAAGCCAGAGAGTTATGAAATTTTTTCAAAACCTATTTTTCCGTCAGATTGGTTTGAGCTAGTTGACACACACTCACATCCTACCATTGTCCTGGCAGGTCTACTGGATAAGGATCCACAGGATGTGGCTTTTGATATAGGTATGTATAGTGCAGAGAGTGCTTTGACAGGTATTTATAATGTTTTTCTGAAAATTGCTTCGCTGAAGTTTACTTTTCGCAGAATACATGATTTTTTCAAAGCATATTATTCTCCTATAATTTTTGAGATATGGGAGACAGGAGATAATTTTGTAAAGTTTAAATTTGGTTATACCACAGAAGAAGAAAATTTACTATATTACAGGAACAAAGGGTGGGGAGCAAAGCTTATCGAACTAGCAAGACCAGAGAGTAACCCATATCTGGATTTTGATATTTTTGAATACAAGAATGATCTTTATTATGCAGTTTTCACTGCACAATGGTAATTTTATAAAACACAGGTTATGAATATCAAAGGCACAGCAGTCAGGGCTCTAATAAATTATATAAATAAGTATCATCCTCAACTATATGAGGAATGGCTGATGAAACTGCCAGCTGATTCCAAGAGGTTATTCTACCAGACAATATTGCCCAGCGAATGGTATCCTCTTTATGAGGCTGCTGTCCAGCCTATTACAACGCTTGCTGAGCTTTTGCATAGAAAGGATGAGGAGGTTGCATTCGAAGTAGGTGGTTATAGCGCACAGGAAGCACTTACAGGTGTGTATAAATTTTTTGCCTCACTTGCCAAGCCAACATATATTGTCAAACGTGCTTCCATTATGTTTGGCACTTATTATGACCCTGTGGAAGCAGATTATGAATCATTAGGACAGCGTAAGGTAATGCTTGTCTTTGGAAAACACACGCACAATGAAGTTTTGATTTATCATCGAGTTAAAGGGTGGATTCATGAGCTGGTTGTTATTACACAAAAAACAGAACCCAAGATCGAGCTTACGACTATAGACCACATGAATGGCCTTTATTCAGGAAAATTCATAATCGAGTGGTAATATGCGCACATTTGATGGCCGTTGGATTGTTAGGGACTTTAAAGATGATGATTATCAAGGTGTTATGCAGGTATGGATAAAGACAGGTCTTACCCGTCCAGAGCGTGGAGATAATTTGCAGATTATAAAGCAGACACTTAGACAGGGTGGGAAATTATTTATCCTTGAAGATTCTACCAAAGGACAGATTGTGGGTACATCATGGATTACTAACGATGGCCGTCGTCTGCATCTTCAATACTTTGGTATCCTACCTCAGTATCAGGGACAAGGCCTTTCTCATTATCTGATGATAGAGTCCCTCCGGTTTGCCAGAGAGACAGGCCTTCAGATAAAATTGGAAGTGCACAGAGATAACACTGTTGCCAAGAATCTATATATTAAATGGGGTTTTAAGCATCTGGGGCCTTATGAGATCTATATTCTACGAGATATTGAGAATATAAAACTCTGATTGCTAATGATTATCCACGCTGTGCCTTCCATTTTTCTTTTGTCTATTTTGCAAAATTTAGCATTACTAGTGTCACAAAATTCGTAATTTTGTAAACCAAATGAAAAACATTGATATGTACGAGAAAAAGATACATCTGAACAATATAAACCCGACTGATTTCTTTGGTGTTAATGACTTGAATGTTAATATTTTACGGGATTTTTTTCCCAAGATCAGAATCGTTGCCCGCGGATCGAGTATTAAGGTCATTGGTGACGAGGATGAGATAGCAAATTTTGAGAGAAAGCTAAAACTTTTGCTAGAATTTTATAACCGTTATCATCGACTAACGTCTGAGGATATCCAGGATCTGCTTAGTACATCGTCTGATACAATTGAGGAGGTTGGGATAGCGTCAGATACCGGGGTTCTGGTATATGGTGTGAGTGGCAAGCCTATTAAGCCAAAGACTATTCACCAGAAAGAGCTGGTCAAGGCATTTTATAAGAATGACCTTGTTTTTGCTATAGGGCCGGCAGGTACTGGAAAAACATACATTGCCATTGCCCTGGCTTTGCGCGTATTACGTGATCGTATGGTACAGCGTATAATCCTGAGCCGTCCGGCAGTAGAAGCTGGGGAAAAACTTGGTTTTCTGCCAGGTGATTACAAGGAAAAATTAGATCCTTATTTGCAGGCACTTTATGATGCCCTCTATGATATGGTACCTGGGCGTAAGCTGGAGATGCTTATGGCAGAGCGTGTTATTCAGATTGCTCCTCTGGCATATATGCGCGGCCGAACACTGAGTAATGCTATTGTTATACTTGATGAAGCCCAGAACGCTACCAAGGGACAGCTAAAGATGTTTCTCACACGTATGGGCGAGAATTCGAAGTTTATTGTTACGGGTGATGTAACGCAGATTGATTTACCTGATAAGACACAGTCGGGTTTAAGGCATGCTTACCAGCGTCTGAACGGAGTAGAGGGCATATCTTTTGTCATGTTTGATCAAAGAGATGTGGTGCGCCATCCATTGGTCAAAAAGATAATTGCATTGTACGATGACCAGGAAGAGTAAATTGCTTTTGCTAATATTGCTGTTTTTGTCTGTTATCCTAGATGCACAGATTGATACTGGATTTGTGTTTGTCAGGGGAGGGCGTTTCTGGATGGGGTCCATCAGAGGCCAGGAGGATGAGCAACCCGTGCACAAGGTGCGTGTTTCTGACTTTTATGTTTCCCGCACAGAGGTGACAAATGTCCAGTTTGTGGAATTTCTGAATGCTAAAGGAAATCAACGTCAGGGCAATACACAATGGATAGACCTGGGTGGATGCTGGCGCAGTTTTCATAATCCTATTTATGAGAAAGATGGCCGGTTCTACGTGCGAAAGGGATATGAGAATTATCCGGTAATGTTTGTGAGCTGGTGGGGTGCTGAGGCTTATTGTGAGTGGAAGGGCGGTCGCCTGCCTACAGAGGCAGAATGGGAATATTTAGCCCGCAAGGCCTTTACCGATTCTATACCCGGAGATAGTCTGCTGGCAGTAGCCTGGGTGAGGGAAAATTCAGGTTATAAGCCATGTCCTGTGGCACAGAAAAAGCCCACACCACCTGGAGTATATGATTTGTTTGGTAATATGAGAGAATGGTGCTATGATTGGTATGATGCAGGGTATTACAGTAATTCACGTAGAAAAAATCCACTAGGACCTGAGAATGGACAGATGAAGGTTATCCGTGGTGGTTCGTGGGAGAGCTATGCCAGATCACTGAGAGTGGCAAACAGAGGAGCACTGGGACCTGATAACAATAATATTACTGTGGGGTTTCGTGTGGTAATACCCACAGCCAAATGGACAAAGTTTGTGTCAAATACTGCTGTGCAGTATGGGCATAAGGATTTTTAGTTTTTAAAAAAATCTAATTTACAGCCTGTGTATTTGCAGAAAATTACAAATGGCTTAATTTTGCATGGTCAAAACGGGTGATGGGAATTAAAACCCTTGTGGTTTTAATTTGAGTAACCCATAAAATCATACGCACAATGAAAAGTATTGATCTGAAAGTTTACCGCAGAGAGGAAAAAGGTAAATCAGCATCCCGCAAGCTGCGCAGAGAGGGTAATGTCCCATGCGTTATTTATGGTGATGGAGAGGTTATCCATGGTTATGTCAAAGAGCGTGAGCTCAAGGATTTGATTTACACACCAGAGGTTTTCTTGATTAATATTGACCTTGAGGGTGAGAAGTTACAGGGCATTGTCAAGGAGACGCAGTTTCATCCAGTAACAGACCGTATCCTTCATATTGATTTTATGAAGGTTGTAGAGGACAAGCCTGTTAAGGTTTACATGCCTGTCAAGCTCGTTGGTTTTGCAAAGGGTGTACAGGCTGGTGGCCAGCTCTATCAGCTGATGCGTTATATCAAGGTCAAAGGTCTTGTTAAGGATATTCCAGATCACCTGGAGATTGATGTAACAGATCTGGGGCTTGGTAAATCACTCAAGATTTCAGACCTGAAGTTTGACAATCTCGAGATTCTCGAGCCTGCAAGTGCTGTTGTTGCTCTTGTTAAGCTCACACGTGCTGCTATCAGCCGTATGCAGGAAGAGGCAAAGCAGCAGAAATAAGGCTTCACTTATACTCTGGCTATATATTTTGTGGCGGCTGTCGCTTAGGCGACAGCCGTTTTTTTTATTATGGAGTTGCAATGCCTGTCTTGTTAGCGAAGCAACGAAGTTGGTTGGTAGTCGCTGTGGTTGGTCTCTTATGTGGGTTAGTTTTCGGTACAAGCAGCCTGACCGCTCAAGCGGTCAGGCTGCTTGCGGATATGTGGTGAGAGAAAACTTGAGTCTCGTCGCGTTGTTTATAGTTTTAAACCCAGGCTTAACCATTTCCAAACTGGCATGATTTTGATTTTTTTGTCGTTAATAACTAATTCTTTTTCCGTTTCATAAGTCAGCAGATAACCTGTGGAAAGATTTAAAACTTTCATTGCCTCTAATAAGCCATTAATTTCCCTCTGTTCATTTTCTGGATAGAGTTCGTAACTTACCTGAAAAACCTGCAATCCTGTAACTGTGGATTTAACAATAAAATCACATTCATTTTTGCCTGAATAAAAATACACGTCTCCAAGCTCTGATAAATAATTAAAAACCATATTTTCGAGCAACCAACCTCTGTCCCTGGTAACAACAGGAGAGATGGCGCGGATAAATCCATTATCTACGATGTAAACTTTTTTTTCTGATTGATTAACAGCCTTTTGACTAAAAGAAAATTTGCTTATCTCTCTAATGAAGAAAGCGTTTTCCAGATAATTCAGATATTTAATAACTGTACTTGTGCTCCCAATCCCTGTGGCTTTTCGCAGAGAATTATAAGAATATTTCCGTGAAAAATTAGCGATTAAAAATCTATAAAGCTGTTTTATCTCTGCTACATTATGCACATTATACCGCTGGACAATATCTTTTAGTACAATGTCATTGTACACAGCCTGTAAAATCTCAATGTCTTCATATTTCAAAAATTCAGGCATGCCTCCCATTTCTAAATATTTGTCAAAGAGCTTACAGATTTCAACTCTTTTGTCTGTAATGTATAAATCATCTGGCTGAAGTTTGTGTCCTTTTAGCTCCAGAAATTCGGCAAAACTAAAGGGAGGTAAATAAAAATCAATATGTCTACCGGTTAGCTTAGTAGCTATTTCTCCGCTGAGTAACTGGGCATTTGAACCAGTCAGGAAAAATTTAAAACCATTGTCATAAAATCTTCTAACAAATGTCTCAAAATCTGGGATATTTTGCACTTCGTCAATAAAAAAGACGGTCTGTTTACCGTAAAGTTCTAATAAAGCCTCATAAATCAGGTTAAAATCATTGGAAGAAAATCCCAAAAGGCGTTCATCTTCAAAGTTGATGTAATAAAAATTACGGTCATTGTAAAACTTGTTGATAATTTGCCTCATCAGTGTGGATTTTCCTACCCGTCTCAATCCGGTGATAACTATTACATGGGGTAGTTTTACCTTTGACGATATGCGGCTTAACGCCTGCCTTTCAATTCCCAATTGTCTGTTTAGCAAGCTTTGTCTCTGGTCTGCTAAAATATTTTTCAATGCTTCTTTGGATAGCATGATAGGTGCTTTTTTGTAAAATTAGTAAAAATTATTCAGTCTGTCAAACGATTTCATTTAATATTGTTCATTGAAATGAACAATATTTGATTTGAGTTAGAAACATGCTAATAAAAAAAGCAAAACACTTTGTAGTTTAAAGGCTTTGCAGCTCCCATCAGGGCTGCCCATTATGTATCCTTCAAGGGTACTGCTGGGCATAGAGCGACTACGTCGGTCATGCGATGACACCGGATAAGTGCGAAGCAGCGATGTTTATTAGTCATCGATAGGGCAGGCTACCTGACCGCTACAAGCGGTCAGAGAACATGTGGAATGCCTGGTAGGGTGTGCTAGTTGTGTAAAAGTTGATAAGCTGTCTTTAGATTTTCGTTTTTTATTATTATTTTTTTATCAAAATTAACCAGCCTGAAGATGCAGGAGTGGTTTGAACTGTGGCAATGGTTTTCTACTGGTATTGTTGGGTATGCTTTTTCTTCGCAGAAAGGAGCGGATTTTGCCACTGCTGTGGTCAGAAAATTTGGCGGACAGCTGGCAGAAGCAACTCTGGATAAGGTCAAATATTTTCTAAAAACCAAAAAGACAGAGGTTGAAAAATATCTTGATAAAGTTATCAAGGATATTGGCAAGCAAGTTGCCAGTGAGCATAATTTACGCAGCTGGCTGCCATGAAAAACCCCTTTTTACAAAAACAAAGATTTTGTTAGCCTGCTAATTAACTTTGCTTTTTATCGTTATGTGCATTCAGACAGGACAGTAGGACAGGAGACACTAAAAAGGGACCTTAGCCAAAAGCTGAAAGAATTTTTAGAAGCCCATGATGAAGATATTTCGTTGACCGCAAGTGCTTTAAACAGGTTGTAGAGCTTTTTGCCCAACGAATGGAAGAAGATTTCCGTCTTTCACGTCTTCAGGCGCAGCAGGACCTGCCTTTGATTGTGAGCGAGATTTTGCTGGAATTAAAGAACTTCCGCTCAGAAGCAGTCCAGAATCTGAACAATTTAGTCAAAAACGCCCAGCAGCAAACACAGACACAAGAGAAAATCCTGCAAGCTTTAGACAAAATCTTAATCGCAATTGAGCAGGCGAGCGTAGTCC
>JALVRO010000273.1 GCA_027031265.1 Bacteroidales bacterium | reverse complement strand
ATATATCTGGGTTAGAGCCTTTTACCAGGTATTATTACTGGTTCCGTGTCTGTCCACAGCCTGGTATTCATAGTTCTGATGGAAAATGCTTTACCTCGCCCAAAGGTTCAGTGAAAACCACTCCAGCTCATGACCAACTCGTAGGGAGGCTAACTTTCGTAGCTTTTACAGGCTCTAATTATAACGCAGGCTATTTCAATGCATACTGTGAAGCAGCCCGGGACACTGCAGTCGATTTTGCTCTGCATACTGGTGATTATATCTACGAATATGGCAATAGAGAATATGGAAAGAATCAGGAGCGTAACCTTTTGCCCGGGCATGAACTTCTCAACCTCCAGGATTATAACACACGCTACTGGCTATACCGCATGGATACCTGCCTGAAAAAAGCACATCAGGCTTTCGGCTGGTACACAATCTGGGACGACCACGAGGTGGCTAATGATTCGTGGCGTGAGGGTGCACAGAACCACCAACCCATGGAAGGTAATTATTTTGCACGGCGCAGAGCAGCTTTTACTGCTTATTACTGCTGGATGCCTATTTCAGAAAAAGAGGACACAGAAATATACCGCGTAGTAGACATGGGCAAGCTTGCCCGTTTGATTTTGCTAGATACACGTCATCATGGACGTGATTTCCAGCGTCTAAATCCATGGGACACCAGCAAGACCATGCTGGGACACGACCAATTGCAATGGTTTTTCCAGGAGCTACTCAAAGCCCAGCGTGATAGCGTGCGCTGGATAATTGTCACCCAGCAATTGCTCTTTGCCCCTTTGATAATCTTTAACGATACACTCAACCGCGACGGCTGGGACATGTACCCTATTGAGCGGGAGAAAATCCTGCGTTTCATTTACAATCATAATATCCGGAATGTGGTGTTTGTCGGCGGAGATTTTCACACTTCATGGGCTAATGAGCTGTACCTGAATGCTTACCGTTTCCACTCTCGCCGCCGTGATACAATGGCCTCTATGGAGTTTGTCACCCCTGCAGTCACTTCTCCGGCAGCAGGACCTCTGGCTACAGCAGTTTTTCGTGCATATACCAAGCTAATCCCAC
This sequence comes from Bacteroidales bacterium, assembly GCA_027031265.1. Taxonomy (GTDB): domain Bacteria; phylum Bacteroidota; class Bacteroidia; order Bacteroidales; family S143-33; genus S143-33. The sequence goes on along the minus strand of JALVRO010000273.1, from coordinate 26,057 downwards.
GTAAACATTATATTCGCTATGTGGATCTGCATCACAAAGGTTATCTGAAGCTAACAGTGCTCCAGGACAAGGTCGTGGCACAGTGGATATTTGTGCGCACTATAGACAGGCCAGACGCAAAGGCAAGAGTCTTTAAGATATACCATTATCGTGGTTTACCTCCCAAATCTAGTATAAGGGTTATGCCATGATACAAGTTCCACACACTGGTCTGGGATAGGATTTAGTGTTTTTTTGATTGAAAGTGTATACACGTCCCCTGGGAATAGAGCAGAAAGCTCTTGTATTGCAAACACGTGTCCGTCCCGAACAATCAAGCAGAAAGCACCTTGCTAGGGAAATGTATTTTTGTTCTTGGTTGAAAATGTTCTGATGAAAACGCATGCTTATCCTGCGAGCATGCCGAAAGCTCCTTGTTTAGGGAGATAACACGTGTCCGTCCCAAACAATCAAGCAGAAAGCACCTTGGTTGGGAACAAGTATCGTTATCTGACAGTAATTAAAAAATGGATTGTTTTTTCCGGTCAGGAGAATGGAGCCTTAGTATATTATTGCTCTATGGTCTGCAGGAAACGTGTTTTCAGTGCCCATATAATTTCGGAAATAGTCAGGTTATATCCTTCATGTGTGAGAGAAGTGACGAATTCCTTATGGCGGCGGCCCCGGCGGTAGTCCGGTTCACGACGAGGGTGGAGAAGCAGACGATCAATGAGGTCAATGTCTTCGCTATGGTTGAGTACAGCGTGGTAAAAATAGTGGCCTGTGTGGCGGCGGTAAATGGATGAGCCCAGGATTTTTTTCTGGCCAATGGCAATGTCAGAGATACCGCGCTGTCTGGCTTGCTCCACACCCAGGTCAGTGAGAGCGTTAATGATAATTCTATTGATTAGGTCAAAGACTTTCCGCCCATTGAGCCTGTCGCCGCGTATTATTGCAGAGATGACAATCGTGCGGGGAGAGAGCACAACTGTATGTCCGCCAGAGGGTCGCTTAACAATGCAGGCATTGACACGGTCAGCCTCGGCCAGGTTCACGGCCTGCTCAGGAGTGTCTGAACGTCCCAGTACGATATACAGGCGGTCTGGCTGCCAGAGGAAAAAATCAAATTTTTTAGCCGAATCAATTATTTGTATATCAGGTAGATCGTATTTGTCTTTGCGGCAATGTCCCACTGTAATTACGCTTAATTTATGGTCAAATATAGCCATTTAGTAGTTAAAAGACACATTGAAAACTGAAGACAGGAGCCTCTTGCTGGCGTGCGTAAGCACCCTGCAAGGGCAACAAAGTGTTGACTGGTTCTTAACGTGTCCGCGTGACGCAGGAAGGATTGTCGCATGCGTACCTAAAACACACGCGTTGGACGTAAGACAGTTAATGGCGAGGTGATTATCGGTATATCCGGCCCATATACCATTAAGGGCGTGCGTAAGCACCATGCAATGGAATGGAACAAGTGAAAGAATGCTGCAAGCGTACCGTAAGGTAGCTTGCAGCATGAGGCTATGATTGTGGAAAAAATTACTTATGAATAGCCTTGTCCACAGCTTCAAATCCCGCCTCCATAAAGGCTTCTGAGATTGTCGGATGGGCATGTACAGTGCTGGCTACATCATAGATTGTGGATTCAAGCTGGAGGTAAGCAGCTGCTTCGGATATCATATCTGTGGCATCATCGGCAACGATCTGCACACCGAGCACTTCGCCATATTTGGTCTCGGATAATATGCGCACCACGCCTTCATTGCTGCCCTCAGCTAGAGCTTTGCCATTAGCGGACAGGGAGAATTCGCTGACTTTGTAGTCAATGCCCCGTTCTCTAAGCTGTTGCTCTGTCAGGCCTATCTGTGCCATCTCGGGATGTGTGTACATGTTAAGCGGGAATTTGGAGAAGTCCAGTTCCTTTTTCACACCACTAATCCAGTTGATAACAAACAAACCCTCGGCCGATGAAATATGAGCGAATCGGCTTTTGCCATTAACATCACCTGCAGCAAATATATTATCAACGGAGGTTTGCAGGTTGTCATTGGTCCACAGAAAATCGACGTCCATGCGCAGGTCTATGTCCGTTTGTGGCAGTATTGCCTGGCGGTTGCTCAGGTTAAGGAGCAGGTCGTATTCAATAACCCTGTCTTCGTATGTTATTTTACCTTTTTCAACCTTGATTTTATCACGTGTGGCGCCCAGTAGTACGTCTATTTTTTCTTTTTTAAGTAGCCTGAGAGCGTAATCTTTGAGAAAATCGTCGGCCAGGGGCATGATTGTGTCATTAGGCACAAGGAGTGTAACCTTGCGGTCAATGAAAGCAAGCATCTGTGCTACCTCTACTGAAGGGGCATCATAACCGTAAATGACAATACGCTCTGGCATGTCTTTCATCTCGTAAAACTGTTGTATGCTTGTCTCATACTCACGACCCGGCGTTATGGGCTTGAATGTTGAGCCAGTGGCAATGAGGATGTATTTAGACGAGAGGAGCCGGTTGCCAGCCGATACGTTGTGCTCATCCAGTATCCTGGCTTCGCCAAGGATAAGCTCTACATTGTTTTTCTTTAGCAGGAATTCAATTCCTTTTGTGAGCCGCTTGACGATTGAGTTAGCCCGGTTCATTGCCTTAGTGTAGTTGAAGCTAATCTTTTTGCGGTCAATGCCTTCAATGCCAAACTTGGCTGCGTCTTTGACCACACGGCGGTAGAATTTGGCGCTTTCAATCATTGCCTTGGATGGTATGCAGCCCCAGTTGAGGCATAGCCCACCCACGCGATTTTTTTCAATCAGGGCAACCTTCATTCCCAGCTGTCCTGCACGTATTGCTGATACATAACCAGCAGGACCTGAGCCAATTATTGTAATATCGTAATCCATTGTTTTCATGTTTTAATTATTCCATCATCAAGCTGATAGGATCAGCGAGGTATGACATTAGAGTGTTTAAGAAGCGGGATACTTCTGCACCATCAACGACACGATGGTCAGCAGATATAGAAAGAGGCAGTACTTTGCCCACGACGACCTGGCCGTCGCGTACAACAGGCTGTTCTGTTATTCGGCCAATGCCCAGGATACCTACCTGTGGATAATTAATCACAGGGAAGGCAAATTTGCCGCCAATAGAGCCGTAGCTTGTTATGGAGAAAGTGCCATCACGCATGTCGTCCAGGGTAATTTTGTTTTCCTCAACTTTGCGTGTTATGTTCTGCACTTCTATTGCGAGCTGTTTGATGGACAGGCGGTCCACATCCCGTATTACTGGTACTATCAGTCCACGTGGCGTGTCTACAGCAATGCCGATGTTGTAATATTTCTTGTAGATCATCTTACCGCCTTCGAGGTCCATTTCGGCGTTGAGTGCTTTATGCTTTTTCAGTGCCATGGCTGTGGCCTTGAGGATAAATGGCAGGAATGTGAGCTTAATTCCTTCGCGTGCATAAAGCTCTTTGTAGCGGGACCTGATTTCCACAAGACGGGATATTTCCACTTCGTCAAAGACGGCCATGTGTGCGGCATTATGCTTTGAGCGTATCATATTGTGGGCAATGGTCTTGCGAATCTGCGAAAGTTGTTCCACCTCTACACGCGGCTCTTCGATGGCAGAAGTAGTCTGGGGTGTTGTGACCTGTTCGCGAGCTTTGCTTTGTTTTTCAACGTATTGGAGTATATCTTTCTTTGTGACACGTCCACCGGGGCCAGTACCTTTTATCTGGTTGATGTCTACTCCCAGGTCTTTGGCCATGGCACGTGCTACTGGGGTTGCCAGTACTTTACGCTTCTTTGTTTCGTGGGTCTGTGGTTTATCTTCCAGTCCTTCGTCGCTGGCGCGCATAACGGCTGCTCCTGTAGCTACTTCCAGGGTACCGACGACGCCTGCTCCTTCTTCTTCCACTGCTTCGACCTTTGTGGCTTTGGCAGGTTCTTCCAGTGGAGCAGTCTCTTCGTCTGCTTCAAGCTCAATTTCTACGAGGGCTTCGCCGACTTTGACAACGTCGCCTTCTTTGCCGAAAAGCTGTGTGATTATTCCGGACCTGGGGCTTGGTATCTCGGCAGCTACTTTGTCTGTCTCCATGACTACGAGTATATCGCCTGCTTCTATGCGTTGCCCTTTTTTGACTTTCCATTCCAGGATAATGCCTTCTTCCAGGCCTTCTCCAATGTCAGGAAATTTGAATATATATTTTGCCATAGTTGTCTGATTTTTAATAGTTAACGAGGTTTAGGATTTCATACAGTATCTTCTCTGGTGTAATCAGGTAATGATATTCGCCCTTGGGCAGGGGAACGATGGTGTCAAAACCGGCTACGCGGCGTGGAGGTGCTTCCAGATAAAGGAAGGCTTCTTCTATGACGATCTGGGTGATTTCAGATGCCACGCTAAAGCTACGCGGACTTTCTGCAACGGTCATTATACGGCCGGTTTTTCGTACAGACTCCCTGATTGTTTCACGGTCTATGGGATAAATCGTTCTCAGGTCAATTATTTCAACAGTTATACCTTGCTTTTTGGCCATGACTGCTGCTTTCTGCACTTCACGCACCAGGGCACCGTAGGTTACTATTGTCAGGTCATCGCCTTTTTGCAAAATTTTGGCTTTGCCCAGTGGAATTGAGAATTTTTCCTCAGGAACTTCCTGTTTGATAGCGCGGTAGATACGCTTGGGCTCCATATAAATAACTGTATCATCGCTTTCAATGGCTGAGATCAACAGTCCCTTGGCATCGTGCGGTGTTGATGGAATAACAACTTTGACGCCTGGTATATGTCCGAATAGGGCCTCCATGCTTTCGGAGTGGTGCTCCAGGGCATTGATTCCACCACCATAAGGCATACGGATAACTATAGGTGTAGTATAGCGTCCACGTGTACGGTTGCGGAAACGGGCAGCATGAGAAATTATCTGGTTAAAAGCTGGATAGACAAAGCCTGAGAACTGCATTTCTACAACCGGTCTAAGGCCTGCTATAGCCATGCCCACGGCAGTTCCCACGATTGCAGACTCTGCCAGTGGAGAGTCAAAAACACGCTCTTTGCCGTATTTTTTTTGCAAGCCTTCGGTGACGCGAAACACTCCGCCTTCCTTGCCTACGTCCTCGCCATAAACAATGACGTTTTTGTCTTCGGCGAGTTTTATATCTAATGCGTTATTGATTGCATTAACGAGATTCATTACTTTCATTGCAGTGGATTTTTAGTTGTTAATAGCTTGTTTCTGTGTCTTGAAAAACTCCTGTTTCCAACGGAGGAAGCGTTGGTGCTCAAGCATCTGTTGCTTGAGGTCTTCGGGCATATCTGCGTACATGTATTTGAATACATCCTCCAGCTGGTAAGGTCCATAGTTTTCGGCTTCGGTGAAGATACGGTCTACCTGCTTTTTATATTCAGAGACGAGCTTTTCTTCCTGTTCGTCGCTCCACAGGCCTTTTTTAATGAGGTAAGTCTTGAGACGGCGCAGAGGATCGCTCCGGTCCCATTGTTTTTCCTCTTCCTGGTCACGGTATTTGCTTGGGTCATCGGATGTGGTGTGTGCTCCTTTGCGGTATGTCACGGCCTCTATTAGCACTGGTTCATACTGGTTAGCCGCCAGATCACGGGCTTGTTTAACCACAGAAAACATTGCAAAGAAATCATTTCCATCAACCTTGATACCTTTTATACCATAAGCAATGGCCTTGACTGCGTAGTTGATGGAGGCTGTCTGGTTCTCCTTGCGGGTGGAGATAGCATACTGGTTGTTTTGCACGGTAAAGACGACAGGAACTTTCCACACTCCGGCAAAATTCAGGGCTTCGTGGAAATCGCCTTCGGACGTTCCGCCATCACCGACATAAGCAAAGACTGCCTGTTTCTGCCCCTTGTATTTGAGGGCATAACCCACTCCCGTGGCATGGGGCAGTTGCGAAGCAATGGGCACAGAGATGGGGAGGATGTTTTTAGCATTCTTGAACACAGTGCCATCTTCGTAACCCATGAAATAGAGGAAAATTTCTTTGAGCGTAGCGCCTTTTGCGAGATAGATGCCCATTTCGCGGAAAGCAGGGACTACCCAGTCGTCTTCTTCTATAACGAAGGCCGAAGCAATGTGAATAGCCTCCTGGCCATAGTTTGGAGGATATGTGTAGATACGTCCCTGACGCTGGTATGAGACAGTCATCAGGTCGGCCGTACGCTCAAAAAGCATGTCTTTGTATGCTTTGACGATTTGTTCGTCAGACAGGTCTGGCATGAGGTCTGGATTTATGATGTTACCTTCATTGTCCATGACCTGTACCATCTTGTCTTCAAGTGGGGAATATTTGTCAAACATATCAATAATTGTTTTAAATGATTGTAGTCATTGATTTGTATCAAAGAAAATATATTTATTTTAATTAAACAAGAATTTCGGATATTTTTATCTTTTTTAAGTGTATTGAAGATGTTTACTTTTTGATTGACAGGAGGTTGTATGGGTTTTTTATTACAGGGAGAAGGAGGCACAAATACCATTTTGTAATTGAGAATGTACTAATAATCAAAGTCTAAGTCCCATGCTGGGTTACATAGTGGACACGCCTACGGTATGTGGCTATGAGTTCTCTAAAAACAGAGCGAAGACTCGAAGTTTGTGGGTTGTAGATGAGTGTTAGGCTCTGTGGCATGTTAGTCGTCGGCAGGGCAACCTGACAGACCTTTATATGTGGTCTATCAGGTTTAGTGCGCCACTGGGCGCTTGCGGCAAAGCAAAGCCTTACAAACGTGCCAAAGGCTCCTTGCAGGACCTAGTATTTTAGTTTAGTTTATTTTCGTAATAGTGTAATTATCAACATATTGGCAGAGAGATGGTTATATTTTTCCGTCAAGATCTCTTCTAAGGAGAAAAAATTTTCAAAAATTTATCATTAAGCGCCAGTTATCTAAAGACCAAACATTAAAGAGATTGGGATAAAATGTCTAACTTTGCATACAGGAAAACATTTTAAGAAGTATATGGACATCAGAGAGAAATTAGGGTTTAACAGGATTCTGGAATATCTGGATAAATACCTTACAGATATTGGGCGCACTCGGGTCGAGAATATTGAGTTTTCCACTGACAAGGAGTGGATAGAGGAGCAATTGTCTGCGGTGTCAGACTTTATAGACATTTTGCACAATCACACTTTTCCGCTGGATTATTATTATGATTTGCGACCCTCGTTGCAAAAGATAGAAGTTAAAGGGCTGTATCTAACAGAGGTAGAGCTCTTGCGGCTGGCCCAGTCATTGCAGACACTCAAGGCAATAAAGCAATTTTTTTCGCGCCGTGATCTGCAGGATAAATTTGGTGCCCTGCGCAGGATTGCCAGCAGGATAAGCTTTTTCCCGTTTGTGGTGGAGCGTATTTTCCAGGTGATTAATAAGAATGGAGAAATACTGGACAGTGCGAGCCGTGAGCTTTTGTCCATACGCAAGCAGCTAGCGGATTTGCGCGACCACGTGGGAACTATTGTCCAGTCGGTGTTTAAGCAGGCAAAGGCGCAGGGGCTGGTAGAGCCGGATGCTAATGTGGTGGTACGTGGCGGTAAATTTCTTATTCCAGTGTTGGCAGCTAAGAAGAATAAATTACCGGGTATTGTGCAGGACCAGTCGGCCACGGGAAAGACAGTGTTTATTGAGCCTTTGAAGGCAGTGGAGCTACACAACGAGATAACAGAACTGGAGTTTGCCGAGAAACGGGAGATTATACGCATACTGACAGAGCTTGCCGATGATATACGGCCTTATATACCAGAGCTATTGCAGAATTATGATGTGCTCGCAGAGCTGGATTTTGTGCGGGCAAAAGCAATGCTAGCTATTGAGCTGGAAGCAGAAAAGCCACAGTTGACGGACAGAGCAGAGGTGGATTTGCACGCGGCACGTCATCCTTTGCTTTTTCTGTCGTACAAGAAAGTAGCCCGTGAGGTTGTGCCTCTAAATTTGAAAATTGATGCAGAGCAGAGGATTGTGTTAATCTCAGGTCCTAATGCCGGAGGAAAGTCAGTTGCGTTGAAAACAGTAGGGCTTGTGCAATATATGACACAGTGTGGTTTTCTGCCGCCTGTGCGTTTTAGCTCTACTATTGGCGTGTTTGACCAGATATTCGTGGATATAGGTGATGACCAGTCTATTGAGAATGATTTGTCCACATATACTTCACATTTGCTTAACATAAAAAACATTGTGGAAAGGGCCACAGACCGTTCATTGGTCTTGATAGATGAGTTTGGATCGGGTACAGACCCGGCTTTTGGAGGTGCACTGGCAGAGGCTGTGCTGGAGACACTGCTAAGCAAGGGCGTAAGGGCAGTAATAACCACGCATTATTCAAATCTCAAGCACTTTGCTGCTTCGCATGATGGTATTGTCAATGCTGCTATGCTCTTTGACAGTGATAATCTACGGCCGCTGTATATTCTGGAGACAGGCCGGCCGGGGAGCTCTTTTGCGCTTGAGATAGCCTCGTCTATTGGTCTACCACAGGAAATTATTAACAAAGCAAAAGACAAGATTGGTAGTGCCCAGGTGGATTTTGACCGTATCTTGCTGGAGATAGAGCGAGAGCGCCAACGCACAACACAGCAAAGGCGCAAATATGACCGCCTTCTGGCAGATCTGACAGACAAGGTCAAGGCATACAGGCGTGAATATGAGAAAATCCTCAGGGAAAAGAAGCGTATCATTCGCCAGGCTAATGAGGAAGCAGACCGTATTCTTTCTCAGGCTAATAGCTTGATAGAGAACACAATACGTGAGATACGGGAGAAGCAGGCAGACAGGGAGGCCACACGCCGTCTGCGCAGTAGCTTTGAACAGCGGCGCAAGGAGCTTAACAAACAAAGGGAGAAACTGGAACAGGAGATTAACCATAAACTGGAGGAAAACCTCAAGAAACAAAACAAGCTACCTAAACAGAAAGACAAGGGCTTAATAGAGGAAGGTGATTATGTTAAGCATGTTTCCACAGGTATCAAGGGACAGGTACAGGAGATAAAGGACGGACGGGCTCTGGTATTGATGGGAAACCTCAAAACATTTGTACCCTTACGGGATCTAGAAAAACTTTCGGGCGATGAGGCCCGCGAGCTCAAGCGCATGGAGAAAAAAGGAGGCGTCAAGGTGAATATGGACAAGCCTGGACAGTTTATCTCAGCCCTGGATGTGCGTGGAATGCGTGCTGATGAGGCTCTTCAGAAGGTCATGAAGTTCATAGATGCCGCGCTGGTTGCAGGTACATCGGAAATTAGGATATTACATGGTACAGGTGATGGAATCTTGCGCAAGCATATCCGTTCGTACCTCTCCAAGCTTGATTATATAGACTGGTATGGAGACGCAGATCCACGCCTGGGTGGAGCAGGGGTGACAGTTGTCAGGTTTAAGTGAGATTATTAACACAATGACTACAAAGTAAGTTTACAGACGCCTGGAAGCTATGTGGTAATAAAACTTAAACTTAAAAATCACAGGAGACTCATGCTACAGTGTAAAGTAAAAAAGTATGACTAAATTAGGCGTTTAGGTAATAAAGTTAAATATTTTACAGATTACGCTGATTTACACAGATTTTTAGGTTTAATCTTGCAGATTTCGCAGATAAGCGCAGAAAAATTTCGCAAAACTTCGCGACTTTGTGATTAAAAATAAAAAACTCAGTGCTACTCTCTGTGACAATCTGTGGTTTAGGGTTGTTATTAAAGTGCCTAATTCAAAGTATGATTAGCAATAATCTTGAAATAACAAAGATCACAAGGAATGAAAGCAATCAGATATAGGCCAGCGCGGGAATTATACAGACGCCTGTTTGGTACCCGTGTGCAGAAAATTTCAATAGACGCAGGCTTTACGTGTCCTAACCGTGATGGCACTCTTGCCACAGGTGGTTGTACTTATTGCATAAACAGTTCGTTCACACCATATTATGTCACCCGGCGAAAGTCTATCACTGAGCAATTGTCGGAAGGCATTGCTTTTTTTGCACGAAAATACAAATCATGGAAATACATTGCTTATTTCCAGGCATATACCAATACTTACGCGCCTTTGTCAGAACTAAAAAAGAAGTATGAGGAGGCGCTCTCATATCCAGACGTTATAGGCATTGACATATCCACACGGCCTGACTGTGTTAACGAGGAAATACTTGACTACCTGGTCGATATGAACAAGCGCGTCTTTGTTATGATCGAATATGGCGTGGAATCTACAATTGACCGGACACTTGAGAGGGTGAACCGTGCACATGGTTTTGATAGCGCACTGTGGGCTATCAGAGAGACAGCCAGGCGGGGTATTTTACAGAGTGCCCATCTGATTATTGGCTTACCGGGAGAGAGCCGTGAAGAAATTTTGTCCCATGCTGAGCGCATTTCCCAGTTGCCCATTGACATACTCAAATTACACCAGCTGCAGATTTTGCGTGGTACGCGTATGGCACGTGACTTTGAACAACATCCACAGGATTACCATCTTTTTACAGTGGATGAATACGTAGATCTGATGGTGGACTTTCTCGAGCGTCTCGATCCACGTATCTATGTGGACAGGTTTACAAATGAATCGCCTACAGACTTGATCATAGCACCACTATGGGGTGGACTGAAGAACTTTGAAGTAGTACACAAGATAGAGCGTCGTCTGCAGGAGCGTAAAACCTGGCAAGGGGCAAGATTCAAGCGTCGTCAAACTGTGCCGCCGGGCAGTGTCGCCGGATACACCGGAGTAGAGCAAAGCAGAGAAGTTTGTTAGTCGCTGAGTCCCCTGCCAGGTTACGTGAGGGTCATGGCTATGCCATTGGGTTGAGTGTCGGGCACTCCGGAGTAGAGCAAAGCAGAGAAGTTTGTTAGTCGCTGAGTCCCCTGCCAGGTTACGAGAGGGTCATGGCTATACCATTGGGTTGACTGTCGGGCACTCCGGAGTAGAGCAAAGCAGAGAAAGTTTGTTAGTCGCTGAGTCCCCTGCCAGGTTACGTGAGGGTCATGGCTATACCATTGGGTTGACTGTCGGGCACTCCGGAGTAGAGCAAAGCAGAGAAGTTTGTTAGTCGCTGAGTCCCCTGCCAGGTTACGTGAGGGTCATGGCTATACCATTGGGTTGACTGTCGGGCACTCCGGAGTAGAGCAAAGCAGAGAAGTTTGTTAGTCGCTGGTGTAGTTAGTCTCTGATGTGGTTAGTCCACTAACGGTCTGGTTGATGTAATTCGTCGAGCCGCCGGGCGCTCCGAGGCAACGTGAGGGTGTGCCTGTGGGCGCTATAGGCCTCGCAGTCTCCTACGAGGTTACGTAAGGGGCATGGCTACGCCATTGGTTCGTTGTGCTATAGCAGTAGCTCACTGGATGATGTTTACTTCGGGCACGAGGTCTATGTCAAAAGCCTGTTTAACTTTTGATTGGATGATGCGCGAAAGTTCCAGAATTTCCTTACCTGTAGCATTACCGTGATTGACCAGGACAAGGGCGTTGTTTTCGTACACACCAGCATTGCCGTGACGGTAGCCTTTTAGTCCCAGTCTGTCAATGAGCCAACCTGCTGGTATTTTTATTTTGCCGTCAGGCATTTGGTAATGAGGTACCTGTGGATAGCGACTTTGTAAGGTGGAGAATTTTTCGGGTGAGATTATTGGATTTTTGAAGAAACTGCCTGCATTGCCGATTATAGAAGGGTCTGGCAGCTTGGTCATACGTATCTTGCCGATGGTGAGGCGCAAAAGCCATAGGCTAAGGTTGGGATTATCTTTGAGGAAATGGAGATCCCGGTATGAGAGGTTAAACTGTGGTTTTGTTGGTAAGCGTAGCCTGATACGCGTTATTATGGCCTTGCCACGCAGGGCTGTTTTGAAGATACTTGTGCGGTAGCCGAAAGAGCATTCTTTATGCGATAGTGTTTCAAAGCGTTGACGCTCAGTGTTATAAATATGCACGTGTGTGATGAAATTGCCAACTTCTTCGCCATAAGCGCCTATGTTTTGTACGGGTGCTGCGCCTACTGTGCTGGGTATGTATGATAGATTGACCAGACCATAATAATTATTCATGACGGACCAGCGCACAAGGTCGTCCCATTTCATTCCTGCTTCTACTTCAATGATGTGGTAATCTGATTGTCTCTCCAGTATTTGTAGACGTTTGAAAGCGAGCTGGATGATGGGTCTGTGGGGGTTATTAACAAACAAAATATTACTGCCAGAACCGAGGATTAGCGGAGTAGTTTGAACAAGGTCTTTTGAGTTGAGCAAAAGTGGGATTTCTTGTTCGTTCTCAATGATGAAGAAATCGCGTGCAATGGCCTTGATGTGAAATGTGTTGAGATGTATAAGGTCTTGATTTTTTATGTGTTGCATATCTTAGCTTTTTTAACCAGAGACAAAATAATGGAAAAACATGGATAAAGAAAAACAAATTAAAAAGAATTCGTTTGCACATTGGAAATATAGTAACTTTGTTAGAAAAAATTGGAGGATGCATGTCAGACAGGCAGGAGGTGAGGTTGTCGCAGCTGACAGCAATGATTAAAGAGACAATAGAGGACACGTTTAGCGGTCCGATATGGGTAATAGCTGAGGTAAGCCGTGTTACGTCCAGGGATCATGTATACGTGGACCTGGTGGAAAAGGCGCAGGGGAGTGATACACCAATAGCACAGATGCGAGCCATGGTGTGGCGTAGTTACAGGCGAAATGTTATAGAAAAATTTGAGTTGTTGACTAGGCAGACTTTTGTTGAGGGTTTAAAGGTTCTTGTGATGGGATACGTGACTTTTCATCCCCGTTATGGGCTGGCATTGGATATCAGGGATATAGATCCTTATTACACGTTGGGTGATTTGTATAGGCGAAAGCAGGAGGTCATTCTTCAGTTGAAGGAGGAGGGGATATTTGACATGAATCGTAGTTTGCCTTTGCCACTTGTTATTCAACGGATTGCTGTTATTTCGTCAGAGACAGCGGCAGGTTATGAGGATTTTGTCAATCATCTGGAGTCCAATGGTTATGGTTTTCGTTTTTATCATCGTTTGTTTAAGGCTTATGTTCAGGGAGAGCAGGCTGAGCAGTCAATTATTGATGCCCTTGATAGTATTTTTAAGGTTCATGAGGAGTTTGATGTTGTGGTAATCATCCGTGGAGGTGGCAGTAAAGTAGATCTTGGGGCGTTTGATTCTTATGCTTTGGCGTCTAATATAGCACAGTTTCCATTGCCTGTGATAACGGGTATAGGTCATACTAGGGATGAGTCTGTGGTAGATATGGTTGCTAATCTGAGCCTGAAGACTCCGACGGCAGTAGCAGACTTTATTGTGGAGCGAGCGGCAGATTTTCTGGGTAGTCTGGGACTGATTCACGACAGATTATCAAGATCTGCTATGTATTTTATAACAAATGAGAAGCTAAAGTTGAACCAGTTGTATTCGACGGTTAGAGAGAGGGCTAATGGTTACCTGTGGAGGCAGAGATACAGGCTAGAGCAAATTTCTTCTTCGTTGAGTAAAGCAGTGAAACTACCTGAAAGGCAAAAGCAATTTTTGATATTATTAAAACAAAGATTGACATACATACATCGTATATTTTTTGATTATTATCGCAGAGTTTTATCAGATACTTGGAACAGTCTGGAACAAGGGACAATGAAAAAATTTGAGCAGGAGTATACCGTGCTGGAGAAACTTAATCTGAGGCTAAAAAGCTCTGAGCCTGATAGGATTCTGGGTATGGGGTACTCTATAACATTACACAAAGGGCAGGCGGTGACAAGTATTAGCCAGGTCAAAAAGGGGGATGAAATTGAGACATTGCTAAGGGATGGGCGTATAAAGTCAGAGGTTAAGTGAGATTAAATGGCAGGTAATTTTTGCGTATACTTTTTTATTAATTAAGAGCTAAGAGACAAACTTTAAACAAGAGGAAATGGAGAAAATAGGTGTACTATCAGATACACATGGAGTCCTGGAGCAGAGAGTAATTGAATTTCTTTCAGAGTGTGACCAGGTGTGGCATGCTGGGGATATTGGGAGTCTGGATGTTCTGACTGACATGAGGAGCTTGTTTGGAGAGGTGCATGCTGTTTATGGTAATATTGATGGATGGGATGTGAGAGGGGAGGTGCCTGAGGTAGATGTTTTTGAGGTTGAGGGAAGGCGAGTGGTTATTAAGCATATTTGTGGTAATCCCAGGCGTTATGATCCTTTGGCCAGGAAAGTGATAATTGAGTATAAACCAGATATTTTGGTATGTGGGCATTCGCATATTCTGCGGGTAGAGTTTGACAAGAAAAATAATTTGTTGTTTATTAATCCTGGTGCTGCTGGTAATAGTGGTTTTCATAAAGTGAGGACTGCTGTGAGATTTGTTATTGATGGGAAAGATTTGCGTGACCTGGAGGTGCTGGAGTTGCCGAGAAAGGGGAGAGTTGGGTATTAGCCGAGATTTTTCATATTTAATCTGGGAGATAGGGCCATATCAGAGAGCCTGATGGTTTACATCATTGGTTAGAAGCACGCTGTATCTTGTGGTACTGAGAGGTGGGGTATGCCAGAGAGCGCTACTCCCTGTGGTTTATGGTAATGTTGTGTATTGTGGCTTTGTGTAGTTAAGCCTTAAAGTTTATATCATTGGTTATGTTTTGTATTTGAATACTCTATTTGATTATGGAAAGGATATGCGCAGCGAGATACTCACTCGCTGCGCATATATAATAGTTTTGGTGTCTATGTTTATTGCTTTATTAGATTGTGTGTGAAGTGTGTTTTATTGTTTGAAATTTGGATAATATATATTCCTGGTTTGAGATGTGATATATTAAGAAGATCATTGGCTAAGCGTGCTTGATAGATTAATTGGCCGGATAAGTTATAAATTTTTACTAGGCCATCGGGTATACCTGTTATTCTGATATAATTTATAGCTGGGTTAGGATATATTTTTATACCATCAGACCGATCATCCACTGGATTGTATTGGACTTGAGAATAATAGTAGACTTCGTCATAAGTATCATCCCATGTAGTCCCAAACCAAGAGTCCTGAAAGTATTTGGCAAGTAAGTTATTTTCATCATATTCATATCTCTTTCTGAAGGAGTTTTTCCACTGATTGTCATTTGTTGACCATAGCCTTTTAGTTTTCGTGATTATCCGTTTCAATGAATCATATTTATAAAGATAGTCTTCATTGTTTACCCATTTGCTAACATCCCAATGTTGGGTGTAGTATTCAATAAGTAATGTGTCACCAGGGAGTATGGTATCGCTATAAATATAAACCTCTCGTGTTGTGTTTTTATAATTATTTCTCACAGAGTCCCATGCCTGGTAAGTGATGAAAGTCTGAAGATCAATATAGGTATAATAAACAAAGAGTGTGTCTTTTAGCTGTCCGTCGGGTTCAATTTTTTGGGTGCGAATTTGCTTCAGTCTATTTTTGCTATCGTAGAAGTAATTGCTCAAGAGTTGGTCCTGCCAGTTATTATTTGTTTCGCTCCATTTTTGTTGCACTGTAGAATCCAGTTTTCCATCGTCCCTGTAGTAGTAGATAGTCTGTTGTGTTTTTACCCAGACCATACTACTGGTATCCAGACTGTATGAGGTATTTGAAAACAATCTGCCATTGTCCGAGTATTTATATATTTTCTTTGTGCCAGAATATGTTTTGCAGTAGTAGCGGGAGTAGTTTATTCCCATCTTTATTATAGCCTTTTGATCTTGTGTATATTTCTCGTAATGTATTGTGTCTTTCCAGGAGCCAGAGCACCATGGATATTTCTCTATAGATTGCAGAATATCAGGGCCGTAAAAATGTTGGACAATAGAGTCATATTTTTCCAGAGCACCAGTCATTCTGTTCTTACGTACCTCGATAATTACTGTAGGATTGAAGACCTCATCTCTTTGGGATGCCCATTTTTTGCCTGTTTTGGTATCCTGGTACGAAGAAAAGTGTGTAGAGTCCCACACCCAGCGTGTGGCTTTGATATTGGATTGAGAAATAACAGGATAAGGATCTGTCCTGACATTGTCGGGACCATTTAAAGATTGGGCATGTACTAAAAAAGCAAAGATTAAAAATACAAACAGAAGAACTCCTCGTTTCATAGAAAATCTTTTTTTAGTTTGAGCTAAATTAAAATTAACATTCAAGATACACAACTTAAAATTGATATTAAGATATTGACAATTGATGAGTTGTGTATATTTTATATCCCTGTGCTATTTTCATTTTGGCGTTATTTACAGTTTTATGAATCTGGAGTAATATTTTTTATTATCATTCTTAATCTCGAGTATATAAATTCCTGATGGCAGAGCTTGAATGTTTATTCTATTACTGTGGAGTTTGCTGTGCATGAGTGTTTTCCCGGAAAGGGTTGTTATTTTGTATTCACCTTTAGTTAAGCCATAAATTACCAGTTCATTATATGCGGGATTTGGGCTGATTTTTATGTTCATTTTTACAGAAGCTATTCCATTGTAAGACATCTGTGAGTAAAAGAATTTGTCCTGGCTCTTGAGTACCCAGCTACCTGTATTCCATTGATAATAATTGTATTCTGTCTGGTTGTCTGCCGAATCGTAAACATATTCGTATTTATCAGTATTATCCCATTTGTTATTATTGCTATCCCATAATTGGTCGATTTGTTCTAATAGTTTACCAGTATTATTATAGTTAAAAATGAATTGAGAGGTGTTCACCCATTGTGAGTTGTTAGCATCCCAGCTTTGATATGTCGTAGTTTGCGTGTTTGCTGTATAATGAATGAGGATTCGGGAGCTATTAACCCATTTATTGTTAATGTAATCCCAGTGTTTTGTTACAATGTTTATGAGCCATCCGTTGTTATCATAAGAGAGCACTTTCTGCATAGAGTATTGCCATTGTTTTTTGATATTATTCCATACTAGATAGTTTTCGGTTATTAACTGTTTGTCTTGGTTGTATTCATCTTCAATTTTTTGATAGTTTTCCCATTGCTCTTTATTATGATTCCATTTTTGTTCCAGGATGTTGTAAATAAGGTTCTCTGTGTAGTAGAAGTATGTTTTTTTCTTTGATTTAACCCAGACATTGTTTGCAGTATCTAGTTTGAAAATTAGAATAGAGTCATAATTGCCGTCATCATTAATAGTATAAGAATGTTTGTATCCACTTGTAAACTTGCAATTTGTGTAGTCCCAATTTCGAAAGATATAAGTTATATATTTTTTGCTTTCTGTTAGTTCTTTGTAATGAGTAGTGTCGCTCCACTGATTATTGCATTTATTCCAGCTGAAAGAGAGAAGGGTGTGGGTTTTATCATGAGCGTAATAGCTCATTATTGTAGAGTCACTGTTTATCCATTGGTTAGTGTTATTGTCAAGAATAATTGTGATAAGTTTATATGGATTAGCGTACTGGTCTACTGCTTTGACAAACATTTTCCGGTATAGCTGCATCTGGTTGTTAGTGCTTTTGTATGAGAGCATGGAGTCCAGTGCCCAGGCTGTGGCTTTTGTTAGAGATTTTGTTTGTCGGATAAGTTGTGGAATTTGTATACTAACTGTTGAAGTCTCTGGTATTAGACCATGCCCGGGTACTGCCTGGGCATTCAGAGTAAGAGCAAATATAATGCTCAAAAATAGACATACTGCAGTTTTCATGATCTTTGGTTTTAGTGTTTTATATTTAGCCAGGTTGTCATCTGTCCAGGCAGAAGGAGATTTGTAGTTTCATTTATTTATTAAGTTTCTCAGAAAAGATATGTTAATTTTAAGGTTTTATTGATTATTTATGCTTCTGTGCTATTTCATCGCTGCGTTATTTACAGTTTTATGAATTTGGAGTGATATTTTTTAGTATCATTCTTAATCTCGAGTATATAAATTCCTGATGGTAGAGCTTGAATGTTTATTCTATTATTATGGAGCTTATTGTGTAGAAGTATTTTTCCGTAGAGAGTTGTTATTTTGTATTCTCCTTGTGTGAAGTTATTTATTATCAGTTCATTATGTGCGGGGTTAGGATGGATAATTAGATTTCTATATATGTGTTCAAGGCCATTATATATGACTCTTGAATAATAGAACCTGTCCTGGGCCTGTAGTAACCAAGAGCGTGTATTCCATTGATAATAATTGTATTCAGTCTGTATGCCTAGCGAATAATCATAGACATATTCGAATTTTTCAATATTAATCCATCTGTTGTTTGTAGTGTTCCATCTTTGGTAGATCTGGTCAACCAGGTTCCCTGCATTGTCTATGTGGTAAATAATTCTTATATAGTTTACCCACTGGACAAAGAACACATCCCATTTTTGATAAGTATGTGTGCGTTGATTTGTGCTGTATTCTATTAATGCGTGTAATTTTTTGACCCACTGGTTGTTAGTGGTGTCCCATAAGTAAAAGATAAGTTTGCTTACGCGTTTGAGACTGTCATATTGTAGTTCGATTTTCCTGCTATAAACCCACATCTGGTTTGTGTTGTCCCATAGCATTGTATACGAAGTAGTTAATAATCCATGTGAGTTGTATTCATACACACGCTTTTCATAATTATACCAGGCCTGTGTGCTGTCATTCCGTTTCTGGTTTATTATGCTGGATAATTGGTTGTTGCTATTGTAATAGTATATTGCTTTTCTGTATTTAGCCCAGGTTATGCTCGTTGTGTCTAATCTGTATCTAATCTGCGACTCATAGGACCCTTCGTTTTTCAAAGTATAGACTTCTTTTTCTCCATCCACAAATTTGCATTTGTTTTCATCCCAGTCTTTAGAGATGTAAATAATTGTTATGCCCTTTTGCGTGAGTTCTTCATACTTGCCCGTGTCTGCCCAGGTGGAGTTACATTTGTCCCATGGGAGGGTAAGGTGTGTATGTATTTTGTTATAACCATAGTAAGTTAATGCTATTGAATCTTTATTTATCCACTGTTTGGTGTTCGTGTCAAGGACTATTGTTATCAGCTTGGCAGGATTATGATATTCATCCACCTGCAGGACGAACATTTTGCGGTAAAGGCTCATTTGACCATTTTTTCTCTGGTATGAGATCATGGAGTCCAGAACCCAGACGCTAGCTTTTGTTTGAGATTTTGTGTGCCAGATGGGCTGTGGTAATTCTATTGAATCTGTTGAAGGCGCAGTATGCTCTATATGTGTGGGCAATACCTGGGCGTTCAGAGTAAGGGCAAATATTATGCTCATAAATAGGCAGGAAATGGTTTTCATGGTATTTTGGTTTTAAATTTTACTCTTCGCAGTCTGTGGTAGTCATCTGCCCAGGCAGAAGGAGATTTGTAGTTTCATTTATTTATTAAATTTCTGATAAAATTTATTTATTTTCAAGGTGTTATGTTTCTTTTTTATGTTATGCTAAAAATTTTTGATACTCACTATCAGGAAATTTAGTTTAAAGACATTGTTTGTAACAAAAGGGCTGATAATTAGCAGATTTGGTGAAAGGCTGGATTTAAGAGTTCAATTGTTGTGAAGGATAGAGACAAGTTTATCTGTTATCTGAGAGAAAGGTTATTTTCTCTTTGAGCTAATTGTGCCAAAGCCGCGACTAACAGATTTTCCGAGGCCTATATATTCTGGTAATATAGCATTTATAGCAAAATGACCTGTGAAAGCTAACATTTTCTGGTTTTTGAAATTCGTTATAATAGGCTTGACAGATACCAGAGCGTCAAGACGTGTAGAAATACGAAAATCCATAAATTTATAAAAGCTCAGCACATTGCCAATAAGTATTTTTTTCAAAAGTAGGACTTTTTTGTGGCTATCGAAGGACATGTATTTTCTAAAATTTTCCTGGTTAAGAGCCATCCATGGTGTAAGAAAGTGATAGGTTTTTATGTCATGTGATTCAAACAATTCTATTTTTTGATGAGCAATGTTTTTGCTAAGTATTGTATATTTTTGACCATCTATATCTAAAAATTTAACTTTTAGGAATAAGTCTATTAATAAGTGTGCTCCTTTTTGTAAACCAATGAGATATGGTATTTTGTTAATAACTTTGTATTGCACAAGAGGGTATGCATAACGAAGGCTGCCATCCTCAAAATGATTATGGAGAAGAGGAGAATGTTCTTTGAATAAATTACCAAAGAATCCACGTAGTTTATGGCCATCCCGCGAGCGCAATGGTATGTCGGGGAATTGGATACGAGTAATAGTAAGAAAAACAGACATAATGCTAATTTTTAAATTATAAATGATGCACTCTCATCAGTCAAATCACGTCTAAAGCCGGTTTCAATATTATAAAGTTCAACATCAGGTTTATTTAAAGAAATATACTTGCTAGGGAGTAGAAAATAATTTTCGTCAAGCTTAGCTAAATATGGCTCAATATTTTGACTGAAGTAAATTTTATTAAGCGCAATACTTATAATGCGCTGATTAAAAGCAAGTTTATATTTTGTGTCAAACTCAGCTTTCTTCATCTCTCCGTTTTTCAATTTTTGATAAGCATCTACGACTTCGTTAGCTTTAACTTTAGAGTTTTTCAAATCAAGCTCTATAAAAATATTGTATTTTGCATAGTCATTCTTAATAACTTCAAATTCTTCTATCTTGCTGTAATCTAGACTTTTTATTGCATTAAAAATTTCAACATAATCATCAAAGCTCTTTCGTTCGGCTAAATCAGTAAAATATTTTTCTACTAGTTTCTTGTATTCATGTTCTGAAACTTCTTTATAACCCGACAATGCTTTCAAAGTCTGGTCAACAGTTATTGTTCCATAAATTCTACTTGCATCATCTTTAAAATGAACAACATATAGAGGTAAGTATTCGCCTTTTTTGTAATTTCTATTTATGCGGCCAGCAATCTGAACGATAGAGTCAATTGGTCCAATGTCTCTGAATGCCATATCAAAATCTAGGTCAACGCCTGCCTCAACTACTTGAGTACTAACAAGAATCAGTCTCTCTCTGTTTTCTAATTTTGTTTTAATTTCTTTAACGCGTTGTTCTTTTTCAAGCGGTGTAATATTCGTTGAAAGGTAAAAAATTGGGAAATTAGCAAGATGTTCCTTCAAAGCATTGTAAATCTTAATAGAACGTTTTATTGTATTTACTACTATAAGAGCAGATTTCGTTTTATCCCAACGTTGCTTAAAAATTTCCAAGAATTCGTCTTCTTTATCTAATTCTTTATCAATCAGTGGGATAATTTTTGTGCGTTTGAAATAATTGAAGTATTTTGCGTTATTAGGCAAAAGTTCTTTGATTGGATTTCTTACATCAAAACTTTCTATACTAAGTACTTGCTTTGTAAGTTTAAAAATACCTGGCTGAGTTGCTGTCATCACAATGATATAGCTTCTGAGATACTCAGTCAAAAAATATAACATAGCGCCTAAAAGAGGCAACATATTTACAGGTAAAGTCTGAATCTCATCAATAATTATAATGCTACCTGCTAGATGGTTGAATTTTTTTAATAGTCGGTTTTTGCCAGTGATTAAAGTTTTAAAAAATTGCACAAAAGTGGTGATCACAATATCAGCTTGCCAAGTGTCTAAACTCATTAAGTTTCTGTGATATACTTTAAGATTAAGTTCATCATCTTCATCGTTCTTGCTGCCAAACTGAGAAAAAACGTCAGCAAATTGGTAATGAGCTAAAATTCTGTATTTATCGCCAAATACTTCTTTAAAAACTTCGTAAGTTTGCTCAATAATATTTATAAAAGGTAAAGCATAAATTATCAAAGGCTGATAGCCTTTTTCATGTGCAATACGGTTACGCAGTTTAATAGAAAATTCTAGGGAAGTCAGGGTTTTACCAATACCTGTTGGTGCAGAAAGTGTAAATAGATGGTTTTTATCAAGATTTAGTTCGCCGACATTTGCCACAACTTCCTTTCGGGCTTGTGTTCTTAGCTTTGACAATTCATTTTGTGGGAATTTCTGGATTTGATTGTCAACAATGTCTATTGGTATTGGCTTATGTTCGTAAATAGGTGTTTCTGATGCATCTAGCTTATCTGCTTCTATTAAAAGTGAGAAAATGTAGTTAAAGAGAAAGTAGTATTCGGGGGTTGCAGGAACATTTTTAAAAAAATTATGCCAAAATTTTTTAAATAACGTAGGGATTTGTGTGTCTAGATAAGGGATGGCTGCTTTCAGAAAAGGTATATTTTTTGCTTGTTGTTTTAGATTTTGAATTTGTTTGTAAAAAATTTCTTTTGTTGTATCAAATAAAGGAGTATATAATTCACTTACCTTAGGATTATTTAAGTTTCTGTGATGCCAAAGTACAGCTAACATAGCAAGACTAACGAGCAAAATTTTTTTATTTTGCTCGTCAGGTAATTCTTTCAACAAATAGTTTAAAACAACATACGCCCCAATTCTTGCATGAGTTCTTTCAAATCCAACTTTTTGACCTTTTAAATAATCTTGAAAATAAGATGTAGACTTACCTAAATCATGATATAATGCAATAGCAGATATAATAGTTTTTAATTCGTATTTTTCAAAACTACCTTCAAAAAAAAGTTTCAGGGCGTTGGCTTTCACATTGCCTAAGTGCTCGCTTAATTCTTTATTTGGATGAGAAAGATATTTTATCATGTCAAAGCATAAATTGTATTTTTTTTTCGTTGTTTAGAACATAATATCTGCCAGATATACGTACATTTAATTTCTTACCACCTAAGGTAAATATTAGATCATTAAATTTTATAACTCTACGTTCAGTATCAAAGTCAGCAGGCAATTTCTCTTCCTCGACAAAGTCAAATTTTTCTTTTTGCTCAAAAAAGATTTGTGATACCTGTTTAGCATTAGCTGTAGAATCTAATTCAACTATTTGTTGGTCAGCAAATTTTTCTTCTGCCCTAAGAATAGAAGGATTTTCAATCCAAGCTAAAAAGCCTGCAAGACCAAGATACAGACTATAGATAGGTTTCCTATTTAGAAGATGTTCCTTAATCTGCTGGTAAACTTCGCTTTCTTTATTTCGCAAATAAATAGTATACTTAACGAAATCATGGTCTATTTTATATCCTGAAATAACTTCGAAAGGAGTTTGAGTATGTCCTAAACGCCCCCTAAAATCTTTTAAGCCTTTTATCATCAGAGTATTAAGTCTATAAAAAACTTTTTTAATCGCTGACGTTGAAAAAACAGCTATGTCCAACTTTTCTGAATTCAAATCTAAATAATATGACTCTTTATCTAGTCCGGCTATAGCTGCCAATATTCCAGTAATCGTAGTCCTTGGAGGTATAGAATAAGTTAGAGCAGAATTATTTCCATAAAATTTTCTAAAATGAGCAAATTTACCGATAATGTCAAAACTTAAAATTTCCATTTTCAAGAGTTTTTCTTCATTAAATTAATTCTACGTTTGGTAATTCTAAATTTATTTTATCAGATCTTCTCATATAAATTTTATCGACCAAGTCATTATTTGCTAACACGTCATATAATTTAGAAAAATCCACATCCAAATCGTCAAATTTACGTACCTGCTTATAAGTCAAATTATCCTTAGGTTTAACATGTAAATATTGTCTCAAATCTGCTAACATTCCATTTGAAATATCTGGTTTATATTTAATTTCAAGGTAAAGCAATGGATACTGGTTCTGTTTTGTTCTTGTAGGAAGTGCGTGAATACCTTTCCAAATAGCTTCTCTAAATTTTACAACGTCTTCTTCTGTAAGAAAAGTCTGCTTAGCAGCTTTTTCGTTAATTGTTCCATAAAAAGCTAAAAGACTATACCATATACGATAATCTTTACCAAAAGTACTAGCCTCATCACTCATTATTGTTACTATAGAATTGCTCTCCATAGGATAGACTTTATTCAAAGAATAGCCCCAGTTTATCTGAATAGCCCCAGTATAAGCATAAGTAAAACCTTTAATAGCAAAAGCGCTTCCGAACATTCTGACGTCCATAAAATAACGTGAAATTAAATAAGAGAGTAAATACTTATTCACCTCTAATGAGCTCTTTTCTTTTAAGAGTTTAGCTAACGTTTCATCTTTTTTCTTTTTGTTTACAATTTCCATAAATTTTTCTTTCAATTCTGGCTTTCCACTAAAAATCTCATCTGCTAGCCCAGGAGAAACAATTTTGTTTAAGTAACTGTCTAATTTTGTTTCTGGACTAACCTTTGCATCATCATCTAAAGATACAAAAATTTCATAACCTTGAGATTTGAGCCAATCTCTGATGAAACGCTTTAAACGGACATCAGTGACTAAATTAGTATTGGTCTCATAATCCATACGAGGCTTATTCTCTTGGTCAGGGTCGCCATTAGGATTATTTTGTATGGCTTCATATAAGAATAAAAAATCCCTATTTTGTTTAATAGTTTCCATAATATCTTATTTTTTAATTGTTTTCTTCGTTAGTTTGATTTGAAAAATTCAAACGCTCATAAGAATAACCAGTTAGAATGTAGAAAATAGCCTGCTGAGCAGATAAGGCCCAATTGTTATAATCAAAATACTTATTAAACAATGCGAAATTTTTCTCTACTTCAAAAAGTGATAATTTAGTATTATATTGTCTAGTTTTTTCAAATAATTCATTGGCCAAACGTACTATTGCTTCTTTATCCATTCCACTGTAATTCAATTTATTAAGTACAGGCTTAGTTTTATGCCCGCTTTTATATTGGGCATATGCAATTTGATCTAAAATTCGGCCTAGATAAAACATAGCTTTTTGCTGTTGAGTAAGACTCATTTCTTCAAAAAATTCTAATTCGGAATTGTTTGGAGAATAATTATTTTTATCCATAACATTTATGTTTTGTAAATATTTTATAAAGAATAAATACATTTTAACAGTATTTGCAAAAGCGAAGTCTAGTTCTGCAATTTTTGGCAAATTCAAATAAGTCTCTAACCTGTCATAATAATACGCTTGAAAAACTTCCGTTGCTAAATTATATAACAATTCTACGTCTATCTTATTGTTTTCCAATATGTTTTTAAAGATTTTAAGAGCTATATTAACTTTGTCTTTAGGCTCTTTAGATTTTTTATCAATCCTAATAGGAATATACCTATAAATGCTGTAAAAATTATAATTAGCTTCAAAGAAACTAAATAAATCTATGTTCGTTTCTAATAATTTTTCTGAAATAAATTTTAATCTAGATGGTGAAATATCTTCAATTTTATTAATTATTTTTAGACTTTTACCATCAGTTTCAAATCCATAATAAGTCAACCACAATGGTAGATCTAAATTTTCATCAAGAAATTCTATTTCTGTTTTAAGCCTATCTTCTATGGATAAAACTTTTTTATAGCCAGATTCAAAAAGCAATTGACTTGTTCTTTTCAAATTTTCAAGATTATTTATTAAATCAATCTCATTCTCTAATAATTTTGGCATTACTTGAGGGATGAAAAAGTGGGGAGTCTGAGCGATATTAAAGGTAAGATTGTTCAGAACAAAATGTGAAGCTGCATTTAAATTTAATTTTTCTTCGCTGCTAAGTGAATAGTTTTTGTAATAATTTTTATCTTTAAAATAAGATGCAAAATTATTAGTGGTAGTAACAAAAATTTTATTTAGATTCACTCTACGAATAAAAACAGGTAAAGTCAGATTGTTAGTGAATTCTCCTGAAATATAAGATATTCCTTTTTTTGCTTGCTTTTCTTGGAGAAATCGTTTTTTATTTAATTGTTCAAAAACTTTATAAAAGCCGGGTAAATCTGACAAAGGAAGATATTTACCATTATATTTCACTAAAAGTACTACTAAAGCATATTTATTTTCAAGGTCTTTATTCTTTAAATTTATAGATTCTTTAAGATTCTTTTCTGAAAGATTAAAATTGTTTATCCTTTCCATGTAATCTACAAACACATTAGTATCAGAAGAAACTGCTATGCTATATTTCTTTATTGCTTTTAGTAAATCTCCTTTAAAAATACTTTTATAAAAAGCATCAAACTTCTTTGCCTCTGCTGCAATTAACCATATAACTTCATTGGGTTCCCATATTTGTGTGTCTAGAACCTTATATCTTTCTATATCGTCTGCAGTAAATTCTTTTGTATCAGTACTTAAATTTAATTCATTGTTGTCTAATGC
>JALVRO010000272.1 GCA_027031265.1 Bacteroidales bacterium | reverse complement strand
TGTAATATATACTCCACACAGGATCATGCTGCTGCAGCCATTGCAGAACGGGGCATACCTGTATTTGCATGGAAAGGTGAGAACCTTGAAGAATATTGGTGGGCTACAGAAATGGCATTGACATTCCTGGATGGTAATGGACCAAATATGATCGTTGACGATGGTGGTGATGCCACTTTGATGATACATCTGGGATATATGGCTGAGCAAGATCCATCTATCCTTGACAAGGAGCCTGAAAGCGAAGATGAATACTATTTGTATGAGCGTATTAGAGCCTCGCTGAAGGATGACCCAGGTAAATGGCACCGTTTTGTGCAAAAGATACGCGGTGTGTCTGAGGAGACAACAACAGGTGTGCATCGCCTTTATCGCTGGGAAAGAGAGGGTAAGTTGCTGTTCCCGGCCATTAATGTGAATGATTCTGTGACAAAGTCCAAGTTTGACAATCTCTATGGATGCCGCGAGTCCCTTATTGATGGCATAAAGCGAGCTACAGACATCATGATTGCAGGCAAGACTGCCGTTGTATGTGGTTACGGTGAAGTTGGTAAAGGCTCAGCACAATCCCTAAGAGCTTTTGGTGCACGTGTGGTTGTCACAGAGATAGATCCAATATGTGCTGTGCAGGCAGCCATGGAAGGATATGAGGTAACGACAATCGAAGATTATATTGACAAGGCAGATATTTTCGTAACAGCTACAGGAAATCGAGACATTATCACAATTGAGCACATGGAGAAAATGAAGGATGGGGCTATTGTGTGCAATATTGGCCATTTTGATAATGAGATACAGGTGAGCAAACTCAAAAATTATCCAGGTATTAACAAGGTTAACATTAAGCCACAGGTAGATCAGTATATTTTCCCTGACGGCCATTCTGTAATTCTGATAGCTGATGGTCGTCTGGTTAACCTTGGTGCGGCTACAGGACATTCATCATTTGTAATGAGCATGTCTTTCACCAACCAGGTATTGGCACAGCTCGAGCTCTGGCAGAATGACCATGAGAAAAAGGTTTACCGTATGCCTAAGAAGCTTGACGAAGAAGTGGCTCGTCTGCACCTGGATCATCTGGGTGTTAAGCTAACAAAGCTAACACCAGAGCAGGCTGAATATATTGGCGTAAATGTGGATGGTCCTTACAAGCCTGACCATTATCGCTATTAGTAAAATAATGAAGCGTGGCCAGCCCACGCTTCATTAAATTGACACAACATGGAATACCATGACATTATCCTGCCTTTCGAAAAGTTTCATCTGCCCGAAAGACGCGTGACCGGGGTTTTGCCTCAGATTGTTAGAGAATTTAATAATCAGGTAGAAGCTGGTGTATACCGGCTCTATTGGAACAAATGTTTGTGTGGAAGCACAGACTTTGATTTGATAGCCAGTGTAGACAAAAAAGGTTTTCTCGCCCCTCTGGCTGTGTGTAGGCATTGTGGAACAATGATTATGACACCGCGATATACAGATGTATTTTATACAGACTTGAGGAGCCATCGTGACTATTTCCTTACTTTTTATGGATATGGTCATATTAGGGACTATGTGTTGGCTAAATATAATCCTCTGGAGGGAGCAGATATATTTAAGCTGGTTAAACATGTGGTAAATATTACAAGTGGGACAACTGTTCTGGAGATAGGAGCAGGTGCTGGCTGGAACCTCCTACCTTTTGTCAATGCAGGAGCACAGGTTCTTGGTTATGAGCCGGAGAAAGATTTTGTAGAGCTTGCTCAGAGCCTGGGAATGAATATAAAGCAGATAGCATTTAACAAACTCCCTGAGAAGGGAGAATTTGATGTTCTTGTTCTAAGTGGGGTGATTAACAGAATCGGCTCTCCCCTGGAGTTTTTGCAAAAGGCCATTACCCTGGTTAGAGAGGGGGGAATTATATATATAGATGTGCCATTGCTCAATGTGAGGACACTCGACTATCGTGTGGATTGGTTTTATTATTTCTCAGAGGACTCATTCCGTTATTTTATTGCAGATACTGGGCTTAAACCTCTGGAGATCAGGGTTATATCTGGCCGTGTTGCTGGAGTTTTCCGCCGCGAAGAATTTCCGAATAGTAAGTATCTGCTTACACGTAATAAGGCATATACATACAAAATGTTGCGCAGACTCAGAAGATGTGAAAGGTGGCATTTTAGCAAAAAATTAAAAACACTAACCCATGTACCAATTTTTAGAGTATTGGAGAAGGATGATTAAGGCTTTGGGCTTTGCTATAAGGGGACTGTGGTATGTAGCACGAACCCAGCGTAATTTTCATATTCATCTCCTGGTAGCAGCTGGTGTGATAGGTGCAGGTGTGTTGTTTGGCCTTTCTACAGTAGAATGGTTAGTAATAGTGATAACAATATTTCTCGTACTCAGTGCAGAGGCTTTTAACACAGCTGTGGAAAAACTGGTGGATCTAGTCTCACCTGAGTACAACAAGCTTGCTGGCCTGGTAAAGGATATAGCAGCCGGTGCTGTCTTGCTTATGGCTACAATGGCAGTAATAGTGGGCATTATTATTTTTCTGCCCAGGATTGTGGCGCTTTTTTAGTACTGGATTTTGTCTTCTTTCTCCTCCCAGAGCTTAAAAGCTTCCAGGGCTTTGTCCCTCATAATTTGAATAGTAGGAATTTTACGCTTGTCCACAGGTTTGGCAATCTCATCATAGATAAACTGGTCGCTAAAGCCAATGTGGTCAGCATCTCTCCTGGTATTGGCGAAGTATATTTTGTCCAGACGTGCCCAGTAAATAGCGCCCAGGCACATGGGACATGGTTCGCATGAAGTATATATTTCACATCCTGACAGGTCAAATGTTCCTAACTTTTTAGCAGCCTGCCGTATAGCATTAATTTCTGCGTGTGCCGTAGGATCATTATCCAGTGTTACAGAATTTGACGCTTCTGAAATAATTTTTCCATCCTTGACAATAACGGCGCCGAATGGCCCTCCTCCCTGCAGCACACTTTGCTTTGACAGCTCAATAGCGCGAAGCATGAATTTTTCCTTATCAGTCATAGACCTGTGTTTTTGTTGCAGAATAAAATTAAATAAATTATCCGAAACATAGAAGTAAGCTGTATAAATATGGTTTTCCATAGAACAAAAAAAGAGCATAAATTAGGGTTTATGATTTTTTAATACTTACTGGATGTAGTTTGCTAACAATCTAAAATGCATGGTTTTATAAAAGTTTTCAACAAAAAAACTCTCAACAAATTGGGATAAACGGAAAAAAATTTTAGTTTTGCAAGTCCGAAAAACTAGGTTAAATTTCAAAAAATCAAAAGACGTGGACGCATTAAGTTACAAGACACAGTCAGCAAAGAAGCAGGAAGTCCAGCGCCAGTGGTATGTC
>JALVRO010000271.1 GCA_027031265.1 Bacteroidales bacterium | reverse complement strand
AATGCAGGCGAAATAGAAGTTGTCATTGATAAAAAACTATGGGATAGCCCTGTGGGGGACACAATATTCTACTTCTTTGCACAGCCTTTCCCTGCTTTGCCACAGGATGAGCCATTTTTCAAGATCCTTCAAATAGAACCTAATGCTTTTAATAGCATCTATAAGGAGCATCGTAATATTTTGTTTGTCAATATTGGGCCTTCTTACAAAAGAGGCTGGAAAATAGACCACAATAAATGGGCGTACAATCAGATAGTTATCACATATCAGGCTCCTGATAAACAACAGTTTATGGAGTTGTTCCGTAAAACACGCCAGCGCCTGCTTGATACATTATATATGGAGGAATTACATCGTTACCAGGCTGCGTTTTATAATTACCGCAATCCAGAAGTCATTGACCGCCTGGAGGAAAAATTTCATATCTACCTGCTAATACCAAATTCTTATAGCCTGGACGTGGACAAGAATAATTTTGCATGGATAGCACGTGAGACAGCTAGATCAAGTCAGGGTATTCTGATCTACACACGAACTTATACCTCGAAGAGTAATTTTAGCGTTCAGAGCATAACCAATCTTAGGGATACAGTTACTAAGTATAATGTTCCTGGGCCAAAGCAAGGATCATACATGCAGATAGAACGTTTATACCCCGTTCAGTCTGAGGTTTTGAATATTGATGGACATTATGGTGTGCTTATACGTGGGCTGTGGAAGACACATGGTGCTTTCCTGGGAGGTCCTTTTATCAATCTGTCTGTGCTTGACCAGAAACGTAGCCGCATAGTTGTCGTTGATGGTTTTGTCTATGCTGGTAAGCTGGATAAGAAACTGTATCTTTGGCAGGTGGAAGCTATTATTCGTACGCTAAAAATTATTGACTGATGAAGCGTATAGCTATCTTTGCATCTGGTAGCGGTACAAATGCCGAAAATCTGATAAAATATTTCTCCACAAGCGACAGGGCACGTGTGGTAATAGTTTTGTCTAATAATCCACAGGCTGGCGTTATACGGCGGGCCCACAGGCTCACCGTACCTGTGCTGGTCTTTGGCCGCAAACAATTGTACGACACAGACTTTGTGCTCCAGACGCTCAAGGATAATAATGTGGACTTTATTGTACTGGCTGGTTTTCTGTGGCTCGTACCTGATAGTATTATTGAAGTATACAGGAGGCGGATTGTAAATATTCACCCTGCTTTGCTGCCAGATTTTGGCGGCAAAGGTATGTATGGAGACCGTGTGCACCGTGCGGTCCTGGAAAGCGGACGCAGGCAGAGTGGCATTACTATTCATTATGTGAATGAGCGTTATGATGAAGGGGATATAATTTTTCAGGCTACCTGTCCTGTGCTTCCTGGTGATAGCGTGGAAACACTCGCCCAGCGTGTGCATGAGCTGGAATATGAACATTATCCCCGCATTGTTGAGCAATTAATTGAAATCTTTAACCAAAAACATAAAAAACTGTGATTTATGAAAAAAACAATCTTTATTACACTGATAATGGCTTTTTCTCTGCACATATTTGCACAGAATGCGCAGCAGCTCTATAGGCAAGCCGAATCATTAAGGAAACAAGGTCAGTATCTGAAGGCAAAAAATCTATATAACAGCCTTACATACCTGCGACAGTCAGATAAAGATTACCTTGGACTAGGACAGTGTTATGTTGCTCTGCATAAGCCGGATAGTGCTTATGTTGCGTTAAATAAGGCCCGCCTTCTTAACCCGGGTAATGCACAGGTTTATTATACAATGGGCTTGATGTATCTGACAGGATATGGACAGCCAGGGAAGGCTATCGAAAACTTTAAACAGGCTTATTCTCTGGCGCCCGATAGTCTGAATTATGCCTTATACATAGGTCTGGCATATCAGGCTAGAGGTAATCTCGACTCTGCTTATGCTTTTTATTCTCTGGTGATGAAGCGCGACACATCTAATCCTTATCCTTATTACTTCCTGGCAGACTATCTCTATGAGATTGATTCCCTGCAGCAGGCTTATGACTTCGTCAACACAGCTATTCGCAAATCAACGGAAAATTATAACTTCTATTACCTGAAAGCTTCTATCGAATATAAGGCTCGTCTGTATGAACTGGCCTTGCACAGTATTAATAAAGCACTGGAAATTAATCCGCAGTCTAGAAAATTATTGGTATTCAAGGCACAGGTGCTATACCAGCTACAGCAATATGACAAGGTAATCAAAATACTAGAGCCACTCGTAACTACAGAGACTGATAATCTAAACCCACATTATTACCTGGCATGGTCTTATTACTACACAGCACAGTATGACAAGGCAAAGAAGATATGCGAACTGGCTTTATCACAGGATAATAAAATACCGGAATTTTACCAGATTCTGGCATACATATATATAGCTCAAGGAGATTATAACAAAGCACAAAAAGCCGCTGATAAATTGCTTCAGCTCTCTCCTGGTAACATGGCTGCCTACAATCTCAAGATTGCCGCTTCTTTGTATTCACGCACGCCAGCAGGTGTTATTGGATCAGACAAGAAGTTTACAAAGATTAATGCCCTTAACCTTGATTATATCCACACAGCCCTGAAAGATGAGGCCAGTCATTATTATTATGACCGGCTGTGGAAGAAATTCCAGTCAAAGCCAGAGCGCCTGTCCCTGGACGAGTATGCGATGCTGTATCTTGGATATGCCATGGATAATGAGATTAACCGCACAAAGCCTTCTGAATATATGAATCTATATGCCCGGGGTAAATACGAAGAGTGCGTTTTGTCTGCCAGGCGTGCTATCGGGCAATATCCCCTGGATCAGAATGCTTATCTTTACATGGCATTGTCATACCAGCATCTGACAAAGCCTGAGCTGTTTATCAAGAACCTGACAATCTACCATGGCCTGCAGAAAGCAATAGCTGCTACAGGTGATGGGATGAGTTATCAAACAGCTTATCTTGTTACAAACCAGGATGATATCTACTACGTGATAAGCTATACCATGGGCAATCCAGCCAGGGCTTTGACCTTTGGTATGTCGGATAAACTGCAGGATGGCAAGCAGTATACAATCGTTAATATTGGTTTCCGTCCACAGGAGAATAATACTGTGTATTTCCTAAAATTTAAGTGATATTCACGATATACAAAAACTTGAAGCCCTGGGAAGATTTATAGTTAGCTAATATCGCCTGTCTCAGTTTTTGCAGTTGAATCCACCTATTGGACAACTTTGGGTAGTGCAAAGCACAACATGATAACACAAAGGAGTGGGGCCTCGTGGGGTTCCACTTTCGTTATAGAGAGGCACGTTATTAGCGTGTTTGTTGAAGAATTTTTTGGAGTTTTTCCAGATCGCCAGGAGTATTGATGTTCAGGAAAGGTGTGTGATCAGGAAAATCTACAAAGCGAGTGGGGTATAGATCGAAAAGCAGACGCAGTTTGTATGTTTTCCGTCTAATCATACTCTCAATATGAGGGAGTGCTGCTCCAGGGTAGAGTCCAACCAGAGGTTCAATATATTGTCCATGTTTTGCAATAATTATTTTGTCGCTAGCAGTAGCACTGTTTAATAATTTTTTAAGCGTTTGTCTATCCAGAAGGGGCATGTCAATAGGTAAGACCAGGGCAAGCGGGGTAGAGATGTTTTTTAGTCCAGTGTAAATGCCGCCCAAAGGCCCAAGTCCAGGTATAATGTCTTGTATAACAGTGTGTTTTGTGTAACGGATTTCGTCAGGCCGGGCGATGATAAGTATTTCATTGGCAAGCGGTTCTACCAGGGAGACAGTGCGTTCCCAAAGCATCTCGCCGCTATCCGTAATCTGTAGCAATTTCTTGTCCTGTCCCATTCTACGGCTTTTGCCACCTGCCAGTATAATAGCGCTAATTTTATTATTCTTTAGCATAGGAGAGTTAAAATTTTGTAATAAATTATGTTAAGGTTAATTTTGACGATAAAATAAGAAAAAACTCAAGTCATGGCAAAAGAAAAGGTTACTGGCAAGCGTGAAAATTTTGTGAGTAAGTTTGGTATAATAGCAGCTGCGGCTGGTTCGGCGGTAGGACTGGGAAATATATGGCGTTTTCCGTATGTGGCAGGAGAGAATGGAGGAGGTGCTTTTTTGATTATTTATGTAATCTTCGTCACGCTAATAGGTGTGCCAGCAATGCTATCGGAGCTCATAATCGGTCGTCGTTCAAAGAGTAATGCGGTTGGTTCGTTTCGTAAGCTTCGTCCTGGCAGTCCATGGTACCTTGTGGGAGTTATGGGAGTGTTAACAGGTTTTTTGATTTTTGCTTTTTATTCAACAGTAGCAGGCTGGACGCTTCATTACACATATCTGGCTATAATAGATGCCTTCCATGGTCTGAGTGGAGACCAGTTGGCCGAGACTTTTGAAAAATTCCACACTTCGGCTTTGTTGCCTGTATTCTGGCAGATAATTTTTCTGATACTAACGGCAGCCATTGTAATAGCAGGTATAGAGAAGGGTATTGAGCGTTATACCAAGATTTTGATGCCAATTTTGTTTTTAATTCTTTTGATACTGGTAATACGTGCTGTCACATTGCCTGGTGCTGGCAAAGGTCTGGCATTTTTGTTTAAGCCCGATTTTACCAAGGTCACAGCAAAGACTATTCTTGAGGCAATGGGCCAGGCGTTTTTCTCCCTTAGTCTGGGAATGGGAGTGCTGATAACTTATGGCTCTTACATCCAGAAGCGTGAGAATCTGACTGATGTTGCCGGTGAAGTGGCTTTCTTTGATACACTGGTTGCTATACTGGCTGGTGTGGCTATCTTTCCAGCTGTTTTTGCTTTTGGTCTAAAGCCAGAAGTAGGACCGGGTCTGGCTTTCCTGACTTTGCCAGGAATTTTCCAGCAAATGCCTGGTGGTTATTTCTTTGCAATTATTTTCTTCCTGCTTCTTGTGGTGGCAGCTCTGACGTCCAGTATTTCATTACTGGAGGTTACAGTGGCATTCCTGACAGAAGAATTTCATCTGTCACGCAAAGCAGCTACTATATGGAGCAGCCTTGTTGTGGCTATCCTGGGTATAGCAGCGACACTATCATTCGGTGTGCTCAAAGATTTTAAGATTTGGGGTAGCACAATCTTTGACTTCCTGGATAATCTGACTGCTAATATATTGCTTCCTCTGGGCGGTCTGTTTATAGTGATATTTGTCGGATGGGTAATGAATACCAGAGAGACAAAAGCAGAGATTACAAACGAGAATGCGATGAAAGGGCGTCTTTATGGCGTCTTTCTGTTCTTGATCCGTTTTGTTGTGCCTGTGGCTATAGCTCTAGTTTTTCTCTATAGCATTGGCCTGATAAAGCTTTAAATAAAAAATGGGACGCCCGGGCGTCCCATTTTTTTACAGTGTGGTTATTTCCTCACAATTTTCATAGAGAGAATACGAACATCTGTCTTTGGGCGGTCATTGTCGTCACGGTCAACATTGGCAATCTTGTCCACAACGTCCATGCCCTCCACTACTTCGCCAAACACAGTATATTGTCCATCAAGAAAAGGAGTACCTCCGATTGTGGTGTAAGCTTGGCGTTGTTCAGGAGTGAATTTTGTATTCATGCGTTTCTCCAATGTGCTGAGCTCCTGGTCTGTATAAACTTTGCCTACTACTATGTAAAACTGTGAACCAGCGGAACGGCGTGTGGGGTTGACCTCGTCTCCTTCTCGGGCCATAGCCAGGGCTCCTCGCTTGTGGAAATATTCAGGGCAGAGCTCCGCAGGTATAGTATAACCAGGGCCTCCATTACCCAGAAGCTGTCCGGGCTGTGCGTTCTTAGACTCCGGGTCTCCTCCCTGTATTACGAAGCCCGGAATTACACGATGGAAAAGCAGACTGTCATAATAGTGCTCTTTGACCAGCTTGATGAAATTCTGTGTGTGATGGATAGTGCGGGGATAAAGCTTTACCTTGATATCGCCCATCGTTGTCTTGATAAGCACATAGGAGGGCTTGTTTTTTCTACCCTGACTGCAGGCAGGAGTAGTAATGAGGAATACTCCAAGCAGAAGAGCTAAAACGATTCGTCTCATAAGTCTTGGTTTTTTATTTTGTTTAGCCAAATTACGAAAATAAATTTTGTTTAACAGTTATCTTTTGCTATTTCTAAAATGTCTTCTATTATCTTTGAGAAATGTTTTGCTTTTGGAGTTTCTTCAAAATTTTCTTTCAAAAAATAAAGTCCATCTAATTCGTATTCAAGGATGACTCTCATCTTAGATGGATTTTTAGTCTTTTTTATGTAGGCAATTTCATCGTCTTTGTCTGGAGTAGCCAGAAAGACTTTAATGTGCGATGTTATTTCTGATTCAGTAAGTTTTAATTTCCAATATGTAGTTTCAAAGCCTCTTTCTCTAAAAGAATTTTTTATAGAAACAATGGCGAGAATTTTTATATCATCGGATTTACACATTTTATAAATAACAATATCTGCGTCAGGCAAGAAGAGATATTCTCCGTAGCTTATAGCAATCATTCGCTTTACTTTCTCTAACTCCTTTTCAAGATTTTGACTTTTCAGTATCTTATCTGTCGTTATTTTTAGTTTAGTTGAACTGAGATTCTCAGTGATAAAGTCATAGATAACATTTTGAATTTGAGAACCAATATGTGCCCGCCATGATTGATTGGCTTTATTTATAGCTTCACTGCGACTGAAACCTTGTTTTATGTATTCCTTTACTTTTTGTTTGAGGTATTGTTTCCTTCTGCTTTCAAGACTCGAAGAGAAGTCATTAATATTCATAACTTACATTCCTTTTAAAGTTAAGCAGTGAGATGAGATTCTTTGGATAGCTAGCTGAAAATATTTTTTATCAATTTCAACTCCAATTGCTTTACGGTTGAGTTTATTAGCAGCTATTACTGTTGTCCCACTACCTAAGAATGGATCTAAAATTGTATCACCGACATAGCTAAACAGCTTTATACATCTTTTGGGTAATTCTAAAGGGAATGGGGCGGGATGACCAATTTTCTTTTTACTTTCCCCTGAAAAGGTCCAGAGTCCATTTGTCCATTCTATAAATTCATGCTTAGTAATATCAGAAATTCCTTTGCTTAATTTTTTCCATGAATTTTTATATAAAACGACAATTGTTTCTACTGGAGCTATTACATAAGGAGCAGAAGCAGATAGCCAGCTCCCCCATGCGGTACGACGGGATATATTTCCTTCATTCCAGATTATGGTTGAATGATATTTAAAACCAATTTGTTTTGATATAGAAGTTATATCTGCATAGACACTTTGTTGTCCTCCTTTGTTTTTGTCCAAAGGTATATTCAGGCACATACGTCCATCTGGCTTTAATATTCTAAGAGCCTCTTTTAACCAAAGTTTTGTCCAGTTTAGATATTCCGAATAAGAAAGTCTGTCGTCATGAGTATTGTATTCAATACCAACATTATACGGAGGTGATGTTATTATTAAATCAATACTATCACTGTCAAGCTCAAGCTTTAAAAAGTCTTCGTTATAGAGAGTTATATCATCTATTTTATTCCATATTTCCATTAGGTATGTTTTTGTCTCAAAGTTAAATAATTTTTCTTAGCAGTTAAATCAATTTCATTCTTTAACGTTATTATTTCCAAACTTTATTATATTGCATATTTTTTATGTTTATTGAGAAAAATCTAAGGATTTAGCCTTTTGTCCATGCCAGGGCAAATGATTACTTTTACATGAAAAATAAATTTTGAGCTATGGGCATGATAGAGCTAAAAGGCATGGAGTTTCACTCGTTTATCGGACATTATGACGAGGAGAAGCAGATAGGCAATAATTTCCGCGTGGACATGCGGCTATGGTATGATTCTAGCAAAGCAGAACTGTCTGACCGTTTGGGGGATGCTCTTGATTATCAGCTGGTTTATAACCTGGTGCGTGAGCAGATGAGGGAGAAATGTAACCTCATAGAGAATGCAGCTCGCCGGATCCTGGACTCAGTGTGGGAGAGTTTTTCCGAATTGGAGCGTATTGAGGTAAAGCTCAGTAAGCTATTCCCAAAGCTTGGCGGAATAGTGGAGGAGGTGAGCATAACTCTTAACCGTGAACGTTAATACCTTTAATGGATTATTTTTCCCCTTTTTTCGTGAGCGTGCCCAGGCTCCTCACGAAGTAAAATTGTTGATAGGCAACCTTTAATAAGAACATGTAAAATCTCTTCATGAGTGTGCGTGAGAGCCTCACGAAGAGCAATAGTAATTTTTTGCGAATTAGTCTTGTCGTTAGTAACATTCATCGTAGCCGTGTGCGAGCACCTCACGAAGCAGAGGAGGTTACTTTAAAGCCGTGACTGATGTTTGGCTACTTTTGAATTGGCTAGTTTCCGACCTTATTTAAGAACATGTAAAATCTCTTCATGAGCGTGCGTAAGCACCTCATGAAGTATTTATGCTTTAGTTGGCGTAAGTCTAGTTTTAATTGAATAGTTCTATTCATTTTTGATTGTTCCTGGATATGCCTTGCCGGAAAGCTTTTAAAAGTTTCTCTGAGTTAATGACAATTCACAAGTCCAGGTTGAATACAGCGGTTAAAAGGCTTGTTTTGACAGGAGTTTGATTTTGAATTTTTTAATCGTTTTTAGCAAAGGGTACACAGGGCAAGTTTGCAAATTTTGAAAGAAAGCTTTATTTTTGCAGTGCTTTATAAGGCGGCGTGGCCGAGGGGCTTAGGCACAGGTCTGCAAAACCTGGTACACCGGTTCGAGTCCGGTCGCCGCCTCAACAGAGAGGGCAATCTGTGACTGCCCTCTCGTTTTTTATACCTGCCTATAGTCTGATTCTGGGAGATTTATTTCTCTGCTTTGTGTCCTGTTTTTATGGTGTAACTACCTGTTTATCATTGAGTTTATGTTTAATACTATGCAGTGGCAGGCCAAAGTATGAAGTAATAAGCGTTGAGGTCAAAACCTAAACGCATTATATTTTAAATGTAGCTTAGACCGGAGCCAGAAATAAAGTCTTCTTTAGCTCATTCTCACACTTTTACCACGCCGCGACGGAGTAACTCAAAGAAACATTCTGCCGTTGCCCTGACATCGGCCAGTGCATTGTGTGCATTCTCAAAGTCGCGGCCAAAGAGAAAGCGGTATAGTTCTTTGAGCTTGGGGTATTTGTAATACGTAAAATCTTTGGCAGGAGGGAGCTTGACGTAAGAGACAGACACTTTCATCGTGTCGATTTTTTTCTTTGCCATCAGAGTATTGGGCATTCTCATGCGGTAAAATTCGTCGTGTACTACCTTGATGTCATATTCCACATTGTGTCCGATGATGTAGTCTGCCGGGCTAAGAGCCTTGAGAAAATGACGCAGTACAGTGCGCAAAGGCAGACCTTTTTCCATGGCTATTTCTGTTGTTATACCATGAATTTCAATGACCTGGCGCGGAATGGTGAATTTATATGGTTTGACGATAAAGCATTTCTCCTCCACAAGCTGCCGATCTTTATAAAGCTGCCAGGCAAGCTGCACCAGACGGTTGCGTGCACTAAAACCAGTAGTCTCTGTGTCAAATACGAGAAAATACATAGATTTTTGATTAAAAAAGAGGCTGACCTCGCAGGACAGCCTCTTTGCGATTATGGTTAAAAATTTGTTAGACACCCATTATGTCTGCATAATGCAAATAGAAATTAGCCACAGTCTCAATGCCTTTGTAGAACAGGTCCACAGGGAAGTTCTCATTAGGAGCGTGGATGCGGTCTTCTTCCAGTCCAAAGCCCATTAGTATTGTCTTAACACCCAAAATCTTCTCAAATGTGGAAATAATAGGAATACTTCCACCACTGCGTACTGGCACAGGCTCGCGTCCAAAAACGTCTGTGTATGCCTTTTCGGCTGCCTTGTATGCAGGCAGATCAATCGGGCAAACATAAGGTTCGCCGCCGTGCAGCACCTTGACATCAACCTTCACACTCTTCGGTGCAATGCGGCGGAAATGCTCTTCGAACAATTGGCTAATCTTTTCGCTGCTTTGATTAGGCACCAGTCTCATAGATATTTTAGCGTGTGCCTTTGCTGGAATGATAGTCTTAGCGCCTTC
>JALVRO010000270.1 GCA_027031265.1 Bacteroidales bacterium | reverse complement strand
ACCTGATTGACCAGCTTTACCAGGCTAATTATATCAGCTTCACATACAAAAGTTACCAAATCATAATACCTCGCTGGCTTATACGCGACCTTGGGGTACTGGAATCTGATTTTGAAATAAAGAATGGTTATCTTGTTAATAAATTCAACCACAAGCACTTACGCATAGGACTATGTAAAAAGGATAATTTTTTCATTATCGGGGATCTGGCATATTATGTTAAGACCAGTCGTATAGACATTGGACGGCTTATTCGTCAGCCCAGGCTGTGGGTTGCCAATCCACAATTGATAGACTTTGCACCACCTAAAGCCAACTTTGATTTGCCCCTCAAGGACTTTACCTCACAGATCTGTCTGCCTGAGAAACGTCACATCTATTCTCCATCACGGCTGCCATTGATCACATCATTAAAAGACCAGGATCTGGTCTTCCTCGACAATCTGCTTACAATCATTCTCCACACTGAGACAAAAACAGCTATAAAATATCTTGAGCAGCTGGAAACCCTGATACCAGACTATAACAAAAACAAGCTCGAAGTCATTGCACGCCGCCTCGAAGCTCTGGCCTGTCATCCAGACGAAATAATGAGAGCCACTGCTTATCAGATACTTGTAACAATGTCGCCTATTGTTGACTACTCCAGGATATTACCCTCGTTCATTAATTCTGGAAAAACTTTCCTTACAGAGGAATCTGTCAACAAAATAGCTCGCTATAGCCTGAATATTACACAACTTCAGGCATTACGCCAGAGGATGCGTTCGTATCGTATTGGTCTGGATTGGCCTGCTGATAAAACCACACGCCAGCAATTTGAAAAAATATTTCAACTGTTTGTCAATTTTGGGAAAAATAATCCGCAGTATTACAAAGCTATACGGGCCGAACTGGCATGCTGGGAGCTCTTTGACCAGGATCCTAAATTAGCGGCCAGAGGAGGTGAAGCATTCAAAAAACTTACAGAATACTACGAAACCTATATCAACAAATCCAGCAAACTACCAGCCAGGAGTAAATGGGAAAGTCTCTTTGTGTTTGACGAGGGAATCAGCCCACAGATGCAGGCAGTGATAAAGAAAAAACTTGCTTTAAGTCATTTCCTTAAAGTCTCGGTCCACCTGTCTTATGATAACTATGACTTTGATTATAGCCAGCTTACAGACAAATGTATACGTATCTCACTGCTCAAAGGTTACCGCGATTCCCGTCATTACCGTATCAGTATCAACACCAAAAAAGGCGAACACTTTGATCTGCATCTTTGTATAGACCCACACCTACCAGATAAAGAGGTAGTTCGTACTCTGCACAGGCATATTGCGCTCTCTGACCTGCCTTTTGACCAGCCTGTGATGACCGAATTCGGCTATCTCATTGCTGACGAAAAAATCTACTCCACACGTTATATAAGTCAGCTTTCGGCCTGGGACAAAATACGCTCAATGGCTGAAATTCAAAAGATTGGCTATATTGCTGAGAAAAATTTCTGGCGAAAGCTTTTTATCCGCTCCATAGGTGTGTTCTTCAAAGCCTGGGAATATACTAGCCGGTCTGTACTGCCCGGACGTATTGACCCTGATAATGTTGTAGTACCTGAAGTGGACTTCTCAGAAAATGTCAAGATTATCTCACTTTCTGGAAACCAGAAAACAGAAAATATTTCAGACCTGTTCATTGCTATTTACAAGAATTTTTACCTCAAGACAGTCGCACATTACCCTTCTCTCAAATCATATATACGCATAACATGGCTGTTCCATGCTATTGTCGAGACCCTGGGCACTGACAAAGCATTGAAACTAATAGAAGAATTTGTCTCAGATCTCGAACGGGTATGTCCCACAGTAGAAGAATGCCAGTATTTGAGAAAAGAGGCTCTCGGGTATCTTGAGCGTTCAAAAGTCAAGCATTACTTACCACTGGCGCTATTCAATGCTATTGACCGTTTTCTGGATTGGAAAAAACGTAACCCACAGGCCAGCCTTCAGGCTATTGTGCAGACACTGGATGAATTATTTGAATTATACAAACTCAGCCGTTATCCAGAGTTAATCCGTTATACTTTTTACCGCCAGACCTATTTTGCTGATGCTGAGCAGAAAGTACAGCAAGTCTTTGACCAGCTTTTGCACAAAATGACAAACGAACCAGAAGTGCTGGCTATCCAGCTTGTGGAGCTATCAGACCTGCACTCATTACTCAAGACCGAAGCAGATAAGGCTATCTTTAACAAAATGGTATTTCCTAACATCAAAGGTCGACGTAAAATAGACTATCGAAAAGT
Organism: Bacteroidales bacterium; assembly: GCA_027031265.1. Lineage (GTDB taxonomy): Bacteria > Bacteroidota > Bacteroidia > Bacteroidales > S143-33 > S143-33. The sequence continues at coordinate 25,449 of JALVRO010000270.1, read as the reverse complement.
AGGAGAAAAACAAGCAGAACACCTGATTGTATCAACCAAGATAACAGACCGTTACGGTGTGGAGTACACTATGCGCGAACCCATTGACGCATCAGAAGTGGCAGAAGTCTATAAGTTGTTTTTCAAAGAAAACTACCCAAAGGAAATCAGTCCCATGGACAAACATTATGTTGTGGTCAATGAGCGAGACCAGATCATCGCTGGCCTTTGCTATAAAGAACTGGAAGACAATGTAGTACTAATTGATGGAATGGCAGTCGTCTCTCCATTGCAAGGTCGTGGTATTGGCACGCAAATAATGGAAGACTTTTTCCAGAGAATGAAGGCCAAGGGTTTTAAACTGGTCAAAGCACACTTTCTATTTGGAAACTATTACCTCAAGCATAACTTCAAAATCGATAAAAAATGGGGTGCTCTGGTACGTGAACTATGAATATACTTCATCAGACCAGCGAATACCAGCAACAGTAATATCATCAGTCTGCTCATAATCACCTTTCCAGAATCGAAAATACGAATAAAGCGCCTCTTTCTGGCCATCCATAGTCAGCCCAGACACCTCTGTCAATAAGTGCTTGAATCGCTTGGACGAAAATTTCTGGTTCTCACCACCTATCTGGTCCTTATAGCCATCAGAGAAAAAATACACCACATCTCCAGGACGAAGATCAAACTCCTGCGTCTCGAATTTTTTCTCCTCAAAATAAAACCCAATCGGATTGCGCACTCCCTTGAGCTCAAAAAGCTGCCCCTCACGAATGATTAGCAAAGAAAGGTTAGCTCCTGAATAATATAACTTCTTTTTCTTTGGATAAAAGAGCGCCAGAGATATATCAAACGAAAAACTATAATCCCGGTCAATATCTATCAACTGATAAAGAGCCGACTGCCGATCTATCTGGTATTCCAGTCTCTTGTCCAGCACAGCTCGCATATAGCTAGAGAAAGAAAACAAATCTTTGATATTCTGCCACTTGAAAGTAAAAGGATTAATCTTTGTAAAAAGGTATCGAATAGACTCTGTCACAAATGTTATAAAATCAAACAAATAAGTCTCAAAAAGCTCATCGAGCGTCGTGGGGCGAAACGTTGTGGTCAGTCGACGGAAAATAAACTTCAGATTTAGTCGCATAAGCTCCAGTATCAAGGCAGGATTCAAGGTCAACTGGTATCGCACAATCTCATTTAGCATGCTCAACCCCAGCATACTCAACAAAGCTCCTGGAATGCCGTGCCCTGTAGCATCTCCCACAGCAAAAATTATATACTCATGCGAAGGATCATGATGATGAAAATAAAAATCTCCACCTATTCTGTTCTTGGGTAAATAAATCAAAAAAGACTCAGGAAACGAAAGTTTTATCTCATCCACAGTAGGCAGAAAAGCACGCTGGATAAACTTTGCATACTCTACATTATCATTTAATTCTTTGTACTGTAAATCATACGATTGCCTGAGTTTGTGACATTGATCCTCATACTTTTTTATCTCACGCTCCAGATATTCAATCCTTGAGAGCAGTTTCTCTATTTCATCCTCTGAATAAGACATTATTTTGTTCTTTGCTAAACAATTTACAAAAATTACGAATAAAATCAAACATTAGCAATCCCTGTCACCCAAAAACACCTGGATAACCTCCACACACAACAAAAAGAAAACACTATAAAAAATCCGCTTCACATTAGTTAGAGCATAAGATGACACCATATACAAAAAAGGCGCAGAGCCCGTCTAAAATATATAAGACCGACTCTGCGCCATAACAGACAAATACCTATTAATCAGCGTATTTCTAATGATGACCGCCTATTACTATTCGCATTACTTTGATATTAATAACAATAAAACGAAACAGCTGTACCAGGACATTACGCCTCAGCCACAATGTAAACTTTGTTGGTATTGGAGGATAAGACTCCTCTTTGTAACCTATAACGACATCTTTGTATCTACGTAACATGGTTATTTATTTTTTGGTTTAATAATTTACTGATTTACAATGGCAAAGCCCACCACAGAAGACGTGTGTTGACAATGTACATAAACAGATGGTGGAACATATACTTGAACCAATGACCGGCCAGGCCGACCTCACCCAGTGTATAACTCAGATTGCGTCCCCATTCTGGATATTTTTCATAATCCTGGACTATTGGGAACACTGTCAGTGTAGCTGCTGCACCAGTGAAAAAGCCATAACCAGCTGAGACAACACAAGCAGCACCCATTTCTGCCATAGAAGCAGTGTGCTCCAGTACTAATTTGCCCTTCTTTATAGACTTAGCAACATTACTTGCCACAGTCTTACCAATAACAGACGAAGGCATACCTGTACGTGGTGGTGCAGGAGAAATAACACGGCCACTTGGGCTCTTCATTGGCTTGGATATCGGATGTGGCGGTGCAAAAGCAATCCCCACAGCAAAAATATTGTTATAATCCGGGTTGAAATAATACTTTGGCCAATCACTTGCTTTCCATTCTTCATAAGGCTTACCAGAATAGTCAGCGTCTACTTTCATAAAACCGCCAGCATTAAAGAGCTTACTTGTAATATCATTTCCATTCTTATCATAAGCCTTTAGCCCCGCTCCCTTAAACGCAGGTATGAGCATTGCAAAATCATACTCTACCTCACCCATAGATCCATCCAGCTTCTCAAAGTAAATCTTCCGCTCATCAACCTTGTAAACACCTGCACGCTTAATCCAGCGTATACCATACTCTGCTAAAATACCCTCAGTAACCACCTTGGTCGAGGTTATATAACCAGCACGGCGCACAAAAGCTCCGCCCATACCAAAATCACCTAACTCATACTCATTCGAAAGCCACAGAATCTCTGCCTTATCCTGCAAACCACGACGCCGTATCTCATAAGCCACATTCAAAGCATACTCAAAAGCAGCTCCCTGACATGTAGCACTACCATGTCCCAGCCCTATTACAAACTTCTGCTTTTGTCCATTTTTCATCTTTTCAAAAGCCTCCTGCAGGGCCTTCCACGTCTGCTCTGCATGCTCATACGTACATACCGAATAAGTATACTTATCAGGACCAAGCCCCTCAGTCAGCTCAAATGCCAGTCGCGGACCCGTGGCATTAATCAAATAATCATAATCAACATTGATTTTCTCGCCCTGTTTATCTTCACCGGTTAGCTCAACCATTACAAATGGTCGATCTTCACTCCCATCTCCCTCAGGATGTATGCTCAAAGCACGCCCCTGCACAAATTCAATCTTATTCTTGCGGTAAATCTTCTCCAGGTCAAAAATCACATGCTTGGACTTCATCTTGCCAATGGCAACCCAGATATTAGATGGCGGAAACTGTGATAAACGTGTGGGATTAATAACAACAACCTGATGCTTACGACTTAAATAATGTCGAAGATAAATTGCTGCTGTATGGCCGGATATACCAGCTCCTAAAACAACTACCTTTGCCATGTGTGTGTTTTTTAGCATTTTATTTACCATGCAATATAAAAAAATCTGCTGTAAAAAAGAAATATTAGCGTTTTAGAACAAGTCAAATCTCAAACATTTGCATGAAACATATTAACCATTTCTCGCTTATGATGCGGCAGGACACAAAAACACACAAGATAACAATCATACTGCAACAGAAAAAATCTCAAGCTTTTTACAATAAGAAATCAAAACAAATATAGACTAGAATCAAAATCTATAACCATATCCTATCTTTTTCCTACTTATCACAAAACATGTAAATAAATTAACAGTACAATGAGTACTAGATAAAGAATGGTGTGCAAAAACAGGCCAAAGCATGAAATATACATTAAAGGCTGCCCTGGAGGGCAGCCTTACACCTATAATACAGATTTTACTATGCTTCAAACAATCTTAGCATAAACTGTAAACCACTAATTTACTTCCCTGTCATAGATTAGTGCATTCTTTTCATACCCCTGTGATGGTTTCCGTATGCATGTCCCTGTGGTTGCATAATTTTATCAAATGTCGCTTTGTCTATGTGTTGTGGCTCATAATCATAATTATACAATCTCATCAACTGACGAACTGCTGCTCTTAGGTGCTGTTCTGTAACTTTCTGCATATTAGTAAAAGCCAGACGCAGATCTGCATTATCTGTCGCTTCTTTAGCTTTCTGAAAATCCACATAATCCAGTTCTTCGAGTGTAGCAGCGGCTATCAAAGCATCCTTGAGAGAAGTGTTACCCTTGCTTAACAGATCATTATAAACCTTCTGCAAATCATTATCACTGTACTTGCCTATCAGATTATCATTAACCGGATTATCCAGATCATACTTGTCCAGCAACTGCACCATCACAGACTTGTGCCTTAATTCTGAATTCATTATTTTCTGAAACATCCTGAAATTCCACTTGTTATACATCGTGTAGTAAAAATCAAAAGCCATTTTCTCTTCCTGTGCCATCCTGGATATCAAGTCCTTCTCCGCATAATTCAAGTCTTCCCTGGGCATTGTGATACATGCCATCAGATTCTCTCCTTTATGTTTCTGACCTCGATGAGGACGCTGAGCATTAGCGCTTACCACTACAAACATCACTGCTATCAGTACATAAAATAACTTTTTCATAACTCAACCCTTTTTAGTTTTTCATTCCTTTTTACACTGGCGAAAAAAATTTCTTACAAAAAATTTGACTTTTTATTTAGATATTTAGATATTTGTTTAAACATCTAAACATAAAACAACGGATATGAACTCTGTTTTCAAAGCACTTAACGATCCCACACGCAGGGAGATACTAAAACTTCTCAGAGACAGGAACATGAGTGCCGGAGAAATAGCACAGCAGTTCGATATGACCAAACCTAGTATTTCACATCATCTTGACATACTCAAGCAAGCTGGTCTGGTCACTGCTACCAAAAAAGGCCAGTTCATAATATACTCGCTCAATACTACTGTTTTGGACGAGCTGATTAATTTCTTCTTTGACCTGAAAAACTCAAAACCACATAACGATGAAAACTAGACAAATACTCAAAGAGGCTATAATCTGGATTATCATTGCAATACCATTCGTTTATTTTGCTTTGCTATACCCTGGTCTGCCAACTCAGATACCTATACACTTCGATATTCATGGCAATCCTGACAACTTTGCCGCTAAGTCAAGCTACTGGTGGGTTATAGCCTCTACTACATTGGGTATATATTTACTTATGTTAATCATTCCCCTGATTGACCCAAAGCGCAAGATACAACAGATGGGCAACAAATACTACATACTCAAGCTCATTCTCGTTGCGCTTATGTCCCTGATGTCCATCTTTTCCATCTACGTGGCATCCAATCCACATGTAGATATTAAATTTATGATAATGATACTGATCGGACTAATATTCATGATCTTGGGCAATTACATGCCATCATTCAAGCCCAATTACTTCATAGGTATACGCACTCCCTGGACACTCGAATCCGAAGAAATCTGGCGCAAAACTCACCGTATGGGTGGCTGGCTATGGACGATCACAGGACTTGTAGTTATAATCCTTGTCCTTGCCAGGCTCAACCTAGCTGTGTCAATAATTCTGCTTATTATTGCTGCTCTCATTCCTGTGATTTATTCTTTTGTCCTTTACCTGGAGCAACGAAAACAGGCCTCACCACAAGACTAACCACACATGCCAATTTCTCCTAGCATAAAACTTCCTGGTCGGCACGGTTTTAAAAATCTAAAGCAGTGCCGACCATTCTTGTTTTTCCATCCGGAATAATGCCACAAAGCAATTATTTTAATTACCCAGGACAAGACTATTTTTTACTTTTTAGTATAAATTTGTTTCAGTAAATCAATCTCTCTTTTGACACAATATCAAACTCAGCTAAAAGAACAATTTATGAGAATCGCCGTAGCTAGCGGCAAGGGAGGTACTGGCAAGACTTTCTTGTCCGTTAATCTTGCAAAATATTTATCACAATTCAGGCCTATTGTCCTGGCTGACCTGGATGTTGAAGAGCCAAACAGTGGGCTTTTCCTCAAGGGTGAGCTCATTGCACAGGAAGACAGGGCCAGAATGATTCCCCAATGGATTCCAGAACCTTGTACCCTGTGCCGCGAGTGTCAATACAACTGTAATTTCAATGCTATCATTCAGGCCAAAAATCAGATTATGATTTTTCCTCAGCTGTGTCATAGCTGTTATGCTTGTGCAGACCTGTGTCCCGAGAATGCTCTACGGATGGTACCTCAAAAAATGGGTGTGCTATCCCGTTATCGTATTGATAATCTTTGCTTTATAGAAGCCAGACTAAATATTGGCGAAGAAATGGCCACACCTATGATTGCACAGGCTATTGACTATCTTGATAAAAATTTTAGTCCAGACATATTACAGATACTAGACTCTCCTCCAGGTACTTCGTGCCCTGTCATAGAAGCAGTCAAAAAAGCAGATTTTGTAATATTAATTACAGAACCTACGCCTTTTGGACTCCATGACCTAACCCTGGCTGTGGATACAATGAAAAAATTGCACAAAGACTTTGCAGTTGTGATTAATCGCTACAATCTGGGCAATAAAGACGTCGAAGACTACTGTGCAGAAGATAACATCCCCATTATCACACGTATAGCTAATGACCGCAGGATAGCAGAACTATATTCTGCAGGTCAGCTCGTATATGACAAGGTTGATCATTTCAGCAAAGCTCTCGGTGATATCATTGATTTCCTCTCGCTAAAAACCACAGTAAAATGAAAGAAATAGTCATCATATCAGGCAAGGGCGGAACAGGAAAAACATCCATAACTGCGGCTTTTGCTTATCTGGCCAAAGGTAGTGTTGTGCTTGCAGACTGCGACGTTGACGCCTCTGACCTGCATTTGTTACTCAAGCCAGAAATCAAAAGAAGCGAAAACTTTTACAGTTCACAGGTTGCTGTCATTGACGGCGTGGCCTGTACTTCATGCGGCGCATGTTACGACGTGTGTCATTTTGACGCAATTATTCCAGGAACACCATATAAAATTGACCTTATAAGCTGCGAAGGATGCGGCTATTGCGAAAAAGTCTGTCCCGAGAAAGCCATTACCATGAAAGCCAACCTCGACGGACAGTGGTTCATCTCGACAACAAGGCTAGGTAGCCACCTCGCACATGCACGACTGGGCATTGGTGCAGAGAACTCAGGCAAGCTCGTTTCTGTGGTTAAAAATGTGGCTAAGCAACTTGCACAGATGCTCAAACTTGACACAATACTTATCGACGGCCCCCCCGGTATTAGCTGCCCTGTTATTTCTACTCTCTCCGGTGCCACTTTTGCTGTCATCGTAACAGAACCAACTGTTTCTGGTCTCCATGACCTCAAACGTGTTTATGAAATAGCACGGCGCTTCCGTGTGGGCACTGGTGTGATTATTAACAAAGCAGACATCAACAAAAATAACTACAACAAAATCAGAGAGTTCATTGATATTCAGGGCATAAAACATCTGGCAGATCTGCCCTATGATACCACCTTCACAAAGGCTATGACAGAGGGCAAAACAATCATCGAATACACCCCTGATAATATAATTTCCAGAACCCTGGCAAATATCTGGCCTCAGATACTCAGACTCACAGAAAACACAAAAAAACAATAACCATGAAAATTGCTATTAGCGCACAGGAAACAGGCTGGAATGCACCTGTTGATCCCCGTTTCGGACGTGCACAGTACTTTGTCGTCATTGACGACACAACAGGAGAAATTTCTTATATTGACAACCGCGCAAACGCTAATGCCGGACATGGCGCAGGTCCTAACACTGCCAGTCTCATAGCAGATAATGACATTAATGTCGTTATCACTGGTAATGGACCTGGTGGAAATGCTGCGCGCGTCCTCGCTACTATGGGCATCGGTGTTTTTGTCGGTGCTTCTGGCACAGTACGCCAGGCTTATGAAGATTACAAAGCTGGTAAACTTATGAGACAGTAACTATAAACAAATCCTAAAAAACATTTTTAACTATGGAACAGCTAAGAGCAGCATTTGCTACTGATGATGGCCACACATTCACAGATGGGCACTTTGGCGATGCTAAAAAATACATCATTTACTCCATCCAGGATGGAATAGCTCAAAGAATTGGCGAGATAGACAACACTACGGGCCCAGAACAAGATCATGACCACGATCATCATCACGGAGACCAGAAAAAAGCGCAGGGCATTGGCCAGCTTATGAAACAAAACGGAATACAGGTTCTCGTAGGCAAGGCCTTTGGTCCAAATATCAAGCGAATGAACCCAAAATTCGTTATTGTGCTTATGAATGACGAGACTATTGAGCAGGCGGCCATCCGTCTGAGCCAGCACTTTGACCTACTCCTAGAACGCTGGAACCAGGGAGAAAGCCGCACACACATCAACCTGAAAAAGTAAAAACACACCTAAACAACGAAAAATCGTAATCTTGCCCGGCCAGAGGCTGCCCTAAAATTCCAGATTAATCACAATTCATTGATTATCTATTATTTGAATCACAAATAAAGTGTAGCCTCTGGCTATTACCCTGCTACCCAACATCTTTGGCATAATTAAACACATCTGTAAATTGCTGTTCGACACACAAACCTGCACAGACCGCAACCTGGCAAAAGCCCTTTATCAATACATGCAGCAAAACGCTGTAGTTTGACACTTAAATGCAGAAAAATCCTCGCTGTCCTTTGCCTGGAAATGTTCTAAAAACACCAATCGTCCAGGGGGACACACCTCAACAATTTCCCGCAAGCCCACTCTACACACGCCTAAAAGAAGCCAGGGACGCCCAGTGGGCGTCCCTGGCAATTGCCGCTATAAAAAACTAAAGCCGTGAACTAACCAAGGTATTTTCGCAATATTTCGCTGCGTGTGCCGTGACGCAGACGTTTAAGTGCTTTTTCCTTAATCTGGCGCACACGCTCACGCGTAAGACCAAAATGGTTCGCAATTTCGTCAAGTGTCATTTCGGGTGCATTGATGCCAAAAAAGTAACGAATCACATCTGCTTCGCGCTTTGTGAGTGTGGACAAAGCGCGCTCTATCTCTATCTGCAATGATTCCCGCAAAAGGGTCTCGTCTGCCCGGGGCGAATCTGGATTGACAATAACATCTTTTAGCTGGCTATCCTCGCCCTCGCCCAGGGGGGCATCGAGAGATTTTTGTCTACCTGATACTGAGCGACTTTGCTTAATTTTTTCCACAGGAATATCCGTGATCTCCGCCAGCTCTTCGGGTGTGGGTTGACGTCTCTTGTGCTGCTCAAACTCAGCAATTGCCTTATTGATCTTATTAATAGTGCCGACCTGGTTTAATGGAAGACGCACGATACGCGACTGCTCTGCCAGAGCCTGCAATATAGATTGACGTATCCACCACACTGCATAAGAAATAAACTTAAAGCCGCGGGTCTCGTCAAATTTTTCAGCAGCCTTAATAAGACCTAAATTACCTTCGTTTATTAAATCTTCGAGGCTTAAACCCTGATTTTGATATTGTTTAGCCACTGAAACGACGAATCGCAGATTAGCTCTAACTAGCTTTTCGAGGGCTTTACGATCCCCTTTCTTTATCCGCCTGGCTAGCTCAACTTCCTCATCTACTGTGATTAATTCCTCGCGCCCAATATCCTGTAAATACTTGTCTAAAGAAGCACTTTCCCTGTTTGTGATTGATTTTGTTATCTTTAATTGCTTCATAAGGGAAAAAAATTTTTTGAAAATTTATCAAAAGAAAATTAGTATTTTGTCAAAAAGTAAGGTAAAATTATATAGAATTGCTAGTAATATCGGCAACAAATTAAAAAAATTTTTTATATTTGTCAAATAAGGAGTTCTTAAAACAGTTAAAAATGAGATATTTCCCGAAAATTTTTACCATATTTTTACTCTTTGTTATCACTTTTACATTTTCGTGCAAAAGAGGTGCTGGCAGAGGTAAAGAGAAAAAAAATGACACTATTACAGAGGACACATTGTTTAACAACCCTTACAAGACCACCGTGCTTAAATTCAAAAACAAAACCTTTGGAATACCTTCACCTGTTTTATTGTCAAGGATAACCCATGAGCTCAACATACCATTTGAACCAAGCCTGCTCAATGATTACCAGAACAGTACAAAATATTTAACCACATTCAAAAAAGCAATAAACCTTGGTGTTTATAGTGCAAACCTGGCTTATATCAACATTTATGACCAGGTATCAATGTTTGGAAATTATTATCAAGTTGTCAAAAAAATAGCAGAAGACCTTGACTTGCTCAGCCACATACCACAGTCAACAATGGATCGTATTGAACAAAACTCAGAGAACAAAGACTCTCTGGTTTACATTGTCTCGACCCTATTTCGCGACATAGATGCTTATTTATCAGATAATGACCAACAGGAGCTGGGCGCTATTATCATTGCTGGTGGCTGGATAGAAAGCATTTACATGCTCACCCAGCTATACAAGCGTTATCCGTCTGAAGAGCTTTTGATCAAGATCGGAGAGCAAAAAGCCCCATTGAACAATCTATTACAACTTCTCCAGCCTTATTACAACCAGCAAAATCCTGAGATAGACTATTTGTTCGAATCACTGGCTGATATTTCATCTTTCTATGACGCTATTAGCTTTGAATATCAGTATAGTGCACCACAGGATTACCCTGATAAACATTTTACTGTGATCAACAGCAAGACTAGAGTCAATGTTGATAACCTTGACCTGGAACAGATAACCAAACGTATTGTAAAACTCAGAAACTGGGTTATTAACTAAAAACATACAACAATGAGAAAAATTATCACACTCATATTCTTCATATCACTCTTATTAATAACCAATAATGCTTTTTCACAGCTTGATCTTGATAGTCTTGAGAAATCATGTTCATCACTGATTAAATATCCTTTTATCTCAGACGGGCAACAATATCGCGCACTGGTGATCGATGGTGAGACAGCAGAATTTTATTACACTTTTTATGGGGGAGCTATTTACAGACTTGTAGCTTGCTCTACTACAGGAGACAAAGCGCCAACATTCAGAATCTACGATAGCAACCATAAACTTATCTTCTCCAGTGATTATTACAACAATCCAAGGTATTGGGATTTTAAGTTCACCTCAACCATTGAAGCAATCATAGAAGCAGAGCTTCCACCTTCGGACCAGCCTTCTGGTATTATCATCTTGTTCATTGGTTTTAAATAATCTGACTCTATGAGCGATAAGATTCTAAAGGCATTAATGCAATTATTCGCTCTGATTGCATCACCGGGTAAAACGGAAAAAGCCAGGGAAGTTGTTGTTTATAATTTTCTCAAAGAAAAACTCAACACAGAGCTTGCCAAGCATTACCTGAATATTTTCAAAGAATTTTACAAAACTTACCAGAAAAGGCAGTCCAAAACACAAAAAAACAAATTCATCGCTGTTAGCTCTGTCAAGCTGCTTACAATATGCACACTACTTAACAAAGAGCTTACTATCAAAGAACGGTATATTGTACTTATCCGCCTTGTAGAATTTATTAAATCCCAGGAAAAGCCATCTGAGCAGGTTTACGAATTTCTCCAGGTCATTGCCGACACTTTTCTCATTCCTGACCAGGACCTTGATGCTATTAAAAAATTCGTCTTTAACGAGAATGATTTTCTGGAAAAATACCAGGAAAACATATTAGTCATTGCTAAAAATCCACCGCCTTATCCTCGAGTAAAATATATTTACTCAAGCGGGCTGGAAGGACAGATTATTGTATACAACCTGGCTAAGATCAACCTCCATATCTTCAAATTCTTCGACGAAAAAGAACTTTACCTGAACCAGCACCTGCTCAAGCCAGACACTATTTACACATTTTCTTATGGTTCATCGCTCAGGACACCCAGAATCAGGCCAATATATTACAGCGAAATTATATCTGCTTTCACCCTGGACAAGATAAAGACTCATATCACATTCGAGGTCGACCGCATATCTTACCAGTTCCCTAATGGCAAGATTGGAATCCACGAAATGAGCTTTATCGAAAAGTCCGGCAAGCTCATAGGTATTCTGGGCGCCAGTGGATCGGGTAAAACCACATTGCTCAATGTACTAAACGGTAATTACAAGCCTCTCACTGGTAAGGTTCTGATCAATGGCCTGGACCTACACGAAAACAAGGAAAAACTCAAAGCAGTTATTGGCTATGTACCACAGGAAGATTTTTTGATTGAAGAGCTTACTGTATTCGAAAACCTGTATTTTAGCGCAAAGCTGAGTTTTGGTAATTACGATGACTTTAAGATACGAAAAGCTGTCATAAAACTTCTCAAAGAGCTTGGCCTATACGAAATAAAAGACCAGGTTGTGGGCTCACCACTCAATAGAATGATCAGTGGCGGTCAGCGGAAACGCCTTAATATAGCCCTGGAGCTCATACGCCAGCCTCCTATACTGTTTCTCGACGAGCCCACCAGCGGCTTGTCATCGGCCGATTCCGAGAATATTATGGACCTTCTCAAAGAGCTCTCTCTCAAGGGAAAGCTTGTGTTTGTTGTCATTCACCAGCCTTCGTCTGATATTTACAAGATGTTTGACCGCATATTGCTTCTCGACCAGGGAGGTTATCTGATTTACAATGGACCTCCAATAGAGGCAATTTCATATTTCAAAAGCTCTGTTCATCAGGCTGACTGGAGCGACAGCGAATGCCCTGTGTGTGGTACTGTCAAATCTGAGCAGATTTTCAAGATTGTCGAGGCCCGTGTGCTGGACGAACATGGACGTCCAATGAGCATACGCAAAATTTCACCACGTGAATGGTACTTGAATTTCAAAAAGTTTGAGGCCACCAGGATTCGCCGCCGCAAAGTATTTCTTGTCAGAGAACTGCCTAAGACTGACTTCAAGATACCGAGCAAGCTGAAACAGTTGCGCATCTTCCTGGCCCGTGACCTGCTCTCCAAGATTAGCAATGTGCAATATGTCTTGCTCAATACACTTGAGACACCCATCCTGGCAATTATCCTTTCATTTATTATACGTTACTGGAGCATTGTTGAGCAAAAGAAATATTTGCTTTATTACAACGACAATCTACCGGTTTATCTGTTTATGTCAGTAATCATTGCGGTGTTTATCGGCATATCTGTTAGTGCCCAGGAAATTATAAAAGACCGGGAAATAAGGCAAAGAGAATCATTTCTTAATCTTAGCCGTGGTAGTTACCTGCTGTCCAAGGTCATTATTCTGTTTGCTATTTCAGCTTTCCAGGCTCTGACTTATGTGCTCATTGGCAATAGCATTATGGGTATAAAAGAAATGATGTGGAAATACTGGTTAATCTTGTTTTCTGTGTGGTTTTCAGGGAATCTTATGGGACTTAATATTTCTGATGCTTTCAAGTCAACGGTCACCATATACATACTCATTCCATTCCTGATTATTCCGCAAATCATTCTCAGTGGTGTGCTAGTACCTTTTGATAAAATTAACCCGCGAATAAGCAGTCCGACGCGTATCCCGTGGTATGGCGAGATAATGTCTGCCCGCTGGGGATATGAAGCACTGGCTGTTATACAATTCCGGGATAATAGTTATGAGAAGAATTTTTACCCTTATGAAAGAATCATGGCTGATGCTTCTTATATCAAAGATTATTGGATACCAACTCTTATCAATAAAATTACATTTCTGAAAAATGCTTCAAAAAACGACCCACAATACCAGAACGCTATCAAGCTGCTTTACAATGAATTAAACTCTGACCATAACTGGAACCATATACTCAGGAAAGACTTTGACCCACGGGCTATCACAACTCAGACCCTGAACAGAACACTTCTAAAAAAAATAGAGAATTATCTCAGAGAACTAAAAAATTATTATATAATCATTTATAAAAACACTTCAGAAAAAAAGAATGCTTTTATCTCACAGCTTCAGAAAAAACATGGCACAGAATACCTCGTTCAGCTAAAGCTCAAATACCATAATGACAAGTTAGAGGAGTTTGTTAAAAATATTGGCAAAATACGCATAATGGAGTATCATCACAGACTTTACCGTAAGATTAACCCTATTTATTACGACGGCGAAGGACGTCTGCTAAAAGCCCATTTCTATGCCCCATACAAACGCCTGATTTTATACAAAATAGATACTTTCTGGGCAAATATACTTGTGCTCTGGATCTTCTCCCTGCTATTATACATCATGCTACAATTCCGCATCATTTATTACATTCTCAAATACACAGAGATACTTTACTCCCGCTTATCACTGAGCATGGGAAATAATCATATCAAGAAACAAAGGTCGCGTATAATCAGGGCATTTATTAAGATTCTGGTTAAATAAGCCTCTGGCATGTCACCACAGTAATATTATCCCTGCTACCATTCTCCAGCGCCCACTCGCACAGGGCCATTGCAAGAGACTTTTTACCTTTGTACTTAACCACAAAATCTCTAATCTGCTCATCTTTAACATAATCGTGCAAACCATCTGTGCTTGCTATTATCAAGTCGCCAGGCTCAACTTTACCTTTGTCCCAGATGTCAATGCGAAGATCCGTCAGTTTAGCACTTAGCGAATTAGTTATCCTATTTTTATCAGGATGATAAAAAGCATCATCTTCTGATATCCTGCCTGAATCCACCAATTCTTGAACTACACTATGATCCACTGTCAGACGCTCAAGTGTCCCCATTCTAAACCTATAAACACGGCTATCGCCAACATTAAACACATAAAGCTCTCCCTTACGTGTGATAATAAAACCACTAACAGTCGTGGAACTCTGCATATAATCAGGGTCCTGCATTGCTTTCTGCATTATCATGGTTGCAGCTACATACAGGGTTTTCCTGATATAAGACTCAGTAGAGTCAAACTGATCCATCTGGGCAAACGTATTCTCAAAAACCTCTTTTACCACCTGACTAGCATACTCGCCATGTGCATAACCTCCGACCCCGTCTGCCACCAGGCCTATGATATCACCAAAAGGGCCCCTCATTGCCAGGAAATTATCCTCCTGGTTATTCCGCTTACCCTGAAGGGTGTAAGAATCAAGTAAATACTGCGCAGGTTGTTTTTTTGATTTTCGCAAACGCATTGTGTCTATTTTAAAATTATTTTTGCGGTCAAAGACAAATTCCGTAAAGACTCAGGACGGTTTATCACAAGCATATAGTGCTGGTTAAAAACATTGTTAACACCCATACTCAACATTAGATCTGCATTGCGCAAACTCACAAATCTCTCAATAGTAAAGAACCACAGCACATAAGGCCTAAGGTATAAATCATCATTCCCCACAAGAACATAACGACGACTCTCATAAATCGATCTCACTTCCAGGTCAAAGCCTGCTGCTCTAAGCCCTAGATTAGCCTTAACCCTATGCCCTGGTACATAAATAATTTGTCTGCCTGCACTGTCCCGAACCGACGAATACTCATAAGACAGTCTAAAGTTATGAAAAATTCCCTTATTTGCAGAAAAACTCAGCTCAATTATCCCGGTTTTGTTCTGGACAAAAGGCAGATTCTGTGCTGTCCAATAATGATATGACGATGGCTTCCACAATATCCAATTTCTCACATTCGCTACAAAAGCTTCGACCGATAGCTCTATATGCACATCTCCTATATTCTTATCAAAACTTCCGTGCAAATTTAGCTCAGTACCCTCCTCTGGCAAAAGCTGCGCATTCCCACCTGGTATCCAATAAAGATCGTTCAAAGAAGGGTAATTAACATTATGCAAAAACTCAAGCACCACATCAGCGCCCCCTTTAATTTCAGCCTGATAATCAAAAAGATAATACACAGCAGAATCTATTATTTCAATTTTTTGCGTCGTGCTAAAAAATATTTTCCACAGCCTCAGCTCACGGCTCGTAACTGCCAGTGCGAGGTCGCTGCGCCTGGGCGTTAATTCTACTCTCTGTGGTAAGAGCGAAGTGAACTGGTATTGCTGCATCAGAAAAAATGCTCTCATGCTAAACAACCTATGCTTTAGCTCAGAGCCCAACACTAAGCTCTGGCTCTGCCATCGGGACGTTATCATGTCAATCCACAGGGAATCCAGTGCCCGTGTATGATAATCAGATGACTGGCTAACAAAGCCCAGCTGCATATCTAGCATGCTGTTTTGTATCTCTTGTCGCAGGCCTACTGTGCTAATGTTTTGCCGGAAATGCTCTGTCTCCACCCGCCCAGGTCCGACATAAGTCAGCGGTGGCGGGAAAGCTCTCACTACATCACTCGTTAGCTGCTTGTAATACACCTCAGACCCGGACCAGGGACAATAAGACATACTCAGCAGGAGATGATTCTTTGAAAATGCTGCCCTGCGCTCTGTTTGTACCAGACCCGCATAAGGATCCCAGTATTTGTACCGGTTCATCGATACATGATTCCCTGCTTTTATTGCAATATAGCCTTTCCCCTGTGTACGCTTAATCCCAGTAGCCAGAACACTCTCGCCCTGGCTGCCAATACCCAGCGTATAGTACAGCCTGTCGTCCTTTCTGGCGGCCTCATCCATAGAGATGAGGCCGCCCATAGCTCCTGAAACAGATTCTATACCCTGGCCTGTGGTGTGCAGCCCCACAGAATCAAACAATTCCATTGGCACCAAGAAAAAATCATAACCGTCCATACCGCCCAGCTGAAGAGGCAAACCAAAGACCATTAGCTTTGTATGCGAGCTTTTAAACCCACGTATAGACAAAGTACTCATCACACCTCCATAAGACCTCACACTAAAACGTATATCACGTTGCTGCAAATAGTATGACCCAGAGATAAAATTTTTAACAGCTTGTTTAGTTAATTTACGACCCAAAATTTGAACCGATGGGATTTTTATTGTATCTTGCTGGGCTATAAGGCTATTGTCTATAAGCAATAAATTTATTAGCAAAATGAGTAAGAAATTTTTCATACCAGTGAAAAAGCATTTTGAATGGTTTATGCGAAAAACAGAGGCTAAAAAACATAAACGGATTATTACGATAACAGAAAACAATTTTTATCAATTTTACTTTAACAAAAAAGAAAAATGTCTGTATGTAAAAAAAACACATTTTACAGGTGAAATGACAGAAAATCAATACAGAGAGCAGATTATAACCTGGCTAAAAATTAATATTAAATACCGTCCTAGAAAAATTTTAGTGGACAATTCTGCTTTTGATTTTATTATTATACCAGAGTTACAAAAATGGGTGAGTGATACGTTACTAAAACCTTCGCAAACATTAGGTGTGAGAAAAATCGCTTTTGTGTCATCACCAAATATTTTTACAAACGTTTCTATTCGTCAGGCCATGGAAGAAGAGAATCTATCCATTGAATTTAAATTTTTCCCTGACATAGAGCAGGCTAGGGAGTGGTTAAATTCCACAGAGGAGTGAAAGGTTTTAATTTTCCATACCAAATTTGTAACTTCAGATAAATTTTAAATTCTCGTTTTTATGAAGGTCATAAAATCTACACAATATTATGACATTCTTGTTAGCGAGGACGGCTTTGTGATTGAGGTTAAGTGGAAAAAAACTATACTGGACATGCTTTCCGAAGAATATCAGAGAGTGCTGATCGAAGCCTATAATCATCTTTTTGGTCTGGCCCCCACAGCATTATTACAAAACACAAAGGATGCTGTCTTTCCTCTCACTCCAGAGTTTCAGGAATGGATTACCGAAAATATCACAAAGAAAATCTTCAAAAAAGTAGGTCTCAAAAAGATTGCCTATCTAATACCTTCGGATCTCCTGACAAAACTTGGCATAGAAATGCTTGTAAACAAAGCTCAAAAAAAATCTGGAGAAATACCACGCCGTTTTTTTGATAATCGCGATGATGCTCTTGCCTGGTTGCAGGAATAATGTTAATCAATTTCCAGGGTTTAAGCACGACAAAGGCGCCCGAATGGGCGCCTTTGTCGTAAATATTTGGCTTAGCTACTTGCGCTTTTTCTTAGAATGCTTCTTCTTTTTACGCTTCTGTAAACTCTTCTCCTTTCGTTTGCGTGCCACTTCTGGATCAATCACTTCTTTTTCCTCTTGTTCTTCCTCTGCACGACGACGCTGCTCTCGACGACGTTTTTCTTCCTCTGCCTTTTTCTTGTCCTCTATTACTTTTTCTTTACGGCGTATCGTATCATAAGCCAGAGGTGTAGCAACGAACAAGGATGAATATGTACCAACAACTACACCTATGAGCATTGCAAAGACAAAGCCTCTAATCACCTCACCACCAAAGAGGAAGATAACCAACAGAACGAAGAATGTTGTCAGTGAGGTGTTGACAGTACGGCTCAATGTGCTACTCAGAGCTTCATTGGTGTTAATATAGCTACTACGGTGTGGATGCAGCCTGAAGAATTCTCGGATACGGTCAAACACGATCACTGTGTCGTTAACCGAATAACCCACAACGGTCAGAATAGCCGCAATGAATGATTGGTCTATCTCCAGTGAAAATGGCATTATCTTGTAAAAGGCCGAGAACACACCTATTGTTATCAATGAGTCATGAATAAGAGCTACTGTAGCACCCATACCATATTGCCAGTTGCGGAAACGGATGAAAATGTAAAGGAAGATAACGAGCAAAGCAAACAGAACTGAATAGGTTGCCGCACGCTTAATGTCCGAAGCTATTGTAGGACCCACTTTCTGCTTAGAGAGGATATAATTCTGTGCGAATTCTTTCAGAGTCAGATCCTTTGGAAGTATAGGTTTCAGTGCAACATATATTAGACTGTCAACCTCGCCTTCTACCTTAGGATCGCTGTCATTGATCTTATATTTGGTTATCAATTTAATCTGGTTATCCGAACCATAAGTCTTAACCACTGGCATTGTCTTGAGCTCTTTTCTGACAAGCGCTGCAATCTCGACAGTATTAACCTTTTTCTGGTTTTCAAACCTAATCACATAAGTACGTCCACCGACAAAGTCAACGCCCAGGTCCAGTCCGTTAATAGCAAGGCTCAAAATACTCAGAGCAACCAATGTTCCAGAAACAAAGTAGAACAGCTTGCGTTTTCCGAGGAAATCAACATTAACGTTCTGCAAGAAATCCTTGGTCCACTTGTTCCAGAAAGTAATTGGCTTGTTCTTCTCAAGGCGTGCATCAAATATCAGACGGGTAATGAAGATAGCCGTATAGAGGGATGTCAAGATACCAATGATCAAAGTTGTAGCAAAACCCTGTATTGGACCGTGACCAAAGACGAACAGGATAATACCTGTAAGCAATGTTGTGATGTTTGCGTCAAGGATAGCAGAATAAGCTGCATTATAGCCATCTTTAATAGCCAGTTTCAAGCCCTTACCATTTCTAAGTTCTTCTTTAATTCGTTCATATATAATCACATTAGCGTCCACAGACATACCAATGGTCAAGATAATACCTGCAATACCTGGCAATGTCAGCACTGCACCGAGCGATGCCAGAACACCCATGATTAAGAATACGTTGACCAGCAATGCCACGTCTGCGACCAGACCAGCACCACGGTAATAGAATACCATATATGCCAGAACAACAAGGAATGCTATCAGGAATGAGAGCAAACCTGCGCGTATAGACTCACGACCCAGAGTAGGACCAACATGCTCAAGCTCTACGATACGAACAGAGACAGGCAATTTACCAGACTTGAGGACATTAGCCAGGTCCTGTGCTTCTGAAATGGTGAAATCACCTGTAATCTGTGATACACCACCCTTGATTTCACTCTGTACTGTTGGGTATGAATAAACAAGTCCATCGAGTACAATAGCTATCTGATGACCAATATTAGCACGAGTCAGTTTTGCCCAGATCTGAGCGCCCTGGGCATTCATAATCATTGTAACTTCAGCACTACCCTTGACCTGGTTATATTCATGACGGGCATCTACCACAACGTCTCCTGTAAGCTGTGGCTGACCATCACGGGTGGTTTTCAGCGCAATTAGTTCATAAACTTTCCCACTCTTATCCCAGAACGCAGGCTTGGCAGTCCATGCGAATTTCAGGTCACGAGGGAAAAGAGACCTTATCTCTGGCATGGATAGATACTGGTCAATCTTTTTCATGTCGCGCTTGAGAGCATAACCGACTGCTGCATAGTCCTGGCGGATAAGGTTACCGTTCTCGTCAACATAAGGTTTGAGAAGGGCAAAGAGTGGATGCTCTTTCTGGAACTGCTCAAAAGTCTTAGCCTGCTGTGAAGTATCCTGTGCAGAGGCTTCCTCGAGCAGGGACTTTGTGGTATCCTCCAGGGCCAGGGATGGCTGTCCAGCTTTGCTAGTATCCAGATTCAGTTTCTTAGCCTGAAGTATATCACGTAGTTTCTTATCTGCTTGAAGCAAGAGTGAATATATATCTTTATATGTGTAGGTCTCGTAGAATTCGAGTTTTGCAGTACGCTGCAAAAGGTTACGCACACGTTCTTCGTCCTTGACACCAGGGAGCTCTACCAATATACGGCCTGTTTTACCCTGAAGGAGCTGGATATTAGGCTGGGTAACACCAAAACGGTCGATACGTGTACGCAGGATATTGAAAGCATTATCAATAGCATCCTGTACTTCCTGGCGCAGCACATTCAATACTTCCTGGTCAGAGCTATTGAAGTTTATTTTATCTTTTAGCTGTGGTGAAGTAGCAAAAATTGTAGCCAGCTTAGCATTAGGATCCAACTGGTGGAAAGCTTCACCAAACAGTGTGATAAAGTCTTTGTTGCTTGTTGCCTCACGCTCCTTGGCAATCTCAAGAGCCTTGAGGAAAGTAGAATCCTCACTATTATTAGCCAAAGAACGAATCATATCTTCGACAGAAATCTGCAAAGTGATATTCATACCACCTTGCAAGTCAAGACCCAGGTTAATTTCTCTTTGTTGAACCTCACGGAATGTATACTTTTTCAAGCCCAAGAAATTGTATACAACTTCATTTGACATTGAATCAAGATAAGTTGCTTCTTTCTGATAATCGCCTTTTGCATATTCCTTGGCTTGCTTCTTAACACGGTAAGATACATACGTGAATGATAACTGGTAAATTGAAACTAGAATCAATGTAATGGTCAGAAACCAAATTGCACCTTTACCTCGCATCTCTCTAAATTTTAATTTAGTTCGTTGTTTTTAAAAAATTATTTTACACGTGCTTGCAAATATACTGTTTTTTTTAGGAATAATTAAAAAACTTTTTTGCCAATATTTAGGATTTTAACATCCCACAAATCATGGAATTTGCACAAATGTTTATTTTTTTTAATCTTAATAGGTAAAAAAGCGTATGATAACCAAGGAACAAATCGTAAAAGACTGGTTACCACGATATACTGGTCGTGAGCTGGATGAATTCACTCCTTATATCTTGCTAACAAATTTCAATCATTATCTTGAGACATTCTCACAATGGTATAATGTGCCCATTATTGGCCTGGACAAACCCATGCCCAATGTGTCGGCCGAAGGTATTACCATGATAAATTTCGGTATGGGCAGTCCCAATGCAGCTACTATTATGGACCTTCTGAGCGCTATTTCACCTAAAGCTGTTCTTTTCCTGGGCAAATGTGGTGCTTTGAAACCCAAAAACAAGGTAGGAGACTTTATCCTGCCAATTGCCGCTATACGGAGTGATGGTACATCCAATGACTATTTACCTCCAGAGGTGCCTGCTCTACCGGCCTTTAACCTGCAGCGTGCTGTCTCCACTGCAATACGGGATAATGGCAAGGACTACTGGACTGGTACTGTTTATACGACAAACCGCCGCGTGTGGGAATGGGACGAGAGATTTAAAAAATATCTCGAAAAAACCAGAGCAATGGCCATTGATATGGAGACTGCTACAATTTTCATAGTTGGTTTTGCTAATAAAATACCTTCTGGTGCGCTCTTACTTGTATCTGACGAACCAATGATTGCAGCAGGAATCAAGACACGCGAGAGCGACAAAAAGGTCACACAGGAATACACAGACCTGCACCTGAAGATAGGCATTGAAGCCCTGAGTATTATTATACGTCAGGGAAAATCTGTTCGTCACCTCAGATGGGATGATTAATCAAATAATTGTTTTATTTCCTGTAAACTTTTACCTGATTCTAATTTTTTTTGCGTTATTTGTAAAAACAGTTTAACTTTTTTGTTAAATTTCCGTATTATAAGATGCTAAACATTAAAAAAATCTTACAATGAAGCATAAGATCCTAATTATCATCACAATACTCGTTGTCATCACGAGCTATATTTGGGGGCAGTGTCGCCAGTTTACAGAAAAAGAAGTCATTCCCAAGATAGGCGATTATCTATTGACAGGGCGTTATCATTCTTTTGTTATGTCTGAGGGTGACCAAATACTCATTTTCAAAACACTCAGCCGTAACATTAAATACAAATTCATTGTCGAGAAAGAACCCTCGCTTCCAGTTAATGTACACTTTGTTGTAAAAGACTGGCAAGGTCATGTCATCTATGACAATGGGAAAAACAATTTTAGCGACTCATGGGAATATCTTTCTAAAAAGCCACAAAGAATAAAAATTTATATCAGCATTCCCAAAGTTAACACTGACCCCACAAATGGCTGTGTCTCCCTGGTCATTGGAATGAAAAAAGTTAGTTCCTAAAACTTTGTCACTTCTTCCCAAAAAAAGAGCTATCTACCGATAGCTCTTTTTTTATTACTAATAACCAACAACTTACACAAATTCGCTCCACAAAAACAAATTCTAAACGTTTCAAAATTCCAGGATTAAAAACATTTTTATATTTTTGCTTGACCTTTAGAAGAATAAAAACATTAGTGCGATGAAAATATCTTACAACTGGCTCAAGGATTATCTACCTATTGACATTGATCCTCAAGAACTTTCTGAGATTCTAACACAAATCGGACTGGAAGTTGCTAAAGTAGAAAAATACACTTCTGTTCCCGGCGGACTCGAAGGCCTGTATGTGGGCAAGGTGCTCAAGTGCGAGAAGATTCCAGATACAGACCATCTCTCATACACAGAGGTTGATCTGGGCAACAAAATGGTGCCTATTGTCTGCGGTGCTCCGAATGTTGCTGAGGGACAGAAAGTAGTTGTTGCGCTTGCAGGAACAACGCTTTATCCATACCAGGGCGAGCCTTTCAAGCTCAAGAAAGCCAAGATTCGCGGGGTAAAATCCGAAGGAATGATTGTGGCCGAAGATGAGATTGGACTCGGCCCAGATCATGAGGGTATTATTGTGCTTCCAGATGATGCACAGGTTGGTGATGAGGCTAAAAAATACTTTGACATATACGAGGACTGGGTCTTTGAAATAGACCTGACGCCCAACCGTACTGATGCTTTTTCCCATTTCGGAGTGGCACGAGACCTTTATGCATATCTCAGGACCCACAACCCTGACATGGACATTGAATTACGCCTGCCTTCTGTGGAAAATTTCAAGAAAGACACAGACGGCCGCAAAATTGACGTTGAGATAGAGAACACCGAAGCTTGTCCCCGTTATGCTGGCGTGACAATAACTGGCGTCAAGATACAGCCTTCGCCTAAATGGATGCAGGACAGGCTCAAAGCCATCGGACAGAACCCTATTAACAATATCGTTGACATAACAAACTACGTGCTTCACGAGATAGGTCATCCTCTCCATGGTTTTGATGCAGACACTATCAAAGGTGGTAAAATCCGCGTCAAGACCGTAGAACCAGGAACGAAATTCATCACACTACACGAGGAGGAACTGACCCTGACAGAAAAAGACCTTATGATATGCGATGGCAATGGCCGTCCACTCGTTCTGGCAGGCGTAATAGGTGGCCTGAACTCAGGAGTGACCGATGAGACACAGGATGTGTTCTTAGAAAGCGCTTTCTTCAACCCCACATGGATACGCAAATCATCCAAACGTCATGGCATTAGCTCTGACTCTTCATACCGTTTTGAGCGAGGAGTAGATCCCAACAGCACACTGTGGGCTCTCAAACGTGCAGCACTTCTCGTCAAAGAATATGGTGGAGGACAAATTTCTTCGGACATTGTGGACGTTTATCCTGAGCGTATTGAACCATTTGCCGTGGAGCTCAAGCTTAGCTATGTGGACAAGCTACTGGGCATTGAGCTGGGGAAAAAACGTATTAAGGAAATACTTGGCAACCTGGAGATTGAAATCGTAAAAGACAAAGGTGGCATACTGGACATACATGTACCAACATACCGCTGGGATGTACGACGTCCTGCAGATGTGGTCGAGGAAATTATACGTATTTATGGCTTTAACAACGTTCCCCTGCCACCTGTTATTAAGTCTGTTCATCAGAAACGCGAGCCAGATCCAGAGCAGCCAATCAATATACTTAGCGACTATCTATCATCCATTGGCTTTAACGAAGTGATGCACACCTCTTTGGAAAACGAAGAATATTACAAGGATCTCAAACAATACCCTGCAGAGCGTCTGGTACGCCTGCTCAACCCTCTGAGCTCAGATGTGGCTGTCATGCGTCAGACCTTGCTCTTTGGTGGCCTGGACTCTATCAAGCGAAATATTAATTACAAGAACACAGATCTGCGCTTCTACGAGCTGGGTAATGTTTATTTCTTCAACAAAGATGCCCAAGAGTTTAAGCAGAAATATAATGAACAGATGCGCCTAGCTCTGTGGCTCACCGGCAACCGTGAGAAGCCAAACTGGATAACGCCTGAGCGCAAATCTGATTTCTTCTTGCTCAAAACCTATGTTGACAATATTCTGAAACGTTTTAATATTGACCGCGAAGGAATAGAGGTCATTGAGACTGATAATGAGCTTCTTAACTATGGACTGGAATACAGGATGGGCGGCCGGACACTTGTTTATTTCGGCTCTGTAGCAAACAAGCTCCTGCGTCTGTTTGAGATAGAGCAAGAAGTCTTCTTCGCCGAATTTGACTGGCAGGTCCTTCTGGACAATAGCAAAAAACACATCCGTTACGAGCCACCGGCAAAATATCCATCTGTCCGCCGCGACCTGGCTCTGTTGCTTGATGACAATGTACGGTATAAACAAATCGTTGACCTGGCACACAAAACAGAACGTAAACTGCTAAAGGAGGTTAATATCTTTGATGTTTACAAAGGCAAGAACATTCCAGAGGGCAAGAAATCTTATGCAGTAAGTTTCACATTCCTGGATGAGAACAAGACACTGACAGACAAGCAGGTGGACAAGGTAATGAAACGTTTAATTGATGCCTTCATTAATGAGCTGGGTGCACAGATACGAGGAATAAATGCTTAATCACAACCGAGGGCGGCCTCACGGTCGCCCTGGTTGTCTTTTTAAAACTCTGCTCCCAGGAAAGTGAGCATACGTAGCTGCATGCTATCCAAAGCATTGGGATTATAAACCTTGGCAAAGCTGACCTTGCCTCGCTTAATCACTGCCAGTGTAGGATTATAACTCCTGG
>JALVRO010000269.1 GCA_027031265.1 Bacteroidales bacterium | reverse complement strand
CTATATACTTGTTAATCACATGATTATTATGAGACACAAGGATTGGGAAATACAGCCACCGGAACGACTGGTATTGTTCCTGGCCATTAGGTCCCTGTGCAACAAGCTTTATCTGTGAGCAGTACAGGTCCTGTAGCAAATCACTATTTATTCTCACGCCATATCTGAACAACATATCCTCAATACCCAGCTCCTCAGTAAATGCTGGAAAAGCATAAGCTTTGTCATAAACCAGAATGCTATCCATGTCCACATTCACACCATCCACGAGCCACAGTATCTTGCCGCCTTTCATCATATACTGGTCAAGCACAAACTTGTCTGACTTGGAAAATTTCTTTGTCGGCTTGGCGATAATCACTGCATCAAAATCGTCCAGGATTCCGTATTTACCACCTATCCTTCCCCGCTGCACATTATAATAATTAGCCAGGGCACGCTCAAAGTCCACAACGAAAATCTCCGGTAGCTCGCCATGACCCTCTATAAACGCCACGGTCTTGGTTTTCTGTGGCAGAAGCTTGACAAACTCATTAACAAACTTATACTCAAGCGATTGGATAGAATTATTAATATTTTCCTGGCTTGTCGGCTCAAAATTCGGGTCTTTATTCAACAAAACAACACCTGTCTCCTTTGTGACGAGAGAATCACCCTGCTGGTATGTATAAACAATCCTGGCATCTGGAAAAATCAAAATCTTTTTTGCCTCGCCGCGACTCATCTCCTCATATTGCAAAGGCATCAATCCCAGATGTCCCAGGTCCTGATACAGCTGCTCCCGCTGCTTCTCACTCATAGTCTCATCTGTAGGACTAACAAATTCATATTCCAGACTTTTACCCTTATACAAACGCAGTTCGTCTAATAATTCCCGCACAGACAGACGAAAACGCTTAAACTCAATAGGCAAGTTCTTACCCTCCAGATAAATAACAATCTTAATATGTCCATCGAGCTTATCCAGCACCTGACGGGTATATGGCGACAGTGTAAAACGCTTGTCTTCGGTCAGATCCACACGACGGTAAAAATAAAATCCCAGTATATTTATCAGAACTAAACCTGCAATAATCAAAACCCAGGCAATTTTTATTTTTTTTGATTTTTCGCTCATTGTTATATTATCTTTGCTAAAGATATTTATAAACACGCAAATAAAAATAACTCTTTTTCGGATTAATGCCAATTTCTGAACAATTGCCTATAGAAAAAATAATCCGCCAGGACAGGCGTACTGTTTCCATTCAGGTGACAGACAATGCCACTATTATAATCAAAGCTCCACGGCATGTTTCTGACCGCGATATTGAGCAAGTCCTTGTCCAACACATCAAATGGATTAAAGGCCGGCTCACGCGCGCCAGAGAACGTCTCAAATGGACACAACGTAAGTTTGCCCAAGGTGAAAAATTCCTGTATCTGGGGCAATTATACGAACTAAAATTAACAGACAAAAGCAAATCTGCCCTGACCCTCAAGGATAAATACTTTCTTCTGAACAAAAATTATCAGTCCCGGGCACGTGAGATTTTCGAAAAATGGTACCGCCGCCAGGCATCAGAAAACTTCTTTGCACGAGCACGAATATATGCGCCTCTTCTGGGGGTATATTTCAACCAGCTAAAACTGTCCAATGCACGTACACGCTGGGGTTCGTGCTCATCCAATGGCAATATAAACATTGTCTGGCGTCTAATTATGGCCCCACAATGGATCATTGATTATGTTATTGTACACGAACTGGCACATCTGCGTCACATGAATCATTCTCCTTCTTTTTGGCGGCTTGTAGAAGCTGTCTTTCCCGAGCACAAACAAGCCCGCCAATGGCTGAAAAAATACGGACATTACCTAAACCTATAAAACCATGGAAATACTAAAGAAATACCAGCAACTCGTATTAGACAACCTTCAATCATACCCAGCTTACACTCCTGAGGTAAAGAGTCTATATGAACCAGCACATTATGCTCTCGAAGGTGGAAAGAAAATCCGTCCTATCCTGGTGCTTATGGCTGCCGAGGCTTTTGGTACAGACTCTCACCAGGCTTTGCCTGCTGCCCTGGCCATTGAGACTTTTCACAATTTTACTCTCGTACATGACGATGTAATGGACCGCTCACCCATACGCCGTAGCAGACAGACTGTTTATAAAAAATGGAACACCAACCAGGCTGTGCTTACAGGCGATGCTATGCTCCTGCTTGCCTTCCGCCATCTCTACCTACTGGAGCAAGACCTTATTCCCGGGGCGCTGGACTTGCTTACATGGGTTGGGCTACGCGTGTCAGAGGGTCAACAGCTCGATATGGAATTTGAATCCCGCACAGACATCACCGAAAAGGAATACCTGACAATGATTGAGCTAAAAACCGCTGTGCTGCTAGGTACTGCGCTCAGGATGGGAGCCTTCGTGGCCCACGCTAAAAAGGACGACCAAAAACTTATTTACAACTTTGGCCGCCTTCTAGGACTGGCTTTTCAGATACAGGACGATTATCTGGACCTATACGCAGACCAGGATGTCTTTGGTAAAAAAATAGGTAATGATATTGCCACGAACAAGAAAACATACTTACTCATTAAAGCCCTTGAGCTTGCCGATGCTTCCACACGCGACACCCTTCTCTCTCTTTATACTACTGAGACAACTGACATGGAGGGCAAAATACAGATCGTCTCAGACATATACAACCGTCTGGGTATCAAGGAGCTTACTGAACGCAAAATCACAGAGATTTATTCCCGTGCCAAGCAAGCCCTGATGGACATAGCAGACCTGGGCGGCCACTGGCGAAGGGTTTTCTCAGACTTTGCCGATTACCTGATGAAAAGACAGAAATAAACACCAGGCTGCCCTGCGGGCAGCCTGGAAATTTAACTAAAACACTGATTTATTATTGTTTAATAACCTTAGTAGAGTACTCATGTCCGTCCTTCTTCACCTTTAACAGATAAATTCCTGCAGGATAAGATGACATAGGAACTTTAAATTCATTTGAATAGAAAGTCATTTTTTGCAAAAGAGTACCACTATTTATATCATAAATTTCTACATGGACCTCATCACCTGGATCAAATTTTGAGGATTTTAACTTTTCAGAAGGTTTAATCTCCACGTAAACATCTTTGGGTGTTGGATTAGGATGTATAATAACATTTCTCTCTACCTTCACAGTACCATGAACTACAGGGCTATTTCCACACTTATTGTGTGCAGTTACTGTATAGTAGCCATAACCAACACTTTGTCCTTCAACAGTAGTCTGGCTCCCAGTTGGAGAAGTTACTATCTGTATAGCTCCCGTAACATTCCAGTAATACGTATCAGGATAACCTTTAGGTGGCGTGGAAACTCTTAGCGTTAATAGCTGAGATTGGTATATAGTTGCATAAGCAGGCTGCGCATCTGGACGTAGTGGTGCTCCTGCCCAGAAATATCTCTGGTCCAGGTCATAGGATGGACAGTCTAGAATACGGATATTAGCCTTTATCCATGAATCTCCTGATTGATTAATGTGTATACTGGCAGATGTATTAGTTGAGCTATTTATACTCACATTACTACTTGCTAGCCAGTTTGTATGGGTTAGATTCCTTGGTGTAGAAGACAGTTGGAAGGTCTTGTTACTGCATACAACATTATCTCCTATTATTGCAGGCCTTGGTTTTGTTATACTGACTGTTTTGCTAACCTGTGTCTGGTCATTCACATATTTATGCCGGATA
This sequence comes from Bacteroidales bacterium, assembly GCA_027031265.1. Classification (GTDB taxonomy): domain Bacteria; phylum Bacteroidota; class Bacteroidia; order Bacteroidales; family S143-33; genus S143-33. The sequence continues at coordinate 6,455 of JALVRO010000269.1, read as the reverse complement.
GTACATCTGACCTGGCCACCATTGCAATGGAAGCTAACATTCGATGAATTCCTGTTGACCGACGTTATTGTCATATCAGACCCTACTGTCCAGGTATAATCATAAAAGGAAACACCTTGTACTGAATAAGTTTTGAGATCAGTATCCCCTAGTATTACACTAGTAGGACCTGATATATTGATCGTCCCAAAATCACGTGTTATGGATTTTTGGGCCTTGTCTGACTCCGAATATTGTGAATAATTATAATAAGAAGTATCTAAATAGGCATAACACTCTATTTTCCCTCCGTGGATAGAATCAGGAATAACCTTAATCTCACTACTTTTGTCATTTCCATCAATTCTCCATCCTCTAGGAAGGGTCCAGTGATATTTTGCAAACCCTTCATAAGCATTTTGTAGAGAGTTATCTAAAAATTTAGCTCTATAAGTTAAAGTATCTGCGGTATAAAGCACAGTATCAGGTCCATTAATTTCTATCTGTGCACCTATTAAGTTCCAAATCGGGTAAGAAGTCTCATCTAATAAATTTTGGTAATCTTCATCACTATAAACTTTTATTTGCAACCAACCACAATTATCTGTGCCTCCTTCCTCATATAGGTTGATATTTTTGATTGTGACTGTACTACTGCTAGCAAGAATGATTGTGTCAACATCCTGAAGGACTTGTTCGCTGCCATTAATATACTTAATTTTAGCAACTACATATTGACTAAATTCACTATGAAAATATATTTCTACACCATAATATTTATTTTCCAGAATAATTTTATCATCAGATTGATAATAATCTTGTCCATCAATACTATCTAATAACGTAAATTCACAATAACCTTGTGCATACCCTGTAAGAGAGAGAGAGAGAGAGAGAATAAAATCACTAAAAACTTAACTTTTGTTTTCATGGCTAATAAGTTTTAAGGTTTATTATAATTTAATAGAAATATAAAGATATGATATAAACTTTTTTGAATCAATTACTTTATGGTACTTACTCCGCAAGACTGTTCCCTTACTGGCAATCCTAAATCCATAAAAACCATATATAGGATACAGGTATTCTAATTCATATCCAATGGCTAACCTGTCTGTCAATGCCAGCTTCAGACCACAAAAAAAATCAGATGAGAAAATAAACTTCCCAGATAAGTCCTCCACATCATATACCGTCTCATTATCAAAAGATGCTTTATCGTGAGTAATCCTCTGAACATAAGTATTTAAGCCAAGGCTTGTTCCTGCATACAAATTAAACTTAAACTTATATCGCTTAATAGAAATAGAAGGGCTAAATAAGCTATATTCGTATCCTGCTTTAAAATTATTCTTCAAATAAACCGAATTTCTTCCATTATCCTCTTCCAGATTTTTTAAAACATATAAATCATTTGTATAAAAATTAAACCTCAGAGCACCTTTTTCAGAATTATGCCAAACAAACATAAACGTTGGTATAAAAGCCTCATACCCTCTCAAATCAAAGTATTTTCTTATCTCCCAGTAATGAATATATGGCAATTTCTTAAAATTAATCTCATTCCCTATTCTATAAAGCACACCAAAATTGTACTCATTTTGACTACTCAAGCCCAAAGCATAATCGTAAAACCTTGTATAGAATAGAGATTCTGCGCCTTTATAAAAATTCAAAAACATGTGTGTTTCAAAAAATAAGTCCAGCCGGCCAACATTAATACTTGCACCAACAAAGCCTTTCAAAAAAGGCATAGGCTGGGATATTCTCGAGGAATAATCTTTCCTCATCATGCCGACATCAATGCCAAAATAGGATGAAAATTTGCCATCTCTTGCCAAATATTTTTCATATCCCAGAGAAATAGCAAAGTAATTTACCAGTTGCTCCCCAGAGAAACCAAAAAAATCCACTGGCCTATAACTGGCAAATGCTCTCCATGCTCCTTTGCGGGCATTGTACTTGGCCACGGCATTGAAGCTGTAATTATTATACACCAGTCCCACATCCCAGCGGCTCTGGGAGAACCATGTCTGACCCTGCACTGCCGCTTCATAAAATAGCAGGGTCATCAAGAGCAAAACTAATCGCCTCATAACTTTAGATTTTAGAGTTTTTAATATGGCCTAGTGGCCGATATAAAATTAAGATATCTTTTATTCTTTTTAAAAATATCCTTAAAAACAATAAATCTTGAATCTCCTTTGAAAAAAATATTTTTTTCAACAACTACATAAATACGGCATGTAGCCTCTGGCTACATGCCGTATCACTTCGCAAAATATATGTCAATCAATGTTTATTTTTTCATCTGCCTGGCGATCCTGGCCCATTCGTCCTTGAGCGTCACTGTGCGGTTGAAGACCAGATAGTCTTCTGTGCTATCCGGATCAACGCAGAAATACCCCACACGCTCAAACTGGAAATGCTGACCAGGCATGGCTTCCTTGAGGAATGGTTCGACATAAGCCTTCTTAACCACAAGGGAATTAGGGTTAATATTTGCAGTAAAATCCTGACCCTCTGGCACATCATCAGGGTCTGGCTTGAGGAACAAACGGTCATACAAACGTACCTCTGCCTCTATGGCATGTGCTGCTGAGACCCAGTGCAGGGTTGCTTTCACCTTACGGCCATCTGAAGGGTTATTACCTCCACGTGTCTCAGGGTCATAAGTGGCCTGTATCTCTACAATATTACCCTCTTCGTCCTTGATGACATCTGTGCACTTAATCCAATAAGCATAACGCAAGCGCACCTCACGGCCAGGAGAGAGACGGTAGAATTTTTTCGGTGGCTCTTCCATGAAATCATTACGGGCAATGTATATCTCACGGCTAAAAGGCAACTTACGTGTACCTGCTGATGGGTCCTCTGGGTTATTAACAGCGTCCATGTATTCTGTCAGGCCTTCGGGATAATTTGTTATAACGACTTTGAGGGGATCAATGACGCCCATCACACGCTGTGCTTTCTTGTTAAGGTCCTCGCGTGCAGCCCATTCCAGCAAGCTCATATCAATAATATTTTCCCTCTTGGCATAGCCCACTTTTTCGATAAACAGGCGTATAGCCTCTGGTGTAAAACCACGGCGTCGCAGACCAGCCAGTGTTGGCATACGTGGGTCATCCCATCCACTAACATAGCCTTCCTGGACAAGGCGCAAGAGCTTGCGCTTGCTCATCACAGTATAATTCAGGTTCAGACGGGCAAATTCAATCTGGCGGGGACGGTAATCTGCAGGTTTTTCCTTGTCTATCTCCTTGATACGGTCAATAAACCAGTCGTAGAGAGGACGGTGTACTTCGAACTCCAGTGTGCACAGCGAATGTGTGATGCCTTCTATATAGTCGCTCTGGCCATGTGTCCAGTCATAAGTAGGGTAAATAGGCCACTGGTCGCCTGTGCGGTAATGGGTCTTGTGCTTTATACGGTACATGACAGGGTCGCGCATGTGCATATTAGGCGAGGCCAGGTCTATCTTGGCCCTCAGAGTCATAGCATTATCAGGGAACTCGCCAGCACGCATACGACGGAACAGATCCAGGCTCTCCTCTATGGGACGGTCACGATAAGGACTTTGTGCTGGTATCTTTGGAGTGCCTCTGAGCCTGGACACTTCCTCTGGTGAGAGCTCGCAAACATAAGCATAGCCACGTTTTATTAGCTCTTCGGCCCACTGGTATAATTGTTCGAAATAATCAGAAGCATAATATTCTCCGTCCCATTCTATGCCCAGCCATTTTAGATCTTTCTTAATAGCTTCAACATATTTAAAGTCCTCTGTCTCTGGGTTTGTATCGTCAAATCGAAGGTTAAATTTTCCTCCGTATTTGCGCGCAATACTGTAGCTCAGCAGTATTGCCTTGGCATGTCCTATATGCAGGTATCCATTGGGTTCTGGGGGGAATCGTGTGTGTATCCTGCCTCCATTCTTACCTTGTTCGAGATCCTGACGGACAATTTCTTCGATAAAGTTCAAGCCTTCCTCTTCATTAGAAAGTTTTTTCTCAGGCTTTTTCATAATGCACAATATTTGATAATTAAAATAAGGTCATACAAAATTGAAGTTTTTAAGTTAAAAAACAAAAAGTTTGTTCTATTTCTAAAAAAAACTAAATTTGCTTTAGTCTTTAAAATACAATACAATGAAATACAGATTAAGCACTCTTTTGCTCATCATTCTTGCAATTTCTGTCTTCTCGTGCAAAAAATCAAACAAACAACAACAGCAGCAACAACAGGTAACGCAGACAGTCAAAGACACATCAGTTCTTATAACAGACGAGAAATTCAGCGAGGCAAGGCAGATAGTTTACTCATTACCTTCCCCACAGGAAGTTAGCTCAATAATTCTTGACCAAAAAGGCATTAACTTTGATGCCACTCTTCCAAACCGTTCTGACAAGGTCAATAAATATGCAACAGATCTAGCACGTGCCCTTAACCTGGGCATTTATTCGGCTGATATTAGCTATGCTACAATCTTTGACCAGAAACAATTCGCTGTTAACTTGATGACAGCAGCACGAAAACTGGCCGAAAATCTTGGTATCCTCGATTACTTCACACAGGAAGAAATAGACAAAATCGAGAATAATGTCACAAACAAAGACGAAGTAACAGAAATAATATCAGAGGCTTACATGCGCTCTGATGCACGCCTTCAGGAAGACAGACGTGACGATATCGGAGCATTAATACTTATCGGAGGATGGGTCGAAGGAATGTACCTGGCCACACAGCTTGCCCATTGCAATGCCTCGGCAAACGTCAAGATCGTTAGCTCAATAATGGAACAACAACTCACACTGGCATTACTCGTGGATTTCCTCAACTATTACCATAATAACAAGCTGCTGAGCGAGATATCAAAAGACATCTTTGACCTGGACAAAATATTCCAGGAAGCAAATACCGACATAGACGACGAAGGTAATATACTCGTTGACCAGAAAGATTTCCAGCGTATATGCAAACAAATTGCGAAAATTCGAGACTCTTATGTAAACATGCTATAAGAAATCGCTATACAGACACATGAAGCGGCTAATATGGATTTTTGCCTTTGTTTTTGTCTTTACCACACTCTTTGCCCAGTATGACATTGGCCTTCAGCGTCAGATGCGTGCTGTGTGGGTCTCCACAGTTAAAATGCTTGATTATCCATCAGCACGCAATCTCTCTGTCCATGAACTAAAAGCAGAATATATACGGCTACTCGATAGCCTTCAAGCTCTGAACATCAACACAATTATTTTCCAGGTCAGACCTGCAGCAGATGCTTTTTTCCTCTCACAGTACGAGCCATGGAGCGAATGGCTCACAGGTAAACAGGGACGAGCTCCTGAGCCTTATTTCGACCCTCTGCAGTTCTTCATCACCGAAGCACACAAACGGCATATACAATTCCACGCATGGATAAATCCTTTCCGGGCCATAGCCACTATACAATATGCCGATGTCCTGCCCAACCATATTAGCCACACACGTCCCAGGTGGTTCTTTGACTACGGACTTCACCGCTATTTTAATCCTGGTATACCAGAAGTCCGGGAATATATTGTGCGGATAATAGCCGATATTGTGCGTCGTTACGATATTGATGGAGTACACTTTGACGATTATTTTTACCCTTACCCTGAGCGTGACGAAAATAGCCATATCATTCCCATCCCTGATTATTCCACGTTCCGGCGCTATGGCCAGGGGTTCAACTCAATTAAGGATTGGCGCAGGCACAATATCACTGAATTTATTAAGGCAGTGCATGACACGGTCAAAGCAATCAAACCTTATGTAATTTTTGGTATATCACCCAATGCCGTGTGGCGTAACCGGTCTCATGACTCGCGCGGCTCTGCCACGCGTGGCCTGGCGGCTTACGACTGGCTTTATGCCGATATTCTACAATGGGATAGCCTGGGACTGGTTGACTACATCGCACCACAGCTCTATTTCCCCATTGACCACAGATATGCAGACTTTATCACACTACTGGACTGGTGGTCAAAGAACATAAAAAACTCGCTTCTCTTTGTGGGCCTTAACCTGCTGGGAATAGACACTACAGACTATCTCAAGGCACAGTTCCCACCACAGGAGCTTAGCCGGCAGTTAAAAATGACCATAAACAGGCCACAGGTCAAGGGAATCTTTCTATACCGCTCCCGTACTATTGAGCACAACCCTTATCATTACAACGACACGCTACGTACCTTTTTCCCAACCTGGGCACTATTCCCACGCTCCCCCCACTGCGACACCACCCCACCACCCGCCCCATGGATAGACGCCTTCAGACTACGTGATACTATAAAAATTGTATGGTCTGTACCTCCAGATACTACGCAGATTAACGATAGTATCGCTTTTTACAGCGTTTACCTCTTCCATGTCACAGACACCTCAATAGTACGCGACACTGCTTTTGTCACAGGCAGTGATAATCTAAGGATTATCACACACACCAGGCC
>JALVRO010000268.1 GCA_027031265.1 Bacteroidales bacterium | reverse complement strand
CGGCATCAACTATAAAACCAGCAGAATTAGCTGTCTGTATATATCCATCGGCTTCTTGACCAATACCTCTGAGATCATTCACATAAGCAGCATCATTACCCGTATATTTATCATCCTGGATACTGATACCATATTTGATGCTCAAATAATTGTCAATTATAGTCTTTTGAACTGTATTGAGATAATCCGCATATATAATCACCTCTGCTATGTCACCATCCAGAGCCTGGCCTGCTTCATAACCATCGTCCACAGCATCCTGTTCGCTACCTATTGCAAGACAACCATTTTGAGTAATCACATCACCTGGACGTAAAGTAGTATTATATGAATTACCTCCATCTCTTTCAACTATAAGTGATCCATCTGAATTTCTCCACTGTGTAAAAAGTATTTTTGGACTATTTCTAAAATCAAGAGATGATGTTTTATTATAATTGTTTACAAATACATTGAGATTTTCGGGAGAGAAAAGTAAAAAGGCATTATCATTGGATGCATTTGCATAAGATAGCACACCACTATTGCCATCCGAGGTATTCATCACAACGAAAACGCTTATTTTATCCTGTGGGAAATTATTGAAATTCTTATGAACCAGTGTACTAGTTACAGAATTGCTATTAGTGCTGAATCTAACAACGCTGTGGGAATTTATACCACTGCTCTGAAAAGTAGGTAATACTGTTCCTGAACCCGAAGATGCGCTAAAATCTATACCGCTACCAGATATATCATTCCAAGCCGACACCTGGTCTCCATCATTAAGACCGGAAATTGAGTCTGCCACAAGCCAGAAAAGAAGTTTCGGACTATCACTTGTACCTCCTATGCCAGCCGGTGCTATTTGCGTAAAACCATTTACAAAAACAGCTAAAATAAAAACAATAGTAACTAAGAATTCTTTGACTTTCATATTTGTCGATTTTTTCTATTCATAGTTTTTATAAAAAACATCTGTATATTAAACGAATTACCATATAAAAGGTTTGGTCCAATATTATGAACCAAATCAAAAATTTGACTAACAAAAAAAAAAATTCTTTAAAAAGGTGGGCACTAAAATATAAAAAGAGGCTGCCCATAGGTAGCCTCTTTTTATATAGAAGCAAATTTTATTGTTCTCTGGGCTAATAAATACCCTGCGGCAACCAGAATAAATCCCAGAGCATTCGTTAGGACGATGTGGTAAAAAGCCAATTGTGTATTACCGCCACGGAAAAGAGAGAAAGCATCTAAACTAAGAGTGGAAAAGGTCGTAAATGAACCTATAATACCTACTAAAACAAAATTTTTAAAATTAACAGAAATATTCACCTGTTCAAAGACGCCCCACAGAAAACCTATTAAGAAAGCGCCAACAAGGTTTACAATAACTGTTCCCCATGGATAATCCGAACCAAATAGGCGGGTGGAAATCAGACCTACAAAATAACGCATCATTGCTCCCACAGCTCCACCCGCCGCTACTGCCACTGTTTTGCTCATAATCTTCTTATTTTTTAGACATGAGCCGCAAATTTAAATCTTTTATTCTTGATAACAAGACAGGATTTAAGTTTTTTAAATAAAAAAATAGGACTATCCGCAAGGATAGTCCTATTTTTCTGATATTTAACAATAACAACCTACTTAGAAGAAGGACAATCACAATCATGATGATTCTCATCCCAGCAATGCCACTCCACATCGCCAAAGATCTTCTCTGACTTGATACGTCCAATTTTTGTCTGATTATGCCATTGAATCTCAACAGAAGTTGTATCTGCTGTGTTAACGATATCAAAGAAACAATTATATAACCCTGTCAAATTATTACCGTAATAAAGATAAGAATTGTAATTATCTGCATCCTGGTCAATAATTATGTACTTAACTGTACCTGTGCTATCTGAATAATTATAAGTCCATTCAACTCTGAGTTTTTCTTTTTGATCTTCTGGTGAATAAAAAATCCAGTACCCTTCTGTAGCAGCAATATTATTCTCACCCACAAACCAGTTGAAATCATCTACATACATCTCCCAGCTAACCATATCTTCATTTGGGTCAACAGAGCCATATAATTTAACATGATGATTAACACCTGCAAAAGGCACATCATACTGCCATAGCCATGTGCTGTTATCCACTCTCTGTGGAGTCTGCTCCAGAGCATGTTCATAGGCAATAACAGGCAAAGCAAATGTCACTTTTACAATTGTTGACCAGACCCCAACTGTAATAGCAGCATAAGTCCAGTTTGATAATAAAAGTTCTCCCTTCTGACCACTCCCCTGGAATTCACTATTATTCAGCTCCATGGTCTGGCTTGGCGGCAATGTAGGCTGCACTACCTTTTTTTTACATGATGTGAGGCCCAGCACAAAAACCAGAACCGCTGTGAGTATGATAAGAGAAATTTTTCTCATAATTATTTATTTTTGATTTCGCAGCAAAACTAAAACAAATTATCAAAAAAAATTGATTAATTGCAATTTATTTAACATAAAATTGAGCAAATTCACTTATCAATTCCTCTCTAAAAACCTGTAAACCAGTATACTTTTTCTTATTAAACCTGAATCTCAAATTTCCCCGGATTTTCTTAATCAATTTTGTGTATTCCAACCACACAACCAGCAACAATGGTTGCGAAAGGAAGAACAAAACACCAACCCACCATTTAACAATCACACCTAAAACTATTCCCCAGATTATTGCCCAGAGCAACGTAAAAACCAACGAAGCCCCATATCTGACCGAAGCATAAAAAATAGTCTCATTAAACTTTTTCACCAGAATTTCAGGCATACAGACAGGTATAGCAAAATTTAGCCACAGCAATAAATACAATGGCAAAAAAACCACAGCCAAAATACTTGATGCAATTAGCCCGGGCCAGGAAAATGGCCGCTCAAAAAGGTAATCCTTTAGTTTATTCTGCTTCAATCTCCCCACATACTCATCTATACGTTTGGCGAATCTGTCAAATCTCTCAGGATCTTTTTTCAGAGCATTCTCCAGCACCTGCACAATTTTTTTGTCAACCTCAAATTTCTGGTCAAAGTATCTAAGGTCTCTTCCCATCTGCTTAGCCACATACGAATCAAAAATCTCTCGGGACTCATTGATCTGGTCATAATACTCATTACTCGAAATATTAATTGACAAATCAGTCAGAGCCCGGGTCAGGTCTTGCCTGACCTTTAGCATTGCCTTTTGCTTGTTCTCCAGATACAAGTCTTTGTAATCCAGGATATTTATAGGCTTCCCGTAAATTACCAGCGCTTTGTGGCGATAGTGGTAAATATTATCATAATACAAGCCTGTGGGTATCAGATAAATATCCCGCTCAAAATTCATTCTCTCCGCTGCCAGAAAAGCAATACGTATTGCCCCCTTCTTGACCGGGAGCATCTGGTTACGATCAGTGTGAGCCGCCTCTGGGAAAATTATCAACACATTGTCAGTCTCAAGCACATGTGCACCAACATCAAAGGTCATCTCGTTATTAGCCAGGCTTTCCTTACCATCCCTAATACGAAAAACCGGAACCATGCGGAAAAAAATAAACATCTTAGCCAGAAGTTTCTTCTTAAAAATATCGGCCCGTGCCAGAAACACCGGATTATCATTTCTAGTGGTCAGCACAGCCATATCGTCAATCATTGCATTACGATGCACTGGAGCAATAAGCACAGGCTTGTTCCTAGGTATATTCTCACGGCCTTTGACCACAACCTTGCGGAAAAAAATTTGATTAAACCAGAAATCAGTCAGAAAAATTCTCCCCAGTCGGTAAAAAGGATTATTGTGCAGTACTTTCTTGTAATTCAACATTTTTCACTCGTTTTGATTTGTGAATATAGCCCCAGATAAATCCCATTGTCAGCCCTGAAATAATATGCCATACACCCCACCATGCAGCAATAGCTGCCATACCACCTAGACCGTTAAACAGCTTTGGATTAAAAATGAGTACTAAAGCCAGGCCAGAATTCTGAATACCTGTCTCAATGGAGATAGTTTTGGCATCATGATGTGGCAATTTATTAAGCTTACTCCAATAATATCCTGTGACCAGGGCAAGGGCATTGTGCAATAAAACCAGCAAAAAGACCACCTGTACATAATTAACCACAAACTCCCAGTTGTTCAAAATCATTATCACAACCATTGCCAGGAAAATAAAAATAGATATAATCCGCACATACGGTCCTGCTTTCTTAGCAGCATTCGGCCACTTGTGGGAGATAAATAGACCTATTGTCAATGGTATTAACAAAATTATTACCACAGCCTTGAACATCTCCCAGAAATTAATGGTAATAGGAGCTAATTCACCATAATGCCTGGCAGCAAATTTCAGGAACAAACCACCCCACAAAGCAAAATTAAAAGGCGTAAACAACACTGCTGCCAGGGTGGAGAACATTGTCAGACTGACCGACAACTCTACATTACCTTTTGCCAGGGAACTCATAAAATTACTGATATTTCCCCCTGGGCAAGAAGCTACCAGGATCATACCCAATGCCACACTCTCTGGTAACTTCAGAGTAATTACCAATAAAAAGGTGAATGCAGGCAGGAGAATAAATTGAGAAATCACACCAACGATAAATGGCTTGGGATGTAGCAATAAATCCTTAAACCCCTTTAACTTGATCCCCAGTGCAACACCAACCATTATTATAGCCAGGGTAATGTTGAGAATAAACAGGGAACCAGGAGAAAAGTTTAAATGAACCGAATCAAGACTGGACAAGGCTTCGTACATAAGCAAAAAATTGCAGTTTCAGACAAAACTATTTAAATTTCAACAATCTACAAATATTTTTTCCTCACTCTCCCTGTGCAATAGTTGCGAAAACTGCTGTATTATTTGATTCCTTAAAATTTTTAACAATTTGAATCTCTCACCATGAAGATAAACTTTCCATAATCTATATGTCTGCCCAAGCCATGCCCCTGAATCTAAAAATACTGCATACAATATAGGCCAGAAAATAATATACAAAACTTTAATAATCAATACATTAACCTTTTTCCAGAAAAAATAAACCTCATAAACAACCCACAAAGGCACAAAAACCATGGGAGCTACAAATCTTACAGAAGCTTTATCTTGGTTATCAGGGAAAAAAGCTGCTATAAATCCAGACAAAAGATAAGGAAGCGAAAAATTAACCAACAAAACCAAATAAAGAGGTAAGATAATAAAGCCTCCTAGTGTTCTCGCTGTCAATCGCCAGAATCCTACATCCTTTTCGACCAACTCATCAGGGACACGGGAATGCTGGAGCTTTATACGATAACTTTCGATCTTCCTTACAAGGGACTGGTATTGACCAGGCAAAGCTTCATTAAGCCTGTTCATCTGAGAGACTATGTATTTATCCACCTCATATTTATTCTCTACATCTTTCAGAGGTTTACCCAAAATTTCCGATACCTTGCCATCCAGCAGATTTCTAGCAAAATTGACTGCCTGGTAATCAGGTCCTCTATCAATATCAACAACTTGTGCTCTAAGCCTTGACTCTAGCTCATCGCGTACCAAAGCAATAGCACGGGAAGGCATTTTCTGATATAACTCAATGTAATCAAGCACATTAATTGGCTTACCATATTTTATCAGGATACGTGCTCTGGGTCTAAAAAAATCTGTGTAATAAAGCATAGTTGGCACAAGATAAACAGGTTCTTTAAATCCATGCTTCTGGGCATACTGAAAAGCTATTCTCACGGCTCCTTTGCGCAACGGCAGCAAAGAATTAAGTCCAGTATGTCTTGCTTCTGGAAAGATTAGCAACGAAAAACCCCTGTCCATAGCATAAACAGCATGCGCAAAACTTTCATGATTCTTACACACATTATTCAGTCCATCTTCCCGACGGAAAGCCGGCAATAACCTAAAAAATATTAAAAACCTTGTTATAAGTCTATTCTTAAAAAGTCCTGCATGCCCTACAATTACTGTATTTTGTCCATTGGTCGTTAGCACAGAAATATCATCTATAAAAGAATTAGGATGATTAGGACTAATAATTTTAGCACCAGAAATACGCAAATTATCCTGACCTACGACTTTTACCTGACGAAAGTGTATTATCCTGTGCCAGAACTTAAACCATATTATTAACACCAAATAAAACCAACATTTATGCGTAATTTTCTCGAAATCAACCATAACCAATGACTTTTCCTATGATTTAATTTACAATTTTTCTACCAATTGTGCATATAAAAAAGCGGCTGACCTATAGGGTCAGCCGCTTTTTTCCTTAACCTCAAGACATGGCAAATTACATCTTTGGACAGGGGATAGCACCCTTACGACGATGACGTCTTTTTTCTGTAATCATTGTGTAACTCAGAGACAGCTCATGAGAGCCACCAGCACGCATCAACATAGGACTTACAGTCAAATCATAACTATAGCCAATCGTAAAATTGAAAATATGATATCCCACCAAGAATATCATTGCATCCATATTCAATGTTCCAGTAATATTAAGATAAGGCAAACCTCTAAGCCATATTCCTACCAGGATTGGTTCATGATCCCAATAACCGCCTAGGTCCAACTGATAGCTACCTCCCTGATAACGAAGCTGGTAAGAAACCATATATTTGTCACCTATACGTCGACGGTTGGAATAATTACCAAATTTATATCCACCAAAATTTGTGTATTTCAATGGCACACGGTATGTACGATCATAAAAAGCATCATTAGGACGGAAAAGATGATCCACAGTAAGACCTATCCAGAATTTGTCAGAATAAATAAGAGCCGATACTGTTGCATCCAGAAAAAATTTTGTCCTATCAACAGGGCCCGGTTGACTTGTCTGTGATGCAATACCATCAAACGACAACTGATCAGGAAAAACCAATTTCTCAAAATCCACACCCCGCTGCGAGAACTTCAGTTCAAGACCTGGTCTGAAGAAAATGCCTGACCTTGTCAGTTGGGTATTCCATGAATACAAAGCTCCTACATCCAAACGGCCCAGATTACCAGTACCAGCCTTGTCATGCACAACCAAAAGACCAAAACCACTATTAATTTTACGAGCTGCAATGTCAAAACCAAAAGCCTCTGTTATGTAAACACCTTTTTTAATGCCAGTCCACTGGTCACGATAATTTATCGTTGTTCTGGCACCTTCATTGGCACCTGCGAATGAAGGTGCCAGAACCAATGGAGCAGCATAAAACTGCGAAAAATGAATGTATTGGGCACTAATACTCAGTGGTATTAAACCTATAACTAATATGAAAATTACTACCTTTGCTCGCACAGAACTCAAAATTTATATTAATTCAATAACAAAAACGGCCGTTTGAAGTTAAATATTTTATATCTCCATAAAAAACAAAATTTGATTAATACATAAACAAAAATCAAACCATTAAATTTCAGGTTTGTATTCCTCTTCAACACGCAGATTTTCAATAATAAACTGCTGGCGCTTTGGCGTATTTTTTCCCATGTAAAACGACAAAAGCTCGTTCACAGAATCTTCTTTAGTCAGAACTACGGGCTCCAAACGCATATTTGGTCCTATAAATTCCTTAAACTCATCAGGTGAAATCTCGCCCAGGCCCTTGAAACGTGTTATTTCTACATTTCCACCAAGCTCTTCTATTGCTTTCTGCTTCTCCTCTTCTGAATAGCAGTAAATAGTCCTCTGCTTGTTACGCACACGGAATAATGGAGTCTGTAAAACAAACAAATGGCCATTTTTTATCAACTCAGGAAAAAACTGCAGGAAGAACGTTATCAACAAAAGGCGTATGTGCATACCATCCACATCAGCATCTGTTGCGATCACTATCTTGTTATAACGTAAATTCTCAATGTCTTCTTCGATGTTTAGCGCAGCTTGTAGAAGGTTGAACTCGTCATTTTCATAAATAACCTTTTTGGTGAGACCATAAGTATTCAAAGGCTTACCCCTGAGACTAAAGACAGCCTGTGTGGCCACATCGCGAGCCTTAGTTATACTTCCGCTTGCAGAATCACCCTCTGTGATAAAAATAGTCGATTCTTCCCTGCGAGGATGATTTGTATTGTAATGAATATCACAGTCACGAAGTTTCTTGTTGTGGAGGCTGACCTTTCTTGATTTTAACTTACTGATTTTCTGAATATTCTGGATGGCTTTTCGCTCTTTTTCCGATTCCTGTATTTTCTTGAGTATAGCTTGCGCTACCTCCTCATTTCTGTGAAGATAATTATCCAGCTCAGTGGTCAAAAAATCCATAATATACTGGCGGATAGAAGGTCCTCCTGGCCACATATCCTTGGAACCAAGCTTGGTTTTGGTCTGTGATTCAAAAACAGGGTCTTCTATCTTAATACTGATTGCTGCAATTATTGATGTGCGAATGTCTGAATAATGGAAATTCTTTTTGTAAAAGTCTCTTATTGTTTTGACCAATGCTTCTTTAAATGCCAGAAGATGTGTACCCCCCTGGGGAGTATATTGTCCATTGACAAAACTATAATATTCCTCGCCATACTGACGACCATGTGTTAGTGCTATTTCAATGTCTTTGCCACGAAGATGTATTATTGGATAAAGAATCTCAGTATTAATCTTTTCATTAAGCAAATCCAGCAAACCATTCTTTGAAAAATACAACTGGCCATTGAGGTAAAATTTTAGGCCTGTATTCAAATAAGTGTAATTCTTAATCATATTTTCCACAATGGAAAAACGGTACTTATAATCCGGAAACATCTTCTCATCAGGCTTAAATACAACCTCTGTACCATTACTTTCCTCTGTCTGCTGCAAGGGCTTGTCCTCCACCACATTGCCACGCTCAAAAATTATTTCTTTTACCTGGCCATCACGAAAGGAGCGAATAACAAAACTCTCTGATAAAGCATTCACAGCCTTGATACCCACACCATTTAGACCAACTGATTTTTTGAAAACCCTGGAATCATACTTAGCACCCGTATTCATCTTAGATGCCACATCCAGCACCTTACCCAATGGTATACCACGGCCATAATCCCTCACTCGTACAGTCCCATCCTCGCGTATATCAACATCGATCTTTTTGCCATACCCCATCATGTGCTCGTCCACAGAGTTGTCTATCACCTCCTTGAGCAGCACATAAATACCATCGTCAGGAGAAGAGCCATCGCCCAATTTTCCAATATACATACCCGGACGCTTACGAATATGCTCCTTCCATTCCAGGGTTTGTATAGTTTCTTCTGTGTACTGGTGAACATCCATGTTTTGAGCCTGTTTTGTCATTTTTTATAAATTTTGTGCAAATCTACTGCAAAATTTTTCTTTTAGGAAAAAACTTTTTTTAAGCTGCTTTTTATTAAAAATTTATACCAAAGCGTTATCTTTGCACGTCACTTGGACTAATATATTAAATTTTTTCATACCTGTAAAGTTTCTTTTACAGTTCAAAAATCAGTTTATGGACATCAAATTCGATATAAACACCCACAAATTTGACCTTAACCATAAGATCTTCAAAATAATATCAGAGGTTGCACAACAAGAAAAACTAGAAATTTACGTCATTGGCGGCTGGGTTAGAGACCAGATTCTGGGCCGTCCATCAGACGACATAGACTTTGTAGTGGTGGGCAGTGGTATCAAAGTAGCTAAAAAAGTAGCTAACCGGCTGGGTATAAAAAAAGTCTTTGTCTTTCGCAATTTCGGCACAGCCATGTTTAAACTGGGGGATCTGGAAATAGAATTTGTCGGAGCCAGAAAAGAATCATACAGGCGTGACTCACGTAAGCCTATAGTCGAAAACGGAACACTTGACGATGACCTGCGTCGTCGCGATTTCACAATCAATGCCATGGCCATTAGCCTGAGCCCCGACACTTTTGGTAAATTAATAGACCCTTTCAATGGCTTAGAAGACCTGCAGAAAAAAACCATTCGTACGCCCCTGGATGCTGATGTAACCTTCAGTGATGATCCCTTGCGAATGATGCGGGCTATTAGATTCGCCACTGTTCTTGATTTTGACATTCACCCACAGTCTTTCGAAGCAATAAAGAACAACAAGGAAAGAATAAAAATCGTATCACAGGAACGCATCACAGAGGAACTTAACAAAATAATGAAAGCCCCGCGTCCGTCCAAAGGCTTACGTCTACTCTTCGAAAGCGGGCTGCTGGAAATAATATTCCCTGAGCTTTATGCCCTTCA
>JALVRO010000267.1 GCA_027031265.1 Bacteroidales bacterium | reverse complement strand
TCAACGGCTATGAGTTCACCGATACGGTCCTTGTACTTTTCATAAAGATTCTTTCGCTCCAGCTCTATAATCTTGTTCTTCAGATTCTGGCGCATTGCCAGAATAGCACGACGACCAAAATCTGCTATATTCAACTCACGGTAAAAAGACTCCCCCTCCTCTATCTCTGGATCTTCTTTCTGTGCTTCGGAAAGAGGAATCTGTGTAACCTCATCCTCAAATTCCTCGTCTGGTACTACTGTGAGAATCTGATAAATCTCAAAGTCTCCCTTATCAGGGTTAATGATAACCTCAAAATTCTCATCAGTACCATATTGCTTTTTTATAGCATTACGAAAAACATCCTCAACAATGAGTGAGAGGGTCTGTTTATTTATATTTTTCTTTTCCTTGAATTCTGAGAAAACCTCTGTTAATGAAATATTTTTCTGCATTTTTCTCTGATTTTTAAAGTTTTGTGTGTTAGAATTTTAGCACAAGTTTTGTCCTCTTGACATCTGTATATGGTATGGTAATAACTTGTTTTTTGGTCTTTAGGGTAAATTGCTTATCATCAGCCTTTTCTATAGTACCTCGATACATTCTACCATCACTGGTAACAACCTCTACTTCCTGGCCTATGTTTTTATAATATTGTTGCCAGACCTTAAACTCAGCGGTAAGGCCAGGTGATGAGACCGTCAGTTGAAAATCATCATCAATTTCCTCTATCAAAGGATATATTTTCCGGTGTATGCGCTCACAATCATCCAGGGTAATGCCTTTGTAACTATCAAGAAAAACAGTGATATTATTGTTTTTGCCTACAGAAACATCTACAATAAAAAGGTCTTTATCATCGATTTGCTCCGCAACGATCTGCCATATCTGGTCTTTGTCAAACATTGGTTTATTCCTTTTGATATTTGTGCAATAAAAAGAGGGGACTTTCCGGTCCCCTCCTTCTCTTCTCATTTGCAAATATAGGCATTAGTTCTCGAATAATCAAAATATTTTAAATTTTATTAGCTAAAGAAGATTCCACAACTCTCTGAGACTGTGTATGGTATAAGTAGGCTTAACAGGCAATTCATCCACATTGACATTCTTTTTGTTGTAAAAAACCTGGTCCAAACCTGCATTATAAGCGCCAAGTACATCATTCTGATAATCATTACCCACAAATACACTTTTCTCTTTTGTGGTATTTGCCTTGTCCACAGCATATTCAAAAATCCTCGGGTCTGGCTTCAGTGCTCCTACCTCCTCAGCCGATATAAGGTGTGAAACAAAGGATGCTATTTTGGCCATTTTGATCTTCATAATCTGTACCTCGAAGAAACCATCCGAAAGAATATGTATACGGTAACCTTTATCCCGGAGATAGCGGATTGTCTCGTGTGCATAAGGTTCGAGAAAGGCATCCTCTACAGTATATGCCAGATAACTGTCACTCATTCTCTGTGCCATCATCATAGGAAAGTCACGTGTTTTGCGCTCAAGGGTATAGATGAATCTGACCACTGCTACAGTGTCGCGCTGCACCTCATTTTTCCTGTATTTCTCCCACAGCTCTTTGTTTATCTCCTCGAAAATACTGTGAAACTCGTCAAAACTGTCAAAATACTTGTTCATGTCATAGTTGCCATAAACCTTTTTCAAAGCCTCTAATGATGCACGCGAAAAATCCCATATAGTGTCATCCATATCAAAGAATACATCCGTGTACTTACCCATTGCTATTTATTTTACCATTATTACTAGAAATTTAGAAGTCTCCCAGAATCTGTCTGGATCATTAATAACAAGATATGTTACCTGGCCCTCTGATTTCTCCAGATCATAACTATCAGATGGATGCTTGGTCATTATCTGTATTTTCCTGGCCATCACAGGGATGCGAGTCGTCTCACGTATATCAATCCGTGTGAAATAATTCTTATCAAAATTACCTGTTACGTCAAGCTTAGATAGCAATCCCTGTCTGTTGACCACACCATGGTCCATAAGCTCATGTTTTGTCCCTACCACATAATAAGCCGTATGCAAGGCAACATCTTGCTGCTCAATTGTCTGAGCTTGTTGTTGTTGAATATGTTTTAGAGTATCAAGATTTTCCTGCAGTTGTGCTACCTGTTCATTGAGCTGTTGAATATTAATATTCATCTCCTCAAGCTTCTTCCGCAGCTTGTTTATCTCCTGGTCTTTGAGCTGTAGTTGTTGCTCATATAGCTGGATAGTCTTCAAAAGCTGCTTATTCTTGTTACGCGTAGCTGCAAGCTGGCGCTTGAGTTGTTGTAGTTTGTTCTTGTTCTCAAGCATCAGTTTGTAAATAGTCTGTATATCCTCATTTATCTGCTCTTTGACATTCTCCGAAATTTCCCCTTCTACGCCAGTTGTACTCAAATTTATAATGTTTTCTTTTTGTTTAATTTCATTCAAGTTTTGCTGTATCTCGTTAAAGGCTGCTAAATATTGCTGCAGGGTAAAATCACTCTGCTGCAGCATGTTGCGCAGGCTGTCATTTTCTTTTTGCAAACGCTTGTATTTAAAAGGATTAACACATCCCCCAAACAAAATCCCGGTTAATAAAATTACCGCTAGTGTCCACAAAGATAGTCTTTTCATGATCTGCCTTATTTTTGTTTTTGAATCTATTAATTTTTGTTTAAACTATATGGCTCAAAGTTAAAAATAAAAACATTATCTTTGCAAACCAAAACGAAAATCCTAATTTTAAAATGAGTGACGATAAAAAAGATTTCTGGGAAGACATAGAAGACTTTGATGAGCTAGATAATTTTGACGAATTGGAAGAAAAAGCATTTAAAATGGACCAGGTTTACGAAAATATAGAGCAACCATCTGCCGGCGACCTGCCAGAGGAGCTATATATTCTCCCTCTGCGCAACAGCGTCATAATGCCAAAGATAGTTTCTCCAATAGGTATTGGAAGGGAGAAATCCCTGGCCCTGATAAAAATGAAAATAAATCAGGACCGTCTCATTGGTATTGTGGCACAGAAAAACTCAGCAGAAGAAAACCCTGATTTCACCAAATTATATAAATACGGAACATTAGCACGCCTCCACCGTTTTGTCGAATCCCCAGACGAACAAAAAGCTGTTATCGTCGTCGGTATTAAACGGTTTAAGATAGTCCAGGCCATAGAAACAGAGCCTTTCCTCAGGGCCAAGGTAGAATATCTGGATGATAAACCGGCTAAAAATACTGTCGAATGGCGTGCACTGGTAGCTTCCATTAAATCATTGGCTAAAGAAATACTCGAAGACCTACCTGTGATACCTTCACAGGCTATAGACCCAATGGAGCAAATAGATGACCCGGAATTTCTAATAAACTTCATCACAACAAACTTTGACTTTGAGACATCAACAAAGGTCGAATTGCTCCGAACAGACTCAATGCTCAAGAGGGCTAAAAAACTCA
>JALVRO010000266.1 GCA_027031265.1 Bacteroidales bacterium | reverse complement strand
CCTCCAGGTAAATATTTCCCAGAGCATTGATTAGTTGTTGTTTGAGTTCAGGCGAATTTTGCATTAGCCAGCGTGCCTGTTGGTCTGAGTTGTAAACAGGAATGCCCAGTGACTTAAAGATTTCTGCCACTATGCTTTTGCCAGAGGCTATGCCGCCTGTTAGGCCAATCTGAAGTCTCATTTTTTTTCTTCTAAGATATATTCTACAGTGTGTGGGTAATATGAAAAAGAATAAATCTTGTCTGGTTTGTGAATAACTTTAACGGGTAGCCGGTCCGAAGGAGGTGCTTTCAGATCATTGTAATCAACAATAACAGTAAAATGTTCGGGCCTTATTTTTTTATAATTTTCAATCCCTACATTGAAACGAACAAAGATTTTGTCAGGGAAAAGTAGTAGGTTGTATTTGCTTGGTAGATTAATGACTTTTATTGGTACAGTCATTCTTTCCTCAGTGTATTGTTCTACTTCCACTATAAGTGTAGTGTTTCTGGGGATGACTTTTACATCAGCAGGTGGTATAAGCCGTATTTGCTGCTTGATGCTCTGTGAGACATTATTTAGTTCTATGTGTTCTGTTTTAATATATTGTAATGTGTCAATAATGTAAGATGGACCTTTGGCCAGGACTTTATCAGGCTCTATTCGTATAGGTTTTTTGTTTATGTACTGCCTGGCAAAAGTGATGTGAATATCTGGTTTTATAGGTACATGCCTCGATATTAATTCTGAGAATGTGACAAAAATAGTATCTGGTGAAGCGCTGATAATTTTAATTTTAGGACTAAGCTGTGTAGAGATCTGGAGCAAAATATCATTGGTCAAAAAATAATAATCGTTTGTGTCCTGTGTTTTCAGTGCATATAGTTTTATTTCATTAAGATTTACCCTGAGAGCTGAAATTTTGTTTTTCATGGAATATTTAATAATATCATAACCATAGCCATTGATAGTCAGGGTTATATCTCTTGTGTTGCCTCCCTTGATAAATTTATTCTGGGGCAGATTCTCTAATACAATGGGTAGCTTTATCTGGGTGTTATAATATTCATCCAAAGCTGTCAGAAACCACATTACAAAAGAAATAGCCAGAAAGATTAAGAATAACAATATTTTCCTTTCTTTGATTGTCATCACAGGAGAGGTTCCCCATTAGCCATTTTCATTTTACCAGTGATTATAGCAAATAAGTCATAAAGCATCCATAGTCCCAGACCACCTAATGTGATAAGCTGCAAATACCAGTTTTTATACCCCATCAACAAACGATGTATACCAAAAATACCTAAGGTCCAGCAGATCAAAGCCATTTCCAGTCTTGAATATTTCTTCCTTGTCATTGTGTGAGTTTTATGTTTGTCTCAAAAATAAAAAATTAGCACAGTTAAATACAAAAATAAACATTTACTTCACGTAAAATTTCATTACTTTAATAAAATAATCACAATCTGACTTTTACTTTTACTGGAAAAAAATTAATATTTGTATGGTTAAAAACAAAAAAACAATCAAACTATGAAAAAAATTAAATTAATTCTGGCTGCTGTTGTTGCAGTTGCAGGTCTATTGTTTACAGCATGTAATCCTACTCCACAAGGTAGTGTGTCATTGGTAGTTAATCCTTCTGACACAGTTATGAGCGTAGAACCTGGAGACACAATTACTTGGCATATTACAATTAGTCCAGACGCTGTAGAGAAAAGTACAGTTGGACAGCTTACTGTTACAGAGATTAGAAATGGCAATTCAAATGTGCTGACTACAAATGTTTATAATTCAGAGACTACTGTAGAAGATGATTATGTTTATGTTGTACCTAATAATGTTGAAGACGGAGAGCAGATCCAGATCGTGTTCACTGCTACCGATGGTCTGAGCAACAACCAGACAACATTCACAGTTAACCTCGTAGTTAATGCTACAGTATATGTTGAGGCAACTAATGTTACATTTACTTACAAATCAACGACTCTGGATAATCAAATGATGGCTGTCCTCTCTCGTAGCGGAATCTCTATGGCTGATGGTCATTCTACTTCAGGTCAGATTGCATTCATATACAATGGCGCGAATAATGTTCGTAATACAATTGCCTCACCAAATGCTGATGAGATTCGTCAGGTTTATGCGGCTAATGGTAAGACTTATACTACTACTGATAAGCAAATAACCTTCTTTAAGAAGCTAAGCGGTATAACCTGGGCAGACGTTGATGCTAATTATATCAATAGTGATCTGACTGTTGATGAGAATAACACTGACTATATATCAAATAGTCAGAATCTTGGTTATGGTGTTGCTCTTGTTCAGAATGGAGATCTGATTGGCTTTAACAACCCAAAGACAGGTGTCAAAGGTGTGCTGAAAGTAACAAATATCTCTACTGCAAAGAATGGCGTTAAGATCACTGCTACTTTGACAGCTGATATTAAGTATCTGGCTTATCCTAGTACATCTACAAAGTAATTAGTTTTTTTCCGATGATTCAACGGGCTGCACAAGTGTGCAGCCCGTTTTTTTGTGCTAGCACTTAGGACATAAATCTGAGTAAACCTATTTTTGTAATAAATACCATTTCTTGATTGAAAATGTACCAAATATAATATAAATGCTTATCTCCAGTGCAAGTGTGATGAAAGCATCTTGCACTGACTAATAGGTTTCGGGAGATGGTATTAAACGTTTTGTAAAATGATTTAGTCTAATTTTAAACTCAAAATGACACAGATTAATACAGATAAGATGCTGAGAATAAATAAAATCCGGGAAAATCTGTTTAATCATTGGTCAGACAAAATTGTATAATATCTGGTCTTTGAACATTTAAAATTTAATTGATATCAGTTTTTATTTTGCTTTTTTTATCAATTTCTTATATTTGTATAAAAGCCAAGGCGATAGGTCATGAATCCTTTACAAATTAACAATAAAGATTGGCGTCTGGATATTTTCCGCTCGGTCAAACCTGCTTTCCGTCAGTATCTTGGACAATATACACACAAGAAGCTGTCAGAAGACTGGCATTTTCGCGCTATGGCATTTGTGCGTGAAGAGATGACCTATGTTTTCGGGTTTAATATTGGCTTTTTTCGCAGACAGAAAGAGCCAAAGCTGGCATATACACATGTGGGTATGAATGTCCTGGTACGTACTAATGGCGAAAATCCTACCCTTAGAGCCAAATATCGTTCTTTTTTCGAGGAGAATCTCAAGGATTGGATAAATATGCCAAAGGATATTTATACTTCTTTCCGTGGTGGTGTGGGAATAGAGTTGCCCAGAATGATGCACATAACTGACTTTACAGAAGAAAAGCAAATAGTGGATTTCTTGATAGAGTCAATCCGCTTGCTCAATATGGCTGTTTATCCTAAGATTGCTCATAATCCGGATAAAATTTTCTCGTTGGTTGTCAGAGGAGCTCCTTTGTGGAATGAGACCATTATAGAAATAGCTCGAGAGCTGAAGGTCAAATAAAATGCGCTGCTAATGACATTCCTTAATCCTGGCTTTTTGTGGTTCTTGTTCCTTGCCCTTATCCCTGTTATTATTCATTTGCTAAACCTCAGACCTTTCAGGACTGTTTTGTTTACCAATCTGAGGTTTCTCCGGCGTATAGAGTCAGAAAACAGGACACGCCGAAAACTCAAGGAATACATCATATTATTGCTAAGGGTATTGGCTATCGTTGCCCTGGTATTGGCTTTTGCTCGTCCAGTTGGCAATGTGGACACTTCCCAGCTACCATGCCAGGACAAGGTGGTGATTTATCTGGATAATTCTTTTAGCATGGGTGTCAGGGGTAGGGCAGGTGTTAACCTTGAGCTGGCAAAGAAAAAGGCTTTTGAGATTGTACAGGCTTATGGGCACAATGCCCGTTTTGTCATTTTAACTAATGATTTCCTGCCGTCGCAGTTTCAATCCTATTTGCCTGCTAGAGCCAGTGACATTATTGCACATATTCAGGTTAGTGGTCAGGTTAGGCGCCTGTCTGGGGTGGTGAGTAAGATAAAAAATATTGTTAGTCACTCGGATGGTTGTAAGCATTTTGTGTATGTGATTAGTGATTTTCAGAAGACCAGTGCTGACCTGGATAAAGTCTCTTTCCCTGCTGGTTGGAGGGTTTTTTTGTTGTCACTGCAGCCTGGACGTGTGAATAATGTTAGTATTGACAGTGTGTTTTTTGCCAGGCCTTATCATTCTTTAGGCGGCAGGGATAGTCTGGTCGTTGAGCTCAGGAATTATGGACAGGAGAAGGTTAATAACTTGCGTCTGGAGTTGTGGCTGAATGATTCTTTGAGAGGATTCCAGAACGTATCAATAAAAGCTGAAGGCACACAGCTGGCCAGCTTTACGTTTGTTGACCAGAAACAGGGCTGGAATAGTGCAGTCGTTAACATAGACGATCATTTGATGCGCTTTGACAACCAGCTATATTTCAGTTTTTTTGTTAAAGACAGGTATAATGTTCTGCTTATAGGCAGGAATGTTTCTGTTGACCTGAAAAAGCTTTATTCATATAAATTTTTTACCAGCAGTGTAGCTGATGTTTATCATGTGGGACCAGAGCAGCTGGGGAAATATGATGTTGTGGTGCTGGATAGAGTCAAGGACTTGAGCACAGGCATGATTAACTATCTAAAAGATTTTGTCCAGTCAGGTGGTTCAGTGGTTATTTTGCCTTATGCTGGTGACTTCAAGGCAGTGAATAGTATGCTTATAACATTAGGCCTGAGCGCTTTTGACAATGTGGATAGTGGACAGACGCAGGTGTGGAATATAGATTTACATAGCCAACTTTACCAGGGAGCTGTGCTCAAGTATGAGCAGAACGCACTTTTGCCAAAAGTCAAGGACTATCTAAAGCGGCGTGTCAGTTATGCTACAGAACGTCCATTGCTCGTAGCAAAGAATGGCACAGTTCTATTATCTGAGGCCCATTATGGACGTGGTAAGGTTTATGTGTTTGCCTTTCCAATGGACAGGGCAGTGACAGATTTTGTGGATAATCCTTTGTTTGTGGTAACCTTTGTAAATATTGGTTTACAGACAAATGGCCAGTCAAGACTTTATTACGTGCTGGGAAGGGATCAATGGATAGAGGCCAGGGGTGTGGAGTCTGAGTTTTTCAAAATCGTGGGGAAGAATATCTCTTATGTACCCTCGTTCAGATATGTTGCAGGGCAGTTACGTCTGGGCCTGATGGGTAGTGATTTACCTGCAGGTAATTACAAGATTATTGACCAGAATGATAGCCTTGTGTCAATTGTTGGACTGAATTATTCCCGTCATGAGTCTGACCTGGAATTTTACACAAACGGCCAGATTGAAAAGATCTTTAACCAGAGAAAAATCAAGAATGTGAGAATAATAGAAAACATTTTAGACGACCTGGAGCCAGTCATCAGCCGGGATATACATGTACCCGGGCTATGGAAAATTTTTGTGGTTTTGGCTATTTTATTTTTAATTTTAGAGGTTTTGGTTAATCGTTTAATAAATTAAAAATCAAAATTTATGTTGGATATCGTTATTGGATTACAATGGGGTGACGAGGGTAAAGGCAAGGTTGTGGACGTAATCACAGAGCATTATGATGTAATCGCACGTTTCCAGGGAGGACCCAATGCAGGACACACTCTGAAGATTGGAGACAGGCAGTATGTTTTGCACCTTATACCTTCTGGTATTTTTCGTCAGGGCAAGCTGAACGTCATAGGAGGTGGAGTGGTTTTTGACCCTGTAGTGTTTCGACAGGAAATGCAGGACATTCTCATGGTTGTGCCAGATGCAGACCAGAGAATCTATATCTCCCGTAGATCACATTTAATTTTACCCACACATCGCTTGCTGGATGCAGCGCAGGAAAAGGCTAAGGGAAAATCAAAGATAGGAAGTACTTTACGTGGTATTGGCCCTACTTATACAGACAAGGCTTCACGCAGTGGTATGCGTATGGGTGATCTGCTGATGAAGGATTTTGAGCAGAGACTAAAGGAAAAAATAGACCAGCATTTGCGTCTTCTGGATTTTTATAACTATCATGATTTTGACCTGGATAGCCTCATGACACAATGGCTGGAAGCTGCAGAGTATGTTAGACAGATGAACATTATCAACTCAGAATATTTCCTCAACAAGGCTCTGGACCGTGGAGCACGCATTCTGGCCGAAGGAGCACAGGGTAGCTTGCTGGATATTGACTTTGGGACATATCCTTTTGTTACTTCGTCGAACACGATATCTTCTGGTGCCTGTATAGGTCTGGGAATACCTGCAAATCGCGTTAATAACATTATTGGTATTTTTAAGGCTTATACCACACGTGTGGGCAATGGTCCATTTCCTACAGAGCTAAATGATCCTACAGGTGAGATGCTCCGTAAGCAGGGCAATGAATACGGCGCGACGACAGGTCGTCCGCGCCGTACAGGATGGCTGGACCTGGTAGCCCTGCGCTATGCTGTGATGATTAATGGTGTGACAGAGCTGATCATGACTAAGGCTGATGTGCTTGATGGCTTTGATACTATTCGCGCCGCAGTTCGCTACAATATAGATGGCCAGCAGACTGACGAATTTCCTTTTTCTCTGGATAATGTCAGACCAATCTATGAAAACATCAAGGGCTGGAAAGCAAACCTATCACAGATTGAGACATACCAGGGTTTACCTCAGGAGTTTAAGGATTATGTCAAATTTATAGAGCAGATTATAGGCAAGAAAATAACTGGCATATCTGTGGGAGCGAGACGCAGGGAGTTTATTTATTGCAGATAATGTCGAGGTCTGATAAATCTGGTATTCTAGATAATTCGGGGAACTATCAAATAGGATAAGTAGTTGGGCCTTATTACAGCAGTTAAGGTTCTTAATGTCAGTTTTTGATTTGTTCTATAAGAAACAGGCGCAGCACTCAGTGCTGCGCCTGTTTCTTTACGTGTCAGAGGAATCTGTGTATTAGTCTCTGCTTGAGGCAAGTATAGCCAGCAAGCGTAGAATCTCAATGTATAGCCAGATTAGAGTTACCAGCAGTCCAAAAGCAGCATACCATTCCATCTGCTTTGGAGCACCCTGGGCTGCTCCTTGTTCGATCATATTAAAGTCCAGAACAAAGTTGAGAGCAGCAATGGCTACGATAAACAGCTGTATACCAATACCCATGCCTCCCAGGGACTCAGTGCCAATGTTTATGTGGAAAAATCCCAGGATAATGGTTATCAGATAATAAACAGCTATGCCACCTGTGGCTATGACCAGCCATTTGACAAAGCCAGGTGTTGCCCGCAATACGCCCATGCGATAAAGCAGAAGTACAGTAAACATTACACCAAAAGTAAGTAGTACTGCCTTGAAAACAATGCCCGCATAAAGGGCATTGAAAATGGCCGAGATAGCTCCCAGAAACAGGCCTTCGAAAGCAGCATATAGAGGACCAGTGATATGTGCCCATTCAATCTTGAATGATGTTATCAGACCAAAGATCAGACCACCAATGACGCCGACCCATACAAGGCCTGCGCCACGTCCTACTACTGCCAGTTTCCATGAGAAAACGGATGTGAAAAATGTAATGAGGAATAACAATATAGCCTTGTTGACAGTGCTTCCAATTGTCATTACTTCCTGGGCTGTACCAGCCATAGCAGCGTCTTTGAACAAAGCGCTGTTCAGTACAGGATTTGAAGAACGGTCGAGTCTCATAGCTCATGTGTTTTTATGTTTAATGCTTGAATGAAAAAAGCTGTTGTAAGTGCTGGGCTACCAAAAAAGCCTTTGCCTGAACCCAGGCGAAAGATTGAATCATTAGGCAAACAGCCATCATCCCTTTGTAAAGATAATAATTTTTGAATTTCATGGCTAATGTCCATGCCCAGCCATTTACCTATTATCACACGCTGTGCCAGATCCAGTGGATGACATGTTGTCCCGATTCTATTTGATAGGGCAGTTGTTAAGTTCTTGTTAATTAGTGAGTTAAAATCTGGATCAAAGTCTGCCAATCTGGCAACGAAATATAGAAAAGTATCAGGGGAATGGTAATAACGTGTGCCTCTAACAAAAGAGCCGCTTAGTAAGTGATTGGAGATAAAATCAAGGTTTTCGGGGAATAATTGTTTTTTGCCAAGTAAAGTTGCCAGAATCTGTGCATTTATGCTGACAATAGGGTCGAGGTGCTGTTCTCTCTCATTCGATAGCCATACACCTGCCACACCGTTGACAGAGAATTTTTTTATCAGTTCTAGAACATGATTGGCTTGCTGCTCAATATTATAGCCATTTGACAGCAACAGGCTGATTACGAGTGAGTTGGTGTCTGTGTCTGGAGGGTAAACAGGTTGAGGGTAAAAAGTCAGGAGTCGCTGCCTGGCTATAGAGTATAGGTGATCAAGAATGCGTGTGGTTATATGATTTTTGCCCAGTGTCATTGCTACCAAAGCTGTGGTGAAATATTCTTTGACCTGGCGTAGAGGTGGGCTCATATCCCTATGCTGTGAGATGAATGAGGGGAAAAGGTTGTCTTTGTCCAGATTGTTTGCGATATAGTCTAATGCTTTTTGTATTCTCTCTTCCATGTGTGGTTAAGTTTTGTCTAAAAATGTGAATTTTCTCTCATTGACGCAACAAAAACACTCTAGCCTGTGAATTTTTGTGATTACAGAAGGTGTGTAATAATGATTGAGATTTTTCGTGGGATATTGGCTTGCTAACAAGTATATCAAAAGAATTCATAAACTTTTGTTTTAAAGAGCTAAACAGTCAGCATATTCTGTCACGGTTAATCGGGAATACCATATTTTGTATAGCTTTTTTGACAACGGTTTTGTATGAGAAGTTTTTTCCGGAATAAATTTTTATTGGGATTGTCGTTGTATTATTCATGAGATTAACTTTCCTGTTAATAGGATTTTTGCCTGATTCAGACACTGTCTTCTGGACTGGATAAGATGTTTGTATTAAACAAGAATAAGCATAGAATAAAAACTCTGGCTGCGGCATTGCCGCAGCCAGAGTAAACACACTTGAGGCTACAGAAGAAAATGTTTAATGTTCTTTGTCTCCCATCATCCCACTGTGTTCATGCTCTTCGTCTTTATCACCCATCATCCCACTGTGTTCATGCTCTTCGTCTTTATCACCCATCATCCCATGGTGTTCATGCTCTTCATGCATTTCGTCTTTTTCATGTTCTTCGTTGCTGGAGAGTTTATAAATCTCCACAGTGTTGTTGAAGAAAGTGGGTATAAATACGAGATGTTGGTCGGCCAGGTATTCGATATCTGCTGCATTTTTGTTAGAGTCAGGAAATTCCATGATTTGTTCTATCTCGTTTTCTCTGATCTCGAGCATGTAAATCTTTCCATACCAGTCTGTTGTGAGGAATTCCATTTCTTTTGGGCATACCAGTTTAAGGCCATCAATCATCTTTGAGTCTACTTTCATGACAGTATTTACCTTAGCATTGTTGAGATTAACCACAGCCAGACGGTCAGCACAGCCAGTATAGAGCAGGCTATCGTTGTATAGATACAGACCATTAGCTCCTTTCAGCCCTGTGGTGAATATAGTAACGCTGTCTCCGTCGTATTTGTATAGCAGGTTATTGTTTGAGTCTGTGATATATACATTTCCGTCTTTATCTATTGCTATGTCGTTGAGGAATTTAGCACCCTCTACTGGTATGGTGTCAATTATTTTGGCTGAGTCAATGTCAATGATAACCAGCCGGTCAATATCGCTCACATATAGCTTACCATTATATACACCCATGCCTTTGGGTGCGTCCAGACCTTCTACCCATTTCAGGTTCAGGATTTTACCGTTCTTGTCAATTTTACTGATAAAGCCATTACCGTCTTTGTCCAGAGGTTTGCCATTGATGTTTGAGACAAATAAATAATCGCCTTTTGCGCAGTAGAAAACAGATTCAGGGGTTTTCAATTCATTGGATGTTTGGGCGACAAGAGTGAGGGTATGGTCAGCCTTACCATGTTCGTGCTCCTCCTTTTCTTCATTTTCACAGCCAATAAAAATGAAAGGCAGGAACAGTAATAGCCAGATAAGTCTTTTCATAGCACAGAGTTTTTAGGTTTGTTAAAAATTTACTAAAAAAATCGTAAGAAAACAAGGGCTTTATTTTGTTTTAACACTCTGTGTTATGGGCTTTTGGCTGTTGAAGTTTTATGTTTTTCGGCAAGAAATTGCTGGAAAGACTGCTTTTTGTA
>JALVRO010000265.1 GCA_027031265.1 Bacteroidales bacterium | reverse complement strand
CTTAAAGACAAATTCCCAAGACGCTGGTTGCCAAAGATTTTCACAATCGCACCAGAGCCATTCTCAGAGCAAAACAAAATGCTCAATTCCACTCTCAAAATGGTGCGATACAAAATTATAGAAGCATACCAGGATCTCATTGACAAAATGTATCAAGACGGTGCAAGTAATTATTCTGATCACAACATCAAAGTACTTGAAAATAAATTCTTTATACAATAGAATTTAGGTAATTTTACGGATTACCCGTAAATGGCCTTATATTGTAGAAAATGAGAAAAGGGCTTTGAATAGTCAAAAAAAATTATATTTTTAGAATGCAATTTGAAATAAGGCAGAAAAATGAGAAATACACCAATAAATCACGAAATCGTTACTAGTGTACTGGATAGTTCTGGACTAAAAGGAGCTCTTGACCAGGCAACCATTCGTGAGATTGTTCGTCTGGTAAACGAGATTGAGAAAGCTAGCGGAGTAAAATTTATCCGCATGGAAATGGGTATCCCAGGTCTGGAGCCCCCTAGAATCCTTGTGGATGCGGAAATAGAAGCTATCAAAAATGGTGTTATTTCGAAGTATCCTATGATTGAGGGAATCTCTGAGCTAAAAGACGAGGCATCGCGGTTCGCCCGTCTTTTCATGAATCTGGATATACCTCCTAAGTATATTGTACCGACAGTTGGATCCATGCAGGCTGGATTTACTATTTTTATGATTTCCCAGCGTCTCGATAGCAAGAAAAACAAAGTTCTTTTCATAGACCCTGGTTTCCCTGTGCAGAAACAGCAGTGTGAGGTTCTGGGTATAAAATATGATAACTTTGATGTTTATAATTACCGGGGGAAAGCTCTCAGAGCCAAGCTTGAAGAATATTTAAGCACCGGAGAATACTCTACTTTGATTTATTCATCGCCCAATAATCCAACATGGATAGTCTTCACCGAAGAAGAATTGCAGATTATAGGAGATGTTTGTAATAAATATGATGTGATTGCCATCGAAGATATGGCTTACTTTGCCATGGATTTCCGTTATGATTATTCACGTCCTGGCCAGCCACCTTATCCTCCGACAGTAGCTAAATATACTGGTAATTATGTGCTAATGTTTTCCAGTTCCAAGCTATTTTCTTTTGCTGGCGAAAGAATTGGATTGATTTACGTTTCTCCAGTGCTATTTGACAAGAACTATCCTTATTTGAAAAATTATTACAAGACAGATGAATTTGGATATTCATTGATTTACGGAGCATTGTATGCCTTGTCTGCTGGTGTTAATCATTCGGCACAGGTGGCTTTTGCCCGCATGCTCAAAGCTGTTAATGATGGACAGGTTCATCTTACTGAACCTGTAAAAGAATATGCAGAACGTGCCTGTGTTATGAAGAAACTATTTACAGAGAACGGATTTTATATTGTATATGACAAAGATGTGGACAAACCAGTCGGGGATGGCTTTTATTTCACACTACATTATCGAGGAATGACAACAAATGAGCTGCTCGAGAAACTGTTATATTATGGTATAAGTGCTATCTCGCTAAAAATTGCTGGCAGTGAGAAAGAAGGCCTAAGAGCCTGTGTATCACAAGTTTTACCTGAACAATTCCCTGTCCTTGAGCAGCGACTCAAGCAATTTCACAATGATTATCCAAAACATTAAACTATAAAAACTCGAACTATCATGGCAAAAATTGCAGGTGCTGTAGTAGTTGACATAGACCGTTGTAAAGGTTGTGAGCTTTGTGTTCACGAATGCCCCTTTGACGTATTGGCTATGAGCGAAGATGTCAATATCAAGGGGTATCGCTACAGCTACATGAAAAATCCTTCTGCTTGTACAGGTTGTATTGCCTGTGCCCTTGTATGTCCAGACACTGTTATTACAGTTTATCGTGTTAAAGTACCAGACACAGCTAATTCTTAAAAACTAAAAAAAGCACAATCATGGGAGAAGTTCTTTTAATGAAAGGTAATGAAGCTCTCGCAGAAGCTATTATACGTTCAGGCGCCGATGCCTACTTCGGTTACCCTATCACACCACAATCAGAAGTCATAGAATATTTAGCTGCTGCCAAACCTGAGGAGAGGACAGGCATGGTCCTGTTGCAGGCTGAGAGTGAGCTAGCAGCTATTAATATGCTATACGGAGCAGGTGCTACTGGAAAAAAGGTTATCACATCATCATCCAGTCCTGGTATAAGCCTTATGCAGGAAGGTATTTCTTATATTGCAGGTGCAGAGATACCTGTTGTCGTTGTTAATGTTGTTAGAGGAGGACCTGGTCTGGGGACTATTCAGCCTGCCCAGTCTGACTATTTCCAGTCTACCAAGGGAGGTGGGCATGGTGACTATCGTCTGCTTGTTCTAGCTCCTAACTCAGTCCAGGAAATGGCTGATTTCGTTCCTCTAGCGTTTGACCTGGCATTCAAATATCGCAATCCAGTTATGATTCTCTCTGATGGTCTGATTGGCCAGATGATGGAAAAAGTTGAGCTATTTGATCCAATACCACGCTGGACTGACGATTATATCCGTGAGCATCATGGTCATTGGGCAACAATCGGTAAGACCCCAGACCGTGAGCGTAATATTATTACTTCGCTAGACCTGGTACCAGAGCGCATGGAGAGACACAACCATCATCTCAAGGAGAAATATGATAGAATGGAAAGGGAAGACGTGCATTTCGAAGAGATTCAGACAGAAGATGCCGACTACCTGTTCGTGGCTTATGGTTCTAGCTCACGTATTGCTATGAAGGCTGTCAAGCTAGCACGTGAGGAAGGTATCAAGGTTGGCTTGCTACGTCCTATTACACTATTCCCATTCCCAAAGAAACGCCTGCGTGAGCTGGCAGACCAGGTCAAGGGCATGCTCTCTGTTGAGCTTAGCCTGGGTCAGATGGTCGAAGATGTTAAGCTGGCGGTAGAATGCCGCATCCCTGTTGAACATTATGGCCGTGTCGGCGGCATGATCCCTACTCCTGAAGAAGTAGTAGAAGCATTAAAAACAAAAATTATAAACCGTTAAAGCTATGGCTAAATCCAAAGTTATTCCACATCACGACGTTCCACTAGAACAAATCATAAAGCCCGAAAACGTTGTTTTCAAAAAAACCAAACTTTTTACAGACAATGTACTTAGTTATTGTCCGGGCTGTGGACACGGTGTAGCACACCGACTTATCCTGGAAGTTATCGAAGAAATGGACATCACAGACAAAGTCATAGGTATTGCGCCTGTAGGTTGCTCTGTCCTGGCTTATGAATTTATGGACATTGATATGCAGGAAGCTGCACATGGTCGTGCTCCTGCTCTTGCAACTGGTATAAAGAGGACTAACCCTGACAAATTCGTTTTTGCATACCAGGGTGATGGTGACCTGGCTGCTATTGGTACAGCAGAGACAATACATGCAGCTAACCGTGGAGAGAATTTCA
>JALVRO010000264.1 GCA_027031265.1 Bacteroidales bacterium | reverse complement strand
ATAACTTACAATAATAGGTTTGTTGGCAATTTAGAAAAAAAAATTAAATTTGAGAATATAAATTTGACGATATTAAAACAATTTTAAGGTGAAAACTAAGAATTTTGTATTAGATCTGGTTAATTATAAAAAATTTCCAACCCGGATAATCCATTTAAACCATTTTGATCTTGGTGGAGATAATCATATCCGCCTCCAATCAATGACGAATACAACGACGACAGATATAGATGCCACTGTCGAACAAATAACACATATAGTGGAAAATGGTGCTGATTATGTTCGCATTACTACACCAACACTGAGAGATGTGGAAGCTCTTGATGAGATAAGACGAAAAATAAGGGTTAATTATGAAACACCTTTAATCGCTGACATCCATTTCAGTCCCAAGGTTGCTTTTGCTGCCCTGGACGTGTCTGATAAGATTAGAATAAATCCAGGAAATTTTATAGATCGTAAACGTGGGGTTAATTATGATGAAAAAAAATACAACCAGGAACTCAGGAAAATAGAAGAAGTCTTCAGGCCTCTATTGGAAAAGGCCAAAACACACAAAAAAGCTATTAGAATAGGCACTAATATTGGTTCTCTCTCCGAACGAATATTGCAAAGATATGGTGCTACGGCTGAGGCAATGGTGCAAGCAACACTTGAGTATATTGAGATTGCACGTAGATATGATTTTCATGATTTAGTTATATCAATCAAGGCAAGTAATCCAAGGGTAAATGTATGGGCTAACCGGTTACTAATTAGTCGTTTTATTGATCGTGGTTATGATTATCCTATCCACCTGGGAGTAACAGAAGCGGGAAATGGAATTGAAGGCCGTATAAAGTCAGCAGTGGGCATCGGTGCATTACTTATTGATGGTATAGGTGATACAATTCGAGTCTCACTGACAGAGCCGCCTGAGAATGAAATACCAGTAGCCCGGAAAATTGTTAGTCATGTATTGGACTCCCGTAGAGTTGGGAAGTGGGATCCAGTTGATAAGCTATTTTTTAATCCCTTTGAATATGAACCACGAAAAGTGGTCCTGGGATTTTTACCACCTTATCCTGTAGTAATAGTCAGTAGCGGTGTGACTTATAGAAATTTTGTATCCCCTTATATACCAGATTATGTGTTTGTTAGTAACTCTAGCTTGATTGAGGCTTATCAGAAAGATGGAATCCATGTTATTGCCAGTGAAGATAAAGCACAGTATAGGTACGTCAAATTACAAGATTATTCCACAACACAAAAAGGAAATGTTTTTGTGGAAGTTAGCCTTGATTCGCTAAGTAAAAGGGGAGTTTTGGGTAAGATAAAAAAGCTCAAGGACGTAGTTATTGTGTTTGTGCCGCAGAGCGTTAATGTAGTGGCAGAGCTGAGGTTATTCCTGAAGCAAATGATAGACAACAAGATAGAATTGCCGGTCGTTTTGAAGCTTGAGTATAATGACTCAGATTTGGAAATGCTGGCAATAAAGGCAGCGATAGATAGTGGTGTATTTTTTATAGATGGTCTGATAAATGGGTTGTGGATAGAGAGTGATTCATTGAATGATGCTTCGGACTTAGCAAGGATTGGATTTGAGATACTTCAGGCCACTAATGCACGTATAAGTAAGGTTGAAATCGTGGCGTGCCCAAGTTGTGGTAGGAGTACATTTGATGTGGAAGCTGTGACAAACCAGCTAAAAGAGAGGTTCTCTAAGATGAAAGGTATAAAAATTGCAGTAATGGGATGTATTGTTAATGGATTGGGTGAGATGGCTGATGCAGATTTTGGATACGTGGGAACAGGCAATGGACAGGTATCGCTTTATTACAAAAGGAAACTTATGAAGAGAAACATTAACGAGGAGCAAGCCCTGGATGAACTTGATAGACTTATTAAGTCACAGATATTTAATCAAAAAAAAATATAATTTTACGGAAATCTTAATGCTTACTATAATTAAATGTCAGAATTTTGTATATACTTAGTAGTAGTTATCATACGAAAATATCTTTTTCAATCATGAGAAAATTACTAATCATAATAGCCTTTTTTATATTATATACAACACTTTGGGCAGGTGTAACAGACAAGCAAATCGTCTTAAAAGGCATTTACCAGGGTGAAAATTTGTATGTTATGAATCCTTTTGCACCGACAGGTGTGGGATTCTGCGTTTTAGAGGTTAGAGTCAATGGACAGGTTACAACCGACGAGATAAATTCTAGCGCATTTGAAATAGATTTGTCTGTTTATAATTTCAAAATTGGCGATCCTGTGACTGTTGTTATAAAACACAGGGATGGATGTATGCCCAAAGTGCTTAATCCAGAGGTTATTCGTCCACGTCCTACATTTAATATCGAAAGCATAAAGATAGATCCACAGCATAGCCGTCTGATATGGATCACGACAGGAGAGCTTGGATCATTACCATATATTATAGAGCAGTATAGATGGAATAAGTGGAGTAAAGTGGGCACGGTCAAGGGTAAAGGAACACCAGGCCTTCATTCATATTCTTATACAGTGCATTTTCATTCAGGTCTTAATAGGTTCAGGGTTAAGCAAATTGATAAGTTCACAAAGCAGGCACGTTTCTCCCCTGTGGTTACTTATATGTCAAAGCAACCGCCTATTACCTTTAAGCCAGGGAATGGACGTAAGGTGGTAGATAAAATAATTTTCTCTGCACCAACAGATTATGAGATTTACGATTATTACGGCCGTCTGAAAAAGAAGGGATATGGACGTGAGGTTAATGTTTCTACTTTGCCCAAAGGCTCTTACTTTATCAACTATGATAATAAGACTGAGATTTTTTATAAAAAATAATCACATTGGCACAGAAACATAAATTTGGGCGGCAAGGCGAGAGCCTTGCCGCCAGTTTTCTGACCGGGCAGGGATACCAGATACTAGAAAGAAATTTCCGGTGGAATGGTATAGAAATAGATTTGATAGCACAGAATGATGAGTACATTGTCTTTGTGGAGGTCAAGACCCGCCATAATCGCCTGGAAAGTCCTGAGCAGTTTTTGCCCCAAAGAAAAAAGCAACGAATGACTCGTTTGGCTGATTTTTATGTTAATGACAAAGCTATTGGGCTTGAAGTGCGTTTTGACCTCGTAATAATTGACTGGCAAAAGGATAATCCTGTGATTACCCATATTCAGAATGCTTTCCTCCCTGGCTGGTAATCAGGTTTTGGATTATAATATAGTATAAGCATATTTAGGTGATATTATTGCATTAAGACCAATTTAATATATCCAGCTCAAGTTTGTATTTAGGTCAGGTATTTCCCGGGGATGAAAAATTTTGCTGGCCAAATTGTATTTTTTAATAAGTAGAGTTGTTGTTTGGGATTATAGACAAAGCCTGTGGTTTACGCTTGCTGCGGGTACTGTTTGTTTGAAGGTATAAAGGTTGAGCAAGTGTAGGGGAAGTGTGTTGG
>JALVRO010000263.1 GCA_027031265.1 Bacteroidales bacterium | reverse complement strand
GTCCAAGACCAAATTTAGAATTTTTTTTAATTAAAACAAATTTTAAGTAAAATTAAATTCGCAGATTTTTATTTAATCACAGTTATGCTAATAAGCACTGCTTTATTTTGTTTTTGTGTATGGTATTAGAGCAAATTATTTACAAAAAAGCCCCGACATGCGGGGCTTTTTCCAGTAATCTATGACTTTTATTGAAGCCGGGCTTTGACAATAGAATCAATCGCCTGCAGTTTTTTTTCAAGGTTAAACCCAACTTCATGATAAATAATGTGGCGGTTTTCGTCCAATACATATACTGTAGGGTATCCAGGTACTTTGTAGCTAATGTCCACTTTACTCTCGGTCATGATGATTGGGTATGTTATTTTCTTAACCTTTACGAATTTTTTCAGGTAGCTATATCTTTGGGGGTTGTTGTCAATAGAATTAACGCCAATAACAAGCACACCTTTGTCTTTGTATTTATTATAAAGGTCAATTAAATATGGGATAGAGTGCAGACAAGCACCGCAAAACTGGAACCAGAAGTCAATGACATAAAGCTTGGCATTTTGTCTTGAGAGCACAAATGTATCTTTTGTCTGGAAGACATGGCCATATACCTCAGGGGCAAGGGTGCCTATTTGCAAAAGGTCGTATACTTCTTCTTCTTCTTCTTCAATATTCATTGTGTCCAGCTTGGCTTTGGATTGCAGGTCCTTCAGCGTTTGGGCAATGATATCTGGATCAATATCAGTTGAGAAACTATCCACCATTATGCGGTTCCACAACCAATCCCAGATGAAATATGCGTTAGTTTCTATTCCCAGAAGATTGTAACTTTTCTTGTCAAAGAAATAGGTTCTTCTAAGGTCGTGATAGTCTACACCATCAGGCTCCTGTATCCTAAGTGCCCAGGCTGCATGGCCGGCAAAGTTTGTGTCCATGACAGAAACCTTGTTGGTCGTATCCTGTATTTGTTTTTTTAGTTTTTCTGGATTGAGAAGATATTTAATGAAGTAGTTATTGTTCATTTCAGCAGCGGATTTGGCATATTTTTGAGGGTAAAGGGTCAGGCGGTTACGTGATTTATTGTATTCAAAGCCTTGTCCTTTGTAGTAAATTCCAATATTACCAGCTTCATCCTCAACCATAACATCACCGTACCAGTTTGTATCTGTCTCGTTGTAGACCGCCCAGGCCTTAGAATGATAGCTAGAGGTATCTTTATTTATAATACCACTGGATTCAAAGGTCCAGGTTATCTGGAAAGCTTTCTTAGAATTTTTAGAAAACTTTTTGACAAGTTTGTCAGCAGATGGTTTTTGGTTACAGGAAAAAGCAAATAATACCAGTATTACTCCAAAAAGCGCTTTTTTCATAGCTTCATGTTTTAAGTTTGTAATAAAGAAAACAAAATTTTAACTTTATTTGAAAAAATGAAAGGAAAATTTAAAGAAGATGGATAAAAATTTTCCAAATATTTTTAGGCAAAACTTTGAGAATAAGTTGATTAAAGAGATGCGCAAGCTTCCTGTCATGGAAATAGAGGCAGGCAAAGACATGATGGTAGAGGGTATGCATGTGAAATATATTCCGCTGGTCCTGGAAGGTAGGATGAAATTATACAAGATAGCCGAGAACGACCAGGAAGCTCATATTTATGATGTTAATGTGGGTGAAAGCTGCGTCATTACATATACAGCAGTTGAAAGGGGGCAGTCTTTCCCCGCGCGCGCCCGTGCAGAAGAAGACACAAAAATAATTCTGATAGACAAGGATACATCTGACAGATGGTTCCGCAAATACAAGTCATGGCGGGACTTTATTTTGCACCTTTATGATTTGCGGCTAAAGGAGTTGATAGAGGTTAACCAGGAGACCACTGTGCAAAAAGACGAGCTTGAGAAAAAGAATCAAGAGATTGTCTCAAGTATTCGATATGCCCGTCGTATACAGCAAGCTTTATTACCAGAGGATGAAGAGATCCGCATGCTAATGCCAGAATATTTTGTGCTGTTTAAACCAAGGGATATAGTCTCAGGTGATTTTTATTGGGTGAAAAAAGCTGATGACCGCATCTATATTTCAGTTGCAGATGCTACTGGGCATGGAGTACCAGGTGGTTTTATGAGTGCTCTTGGATTAGCATTTATACGGGAAACAGCTGAGAATTTCAAAGGTAATGCAGCAGAGTTTCTCAATATCTTACGAAACAAGGTAATTAATGCGTTGAAAAAATACGACGAAAGCCAGACTCTTAGCGATGGTATGGATATGGCTTTGCTGATTATTTACCCACGGGAGAAAAAAGCTGACTTTGCTGGAGCTTACAATTCAGTTATATTATGGCGTAAGGGTAAACTGTTTGAAGTAAGGGGGGATAAGATGCCAATAGGTAAATTTTATCACGAAAATTCTTTTGCCAATAAAGCCATAGAACTCGAGGATGGTGATATGCTTTATCTGTATTCTGATGGATATTATTCCCAGCTTGGTGGGGAAAAAGCACACAAGTTTATGAAAAAGAATTTTAAACGCCTGCTAGAAGATATAGCACAATTACCACTGAAAGAACAGAAGCAAATACTGGAACAAAGATTAGAGCAGTGGAGGGGTGAAATGAGACAAACAGACGATGTTACAGTTATGGGTATAAGGTTAAAAATGGAATAAAGCTGAAAAAAATCTTAATTAACCAGAAAAATTTGTATCTAATTTAGAATAATTCTAAATTAGCAGTGACATTAAAATGAACAATAAATTTTAAATTTTACAATTATGAAGAAGTATCGTTGTGTAGTCTGTGGTTATATTTATGACCCTGCAGAAGGTGATCCTGATAGTGGCATAGCACCAGGTACACCATTTGAGGAAATCCCTGATGATTGGACTTGTCCTGTATGTGGTGTCACAAAAGAGGACTTCGAACCAATAGAGGACGAATAAATTTTCCCCTGTTCCCTTGAAGGGAGCAGGTTTTTTTTGAAAAACCTAAAAATAATATGAAAATGAAAAAATATCGTTGTGTAGTTTGTGGCTGGATATACGATCCAGAGATAGGCGACCCAGATAGCGGTATAGCACCAGGTACACCATTTGAGCAGATTCCCGATGATTGGACTTGCCCTGTGTGTGGAGTTACAAAAGCTGATTTTGAGCCTTTGGAAGACGAAAAGATTAAAATTACACCAAAACATGAAAAACAGAACCAAAATGCACAAACCATTGATGAAGATCTAGATTATCATGAGACTGTCTCAGGTGTATACTACGTTGGAGCAGAGCACTGGGACCGTAGATTATTTGACGAGTTAATACCTCTACCAGATGGTACAAGTTATAATGCTTACATTGTGGAAGGCACAGAAAAAGTAGCACTTATTGACACTGTTGATCCTGAGATGATTGAAGTATTGTTTAATAAACTTGACCGTCACGGTGTAGAGCATATTGATTACATTATTGCAAATCATGCCGAACAGGATCATTC
>JALVRO010000262.1 GCA_027031265.1 Bacteroidales bacterium | reverse complement strand
GGTAGCGTGTACAAAGACCTGCGGACTCAATCTGCTGAGACAATAGCCAGCTATGATGCAGATGGATATGCTATTGGCGGGCTAGCAGTAGGCGAACCAGAGGAGACAATGTATGAGATGATTGCCTTGACTAATAGCATTTTACCCAGACACAAACCACGTTATCTAATGGGTGTGGGCACTCCAACAAATATCCTGAACTCAATCGAACTGGGCGTGGACATGTTCGACTGCGTTATGCCCACACGGAATGCGCGCAATGCCCAGCTCTTTACCACACAAGGA
This sequence comes from Bacteroidales bacterium, assembly GCA_027031265.1. GTDB lineage: Bacteria > Bacteroidota > Bacteroidia > Bacteroidales > S143-33 > S143-33. The sequence goes on along the minus strand of JALVRO010000262.1, from coordinate 3,192 downwards.
ATCATTAATATTAAAAATCAAAAATGGAAATATGACTTTTCGCCTATAGACCCTGAAGGGATAACCTATGTTGATACAGCTTATACCAAAGCTTACCTGCGTCATCTGGTAATCACAGGCGAAAGGCTCGCTGCTCAAATAGCTTCTATTCATAACCTTGGATTTTACCTGTGGCTAGTTCGTCAAGCACGCAAGCATATTATCCAGGGAGACTACAAAAAGTGGAAACAAGAGATAATACCCCAAATAACTCAACGCCTTTAATTTTTTATTTTTTTTTCTTATATTGGCATTAAATTGGATAAGTATTTTGTTAATAAAATATCATTTCTCTATGACTGAAAATAAGATAAATACGCCCTCATTTCTTTGGGAACTTTTATCAGCAACAAGTATAGAAGATCTTAACTACTTATACAAAGGAGAATTCTCTGAAGATATTGCACATTACCTTCTCCTCCTGGCGGAAAAGAACATAGAACGAGACCAGCTCAAAGGGCGTGTCAAAAAAAGAGTCTTTCACATTCTTGTCGAAAGTGTGCAGAATATCACACGTCACCAGGACGTTATCGAAGAGAAAAATATACAGAAAGCGTTGTTTTCCATACAAAAATTTAAAAATATTTATTTAGTAACGACAGCTAATCTTGTCAAAAAGACAAAAATTCCTTACCTTCAACAAAAATTAGAGACCATCAATAGCATGAGCGAAGAGGAGCTGACTCAATTTTACAAAGACGTACTGATCGAAGACAGCTTTACGGCCAAAGGAGGTGCAGGACTGGGGCTGATAGAGATAGCTCGCAAATCCGGTAATAAGTTACTTTATGACTTTAAGGATTATGACAGCAATCACTCTTTCTTTTACATGCACACATTCATAAAACTTGACCAAGGACAATCAGGATCAGGCAAAATCTTTTTGCCTCGTACCTATAGCTTTGATTATATCAAAAGCATTCATGACAGCCTGGAGCGGGAAAACATTTTGTTGGTTTATTGCAGTGTTTTTGATCAGCCAAGTCTTATCACATTAATATCGATTCTCAATTCACAGATTAAAGGCGATCTCCCTTTTCGCAAAAAAATTATCAGCACACTGGTGGAAATGCTTCAGAATATCATACATCACGGCTATGTTCGCAAAGACCAGAAAGGACGCGGAGCACTTGGTATGTTTTACATCTCATACAAAGACCAAATATTTAGCCTTAACACAATAAATTATGTCTCAAACAAAGATGCACGAGAGTTACGTTCATATCTGGACTATATCAATGGCATGGACAAAAATGAATTAGAACAAGCTTATAATAAACAATTACTCAATTTCTCAGATGAAGAAACAAACCTCGGGGGGCTAGGATTCCTTGAGATGAGACTCAAAAGCGAGAATCCTTTACTTTATGAAATAAAACAAATCAATGAGTTCATTTCATACTTTGCTTTAAAAGTTAACTTTAGTCTAAAAAAATCTGATGATGGAAAAACTCATAATAAAGAAGACTGACGAAACACCTGCTGTAATATTCATGCCAGAAAAAGGAGTTTTTCAACTGGCAGGCACTTCATGGCCAGAAAATGCATCAAAATTTTACCAACAAATATTTGACTGGCTGGATAAATACTTTCTTGATCCATTGCCAGAGACTGTCTTTGACATCAGACTAACCTATTTCAACACATCATCTGCCAAGCAACTGGTCAGACTCATGCTATACCTCAAAGAAAAAGCACAGCAACATAAAGTAAAGATACGTTGGTATTACAACAAGGATGATTATGAAAATTTCCTCGAGGCCGAGCGTTATCGCACACTTCTTGGTCTGGAAGGTATTATGGAAATTATAGAATCAGAGGTTAAGAAGCCCACTGGATAATCATCTTCGAATCCCTGCGCCCCATTGACTCTATCTTAAACTCAGCCTCACTTGCTCCACTTGCCAATAACGTATAATGTCCCCACCCTGCTATACGATAAATAACCAAATCATCTGCTGTCACAAAATCATAAAAAACTAACTCTGCATATCTCTTTTCTTCATCCAACACCTCAAGACGAAGATTAGACGGACGATAATAATTCTCAAGAAAAAAAGGCGTATGCTTGAGCATGTTAACAGGACCACCAAAACGAAGAAAAAAACGATATATACCATTCAAAGCATCCTCTGCACTAAACTCTCCCATATCCCAGGCCATCTCCTGAGGATCAATATAAGTAATCTGCGATGCTTTAAGTACAGGCTGGCGAAGAAACTTATCAGCATCATACCAACGGGAAGCATAAATAGAACCAAGAAAAGCTTTCCTTACCTCTGGTTCGAGCTCCGTCAGCCAAGCATCATAGACTTCTGGGTATTTTAGGCTCATATATTTTGGAATGGTCTTAACAGCTACACCTTTTACTTCCATTTCTAAATCCTTTGTTTCATTCAAATATAATATTTTTTCTCTAATAAAAAAATAGTCAGGGCCGAAAAAAACTCATTATATCATTGATCCATACCATTATGTCCTGCTTTACACCAATGCAGTGATAAATAAAAATTTATAAGTATAAGGTCTGATCCGCCATTCATCTAGCGCCTCGTGCTAAACACAACGTGAAGGGAGTAAGCTAAATTACTTCCCGATACAAAAGCGGCTAAAGATATTCCCGAGCACTTCGTCGGCAGTGATTTCGCCTGTGATATCGCCTAAGTAGTACATTACCTGGCGGACATCTTCTGCCAGCAGGTCGTTGCTCAGTCCCGTGTCCAGACCCTCTATTACACGTTCAATTGCTTCGTGGGCGCGGCGCAGCGCCTCGTAGTGGCGGGCGTTTGTGAGGATTACCTCGTCCTGGGCATGCTGGCTGTAGCCAATTGCCTCAAGGAGAGTCTGTTCCAGTTGTTCAATGTTTTTGTGGTATTTGGCCGAGAGAAAGACCACAGGGTAATCCGCTGTGTCAAAATCTGACGGTTTGTCTATCAAATCTATTTTATTGACCACGATTACTACCCTCTGGTCTGTTATATGCTCTTGAATTTGTGTTAGTTTCTGCCGCCAGTCCTTGTCTCGTGCATCAATCATGAAAAGCACGATCTGTGCCTTGCGTATCATCTGTTTTGTCCGCTCAATACCCAGTGCTTCTATCTGGTCGCGGGTGTGGCGCAGGCCCGCCGTGTCTATGAAGCGGAATAGAATACC
>JALVRO010000261.1 GCA_027031265.1 Bacteroidales bacterium | reverse complement strand
CGACCGCGCAAAGCGAAGAAAAGGCTCTTGAAAGAAGGAATTATACGGCGGCTATCGTAAAGAAGTGTGTCTATCTCAAAATTTTTGTCACCTTTTAGTTGTCCGTTAATTATTTGGGTTATTTCACCCAGTGTGTATGTCATTTGTCTTTAGTAGTATTTTGGGTGTCGGGTTGGAGAGAAATATCGCCAAGGTCAGGGATATGTACAACTTCTATTCCGATACGGCGCATCAAGTCCAGTCCCTCGGTATTGCGGTATAATTCTTTGAACACTACTCGTTTTATACCAGCCTGGATGATTAGCTTGGAGCACTCGGGGCAAGGCGATGTGGTCACGTACAGGGTAGCACCTTGGCTGCTATTATTGGATTTGGCCACTTTTGTAATGGCGTTGGCCTCGGCATGGAGTACATACCATTTGGTATAGCCCTCCTGGTCCTCACAGATGTTTTCGAAGCCAGAAGGAGTGCCGTTATAACCGTCAGAGATGATCATTTTATCCTTGACCAGTAGTGCGCCTACTTTACGGCGCTGGCAATATGAATTCTGTGCCCAGATTTCTGCCATAGCCAGATAGCGACGGTCTAGTAGTTCTTGTTTTGTCATTTGTGTGGGTTTGTTATCTTTGTTCAAATATAAGAGTTTGAAAAAATTAAAATAACCAGATCAGGCAAAAAATCACAATTTTAGTAAATTTGCAAAACAAACAACAAAAAGCATTTTATGGAAGAAAAGCAGCAAGCCAAAGAATTGGTGAATGAGATTTTTAATATCATTGACGAGAAAAAGGGGAATAATATTGTGATAATAAAGTTCACACCAGAGATAACGACACTGTGTGATTATTTTGTGATAGCAGATGCTGATTCGGATCGTCAGCTCAAAGCTATAGCAGATGGCATACAGAGACAGGTCAAGACAAAGTTTCACACCCGTCCATTGCATGTAGAAGGCGAGCAGAATGCCCAGTGGATAGTACTTGATTATCTGGATATTATAGTTCATTTGTTCACGCAAGAGATGCGGGAGTTTTATGGTCTGGAGCGGTTGTGGGCAGATGCTGAGCAGTTTAATAAACCATTAAATTAAAAACAGTTTTTATGGACAACAATAACTTGAAAAAAAATATACCAAACGGCAAGAAGGGTAATAATAAGAATTTCTCTCCACTGATATGGGTTTATCTAGGACTTGTGGCAGGTATAATGTTTTTGCTTCTGGGGCCTAATTTTTCGGCTGCCCCACAGCCTATTACATGGCCTGAGCTCAAGAATATGCTTGAGAATCGTGAGATTGCAAAGATTGTCCTGGTCAACCGTGAATATGCTGAGATAACGCTAAAACCAGAGGCCTTTAACAAGCCCAAATATTCTTATTTGAAGCTCAATTACCATCTCTCTGAGAGCGGTCCTCATTTTAAGTATGTGATAACATCGCCAGATGTTTTTTACCGCCGTCTGGAGGAGGCCCAGAAAGATATACCTGAGGATGAACGTGTTTATTTTCAGAATGAGACAAGGCAGAGTTACTGGAAGGATATTTTGAACACGGTATTTTTCCTGGCAATGTTGCTGTTGTTGTGGGGATTTATGTTTCGTCGTGTAGGAGGAGGCGGAGGTATTTTCTCAATGGGCAAGAGCAAGGCTAAGCTCTTTGAGGGTAACCAGATACCTGTGACATTCAAGGATGTGGCAGGCCTGGACGAACCCAAGCAGGAAGTGCAGGAAATAGTTAATTTCCTTAAAAATCCGAGCAAATATACACGTCTTGGTGGTAAGATACCAAAGGGTGTGCTGCTGATAGGCCCTCCTGGCACGGGTAAGACCTTGCTTGCCAGGGCAGTGGCAGGTGAGGCACAGGTACCGTTTTTCTCCCTGTCGGGGTCGGATTTTGTCGAGATGTTTGTGGGTGTTGGAGCTTCACGTGTACGTGACCTCTTTGCACAGGCCAAGGCCAAAGCTCCGTGTATTGTGTTTATTGATGAGATTGATGCTATAGGTCGTTCGCGTAGCACACGAATAAGCTTTAGCTCTAATGATGAGAGGGAGAACACGCTTAATGCTTTGCTCACAGAGATGGATGGGTTTGAGCCCAACCAAGGTGTGATAGTAATGGGAGCGACCAACCGTCCTGAGATTCTGGATAAGGCATTGCTCAGAGCTGGTCGTTTTGACCGCCAGATTTTCCTGGAACTTCCTAACCAGAATGAAAGGGCAGAGATTTTCAAGGTTCATACACGTAACCTTCGTTTGTGCAGGGATATTGATTTTATGTCCCTGTCCAAGCAGACACCTGGCTTTTCGGGTGCTGATATAGCTAATGCTTGTAATGAGGCAGCTTTGATAGCAGCACGTAAGAATAAGGATTGTATAGATATGGATGATTTTATTGATGCTATTGACAAGATAGTAGGTGGTCTGGAGAAGAAAAGCAAGATAATCAGTCCAGAGGAAAAGCGTCGTGTTGCCTTTCACGAAGCAGGCCATGCTACTGTTAGCTGGATGATAAAATATGGACAGCCTTTGATAAAGGTATCTATTGTGCCTCGTGGCCGTTCTCTGGGTGCTGCATGGTATTTGCCAGATGAACGATCCCTGTTTACAGAGAGTCAGTTCAAGGATGAGATATGTTCGCTGCTAGGAGGCCGTGCTGCAGAAGAGATAATATTCGGGGAGGTATCCTCAGGTGCTATGAATGACCTGGAGCGGGCAACAAAGCGTGCTTATTCCATGGTTGCTTTTCTGGGCATGAGTAAGAAGCTACCAAACCTGAGCTTTTTCGATTCATCGGGACAGGCTGATTATACGTTCCAGAAACCTTATAGCGAGAAAACAGCAGAAATTATTGACCAGGAGGTTAAGCAGATTGTTAATGAGCAGTACGAAAGGGCAAAGAAGATCTTGATGGAGAATGAAGAAAAATTCCGCCAGCTGGCCGAGCTTTTGAGACAAAAAGAGGTTATATTTACAGATGACGTGGAGCGTATATTGGGCAAGCGACCTTTTAGCCAGGAGCAGAAAGAGGTTATTGAGCATATAATAACACACAAGAAGAAAGGCACTGACCAGGCAGACTCACCTGTGATAGGGGAGCCTGACAAGGGTAGTGAAACTGATAGGAATGAATCTACTGAAGAAAATACGTGAAAAGGCCAGGTATAAGGGACAGGGGGGCTGGCCTGAGCTTGATAATACGGCTTTTGCCATTCCTGGGGATATGACAATGGCCGACCTTTTCAAGCAGGAGCTCGAAAAGGTCGGCGGCCATGTGTATCTGTGCCAGAATAGGAAGGATTTGCACCATCAGCTACAGGGCCTGTTCGAAGAACAAAAATGGCAAAAGCCTTTTGCGTTTGATCCATGGGTTAAAGAGACTTTGGGAAACATAGGCCTTGAGCCGCGGTCTGATATGGATAGACTGGAAGACATGGATGTTGGTATTGGCGTGTGTGAGTCTTTGGTAGCATGGACGGGTAGTG
>JALVRO010000260.1 GCA_027031265.1 Bacteroidales bacterium | reverse complement strand
AATGCGTCCCTGGTTGTTACCAACCAAATTAATATCGTATGCCATTCCCAAATTATGACTGTATAAAAAGTGCCGTTTTCCCGCGCTTTGGTCGTATTTTGTTCCCGTTGCCGTCGTAAAAAATCAAAAAAATTACCAATAGCATCGTATAATTATCCGGTAATTCTCATTGTCGTCGTAGAAAATCACTTATTATACGATGCTATTGGTAAAAAATATTATTCTTTTTATGGCTGTAATATTTCCATTGCTTCACTGAACTTTTTACCACATATTTTTACAAAGAAGTCTATGGCGTTACCGGAACTATTATCATCGTAATTCATCCAGTAACATTCTTTGATTATGACTTTTTCCGGCAGATTTATAATGCGGTAATTGCCTGCACCTTGTGGTTTTAAGCGATAACCAAGCTGCTCGAGCACGGGTTTTAGTAGTTGTCTGCGTGCTGTTCTTATTTCTTCTTTTGTCCATTTTGTACGGTATTTTTTCTGCGTATTATGATTGTAGGTCACGTTCTGTCCTCCAGTGCGGCTGTATAAGAACTCGATTGATCTGGTCTATACCTACAACCTGTTTATGGTCACGTACTGCTTCAAGCATGCCGGATATGCATAGGTTGCGTGTGCGGCGTAAAACACCTTCTGATGAGCGGACAATGAGCTCTATGGCATCTTCACTGAAACTGTTGTGTCCCAGTTTGATGCGGTCTAATTGATTGAATATAAATGCTCTGATATCATCAGGATTTAATCTCGGTACTTTTACGGAGTATGTGATGCGACTGCGTATATCTTCATTTACGGTTAAGCGTAATTTGTGCATTAGTGTTGGCTGTGCAATAAGTACCAGATTGTGATTTTTTGGAAAATCTTCAAACAGTAACCGTAATTTGCGCATACATTCTATATCCATTAAATGAGCATCGTCTATTATGGGTACAAGCATTTTACCTTCTGAGTTTATTTTCCAGGCTGTTTCTATCAGCATTTTTTCGCTTCTGGTATCGCGTTTATTTGTCTCGATACCAAATGCTTCGCATAGTATCTGCAATGTATTTGAGTAGGTATGCAGTGTTCGTGCAACAGTTGGAGTTATCATTTTCTTTGAGTCACGATTAATTATAGCTTGTTTTATTACGCTTTTGCCTGTTCCCGGCTCACCCATAATTACGCATAGACCTCCTTGTTGCGAATGAACCATAATGGCATCCAGAATCTCTTTTTGGTGATGAAGCAGTTCCGGCCTGCTGTCATCAAACGGGTTACTTTCCAATCCGAAGTGTGAACGTATCATATCTTACTCTCCTCCCCTTTATTTTGCGCTTATTTTACGCCGTGTTATTTCTGCCGCCTGTCGTGCTTCTGCACTTGGCGAACGATCATTACTTACAAAATCAAGTTTGGTTGCTTCCCCCATACGTTCACCTTTATAAAAAACGATAATACGATCAGGGTTCGCACGATTAAAACGAATCTGTATTTGCAGGTTCTGTAAATCCCGGGGAGCTTCGTAGCGTATATTTTTGAGACTAAAAGTATTGTCTTTGCGTACAGTTCTGTCCTGCTCAAAGAAGAATAATTCATCATTTGCTTCCATGGGAGCAAGGAACCGTATGCGATCTAAATCCATGCCGAAACGATCGATAGGTTTCATTTGTAATGTACTGTGTATTACAGTGTTGTACTCATTTTCAACCCAATCCCTAAATTGGTCATTAAGCTTATCAAGTGAGGAAAGGTCTAATTGTCTCAATAAAAACCGGTCGCGTACAGTGCGGAAGAAACGTTCTATTTTTCCCTTTGCCGCACCATCTCTTACCGGCGCATGGCATAGCAGCGTTCCTATTCTGCCACATATTTGATTAATTTCACGGCAGGTATAAATAGAGCCGTTGTCTACATATAGAGTTTGCGGAATACCGCGTTTATAAAGAGCACTTCGTAATGCGGTAATCATATTATCCGTATTTTCAGAAAAGAAGAACTGCCCATGCGTTACTACACGACTTGCATCATCAATAAACGCTATTAGTTTTGTTTGAACAGATGTCTTGCCGTTTTTTAAATACGGACCGAACATTGTATCCATCTGCCACATCTCATTGGCATATTCTTTTGAAAAAGCCAGTCGTTTTTTGTTGGCTGTTTTTGTTGCCGGTGTTAGAAGATCATACTCTTTTACCAGGCGATAAAAACTTGTCTGAGAACATTCGTTCCGTGAGATCAGTCCTCGTTCAATACAACGACGATAAATCATCATCTTATTGTAGCGTTCGTCTCTGAACTCCGGCAGAACATGTTCTATTGCTTCATTCAGTTGTTCTGCACTAACCTTGCGTAATTTGCCTTTATCAGAACGGGGTCTGTTTTTGAGATTATCAACCCCACCGCTTTTATAAAGCCATAACCAGGTCTGGATGGTGCGCCATGTAAAGACATGAGGAACCCCTTCCTCATCATGAAAAGTTTGCTCTGAAACTTTTTTGAGGCGACTTATTATGGTTTCTCCCGGCATTACATCAATAGCACCGAGCACTCTCAACTTCAAATATACACTGATCCTCTTCATTTTCCTCCTTTTTCCGTTATTCTGGTTTTTCCTGTTAGAAAAAGAACCATACAGGAGGTCACAGAATCAGGGAATATAGCAACTTGTGTTGGAAAGAAAAAAATAATGTTTGCAACCATCACACTAACAGTGCTATTTTGATAATGCGGATTTGCACTTTCAGCTTGTAGTGAGGAAATCTTTCTGGACTTTTTGTTGGTATTCCGTAATGAATTCATCACCGAAAGTTTCTTGTAGATGCTCAAACATTTGCAAGAGGGGCAAACCCGCATTTTTCTTTTCAGGTGGTGGTGACCTGGACAATAACTCTGTGCGTAAAATGCTCTGACATTTTATCAGTCGATGAAACAGACGATATCCTGTACGTAGAGAAACAAATGCCATATACTCTTTCCAGGCAGAATAAACAGAAAGTCCGGACAATAAAGCATTAATAAATAAACATAATTGTTCGGCAGAGAAACAGCGATATAACAAGGTGCTGCTTAGCCGGACAGAAGGTGCCCAACCACATCCATTTCCGTGAGTGCTGTCCGGATCACAATATATCCGCCAGCCACGAATCCCGTATTCATCAATAGAAACAGCACCCCGAATGTAACCATGCCGCACAAATGTTCCCGATGCTCCGCATACCGGGCAAGTCATTGTATTAATGCGCTTCAGAAAATGCTCTATAGCTTTTTTATTTTTGAAGAAACGTTTCATAGCCAAAAGCATATACAAAAATGCGACACAGCAAATATAAAAAACTACGGCGATACTCACTTCATTAGGCAGATGATTTTATCATTCAAAGACGGCACTACGGCACATACCTATATTCCCGAATTAAGACACCTTGTAATACAGTCCCAATTAAATTGACAACGGCACTATTTTACGCTCTAATCGTAGTAAGTAACAATTAGGGG
>JALVRO010000259.1 GCA_027031265.1 Bacteroidales bacterium | reverse complement strand
TTTTTTCTGTGGTAAATCTGGGTTAATCTGTGCCAGTCTGTGTTTTAATTTCCCATAGGACACAGAGCTTTTATTTTTTTCTGTGGTAAATCTGGGTTAATCTGTGCCAGTCTGTGTTTTAATTTCCCATAGGACACAGAGCTTTTATTTTTTTCTGTGGTAGATCTGGGTTAGTCTGTGCCAGTCTGTGTTTTAATTTCCCAGGGGACACAGAGCTTCACGGAGTCTTTTTCAGTGGCAAATCTGGGTTAATCTCGTGTTAATCTATGGTTTACATTTCCCGCCACAGAGGCGCACTGTAGCTCAAGACGGGTGTGATGCTTAATTCAAGCCCATAGTGTCTGTTACAAAAATCCTTAGAACCTATATCTTATCTGGAATTTTAATTCACTTTTGTGGTTGCTATCTATCTGGTTAAGGGACCCAGGGCTAATCACATCCCGGTCAGCATATACTGTTGTTGAGAGCTTGAGCCATAGGCTCAGACTGCGGCTGAGGTCATAACGCAGTAGCAGATAAGTTCTGGAGCCACGGTAAAAATAAGCAGGTACAGAGAAAGCATAAAGCACATCATTCTCATAAGCGAAAAAGCGGGCATTATACGGAGCATCGAAAAGCGCAAAACGCCAGTACAGGACGAGGGGCGTGTTTCTGGGTTTCCACCTGATATCCTGCAAAAGCAGCAGACCCTGGTCTGTCTCGTCAGAAAAATGATAATAGCTCATCTCCACTCTTGTTACCAGCCTCAGATCACTGCTTGCCGTGTAGACAAGGTTATATCTTAGATAACGGCGGCCAGACATGCCGACCTCATAAATATGACCTGTAGAGTGGTTCAGGGGTTTTATCTCATTTTTGTATCGTACATACATTTTTACCCTGCGTGAGGGGAAATAGTCCACCTGGGCAAAGATCTCATTCCCCCATGTCTGTGGCTGGTATATGCGATAACGGAAAGATGGAAAGCGGTAACGGTCAAAGTACAGGGAAATTTTCCATTTGGGCATGGGTAGTATTTGCAGGCCTGTGTAAAAACCTTGTTCATTCTGCGAACGGGATCCTTCGCCAAACCCACTACCATAAAAGGCAAAGTATTCAGGGGAATAATAACGGTAAAGCATTACCATTTGTAGACGGTAATGCAAGGGCAGGGTGAGGCCAGTTACTATTGCCTGGCCCAGATTTGAGTTCATGGCAGCTTCTCCAAAGAAAGAGATATCGCGCCATATATAAAACCAGTTAGCTCCCATGTTAGCCCCTGTCTGTCCCTGGAAATTCTGCTGCTGGTAAATAGCTGTGCCTGGCTGCAAAGGCACAGAATAATGATAACCAATGCCTGTTATACCCCAGTGCAGGCGGTCTCCTTTGTGAGAGAGATCCAGACCCAATACTGTTTCGCCAACTGTGTGACGCCGCTCAATCTCCGAGAAAGTACGGTGAAAGCCTGTGCCCTCTACCGAGGTTATATACTGTTCATATCCAGATAAAGTATCTGCAATGGTATTTATACTGCCATCAATTTTTTTGTATGAGGCAAAGGTGCTGATATACCACTCATTCAACTTAATGGTAGCGCCCGTGCCCCTGAAAAAGTGTATCTCGTCTGTGGAGGAGTATTTACGCAATCCCTGGGGCCGGCGGCGTATGTCCAGGACATACGCCGATTTGCCCATGGCAAATCCATTCCAGAGCACAAGGCCCTGGCCAAATTGTGCCTGGAAATCGCCGGCCACAATGCGCCATAGCCTGCGGCTTAGCCTGTTTATCTGCAGATGGGCTGAATAAAAGTCAAAACCCGCTTTCTGTGCACCACGGAAAAACTGTTCCCCTGCATCTTTTTCGGCAGTGATACCTGCCATGACGCGGTCACGGTAGGTGAATTTATAACGGAAATAAATCTTGTGCCTGTTGCCCAGATAACGGCTCGTGGTTGTATCACCAGGAGCTATGGTGTCGCGTATAAGAAAGCCTTTTTGCGGCTCGAGTGTGAACTGGTCTCGCAGGTATACCTCGCTCCGTCCGTGATTAATAATGAAGCCTGGCCTGAGTGGCTGTATTTTTTCTACCCGTGCTACTGTGACAAAGGGCAAAAGATTGTTTATCACATCAGGAGTAAATCCATTAATAACAGTCAGTTCGCCCAGTGAGATAATAGTGCCATATTTTTGTCTGTAGTCTAGCAGGGCCCGTATCTGTCCATCATCCAGGAAATGAAGCCGTGAGAGCTGGTAGAATGTTGCTGTATTGAGATTGAGCTTGTTCTGATAAAAAAATGTAAGGTCGTCTACTATTTCATCAAGATTGACTTGCTCCTCTGAGTTTTCGACAATTTGCTCTGCTAGGTTTTCGATTATTTCAGAAGGGAAACGTGTGGTGTCTGTCTGTGCAAATAATGGCAAAGAAAGAAATATTATAATCAAGAAAAACGCAATTTTTTTCATCACACACGAGGAATAGAATTTTGTTAAAGATATGAAAAAATCACTTAATTACCCACACATAGCCCAATAGAAGCATAACACTACGATTGAGAGTGCCAGCCACGTTCCGCCGGTCATTGCTAACTGTAGAATACTGGAGCCCCAGCTCTAGGGTGACAGCCTGGTTGTATGTCTGCCAGTATTTCAGGTAAAGACCAGCAGATAGACCTGCATCCAGCCGGTTATAGCTAAAGGTTGTATCTGTGAGGTTAATTTTTTCTCCAAGCAATTGACTATTACGATAATCTGCTTCTAATTTATATCCACTTAGCCAGTAACCACCATATCCTCCCATATAAAACGATATGCTTAGCTGTGGATGTGATGCCAGGTAAATGTTTGCCATAGTGCTTACACACAGATAGTTAAAGCGTTTCCAGCCCTGCCGGTAAGTGTACTGATAAGCAAAGCCTTTTTGTGTGTATGCTGTGACAGTACGCAGGCTGAGCACAGGTGAGAAAAAATATTCGGCTCCTATATTCACAATGTATCCTACTCTGGGTCTGATATGTGTTTTTACTGCCTGCCATGCTGTCTTGTCCTGGTATTTCACCCATGAAGCAGATACCCCGGGAGAGAAGGATATTTCCAAAGTCTGTCCGTTCAGGGACGAAAAGGTGATGGTCGTCAGGATTATTAACAGGAATTTTATTAATTTCATGCTGATAAAAAATTTTTACAAAGATATGAAAATCGGTTTGTTTTTCGGTTCTTTCAACCCTATACATGTGGGACATCTTATCATTGCTAATTATTTTCGTGAGTTTACAGACCTTGATGAGGTGTGGTTTGTTGTTAGCCCACAGAGCCCTTTTAAGGCCGGTACCCAGCTTGCTAGTGATGAAGATAGACTCACTATGGTTCGCCTTGCTGTCGAAGGCGCCGAGGGTTACAGGGCTTGTGATATTGAATTTGAGTTGCCCCGCCCTTCATATACTTATCGTACGTTGGAGGAGCTTGTGGCCAGGTATCCAGAGCATGAGTTTGTGTTGATAATGGGTGGGGATAATATTG
>JALVRO010000258.1 GCA_027031265.1 Bacteroidales bacterium | reverse complement strand
TCCTGTGTCACTCCATTGGTAATAATATTGGAATAAACCGATATTGAAAATGTATTTCGCCTCTTACCTCCAAACCATGGCTCTACAAACGAAAAACTATACAACTGGTAAGTACGTCCATTTGCCTGTGCCGAAATACTCAATTTCTGTCCATCTCCTACTGGTAATGGAGCCCAGGTACTTAAATCTGTTAGATTACGTGCCGAAAAATTATTAAACCTCAGGGACAGACGACCAACAAAGCCCAGGTAACCCCAGCCTCCTGACATCTCAAAGACATCACTCGACTTCTCTACCACATGATATTTAATATCCACAGTGTTATCTGCCTGATGTGGTAATGGTGTTGGGGATAGCTGCTCAGGATCAAAATTACCCAGGTTTGCAAGCTCGCGTACCGAACGAATCAAATCTTGCTTACTAAAAAGCTGTCCTGGCAAAGTACTTAACTCTCGACGTATCACATGATCATTAGTCCTGGTGTTTCCAGTAATAATAACCTTATTTATCCTAGCTTGCTGCCCTTCGTATATCATTATCTCCACATCCACAGAATCATTCACTATCTTTACCTCACGTGGTATAGCCTGGAAAAACAGATATCCATTATCCAGGTATAGATTAGCCACAGCAGCATCATCATTGACCAGACGATCCTGTAAATGTTCCTCATCATAAGGATCACCTTTCTTAATATCCAGCTTTTTACTCAAGAACTCCGAACTATACTTGGTATTGCCAACCCATGAGATACTCCTAAAATAATATTTATCACCCTCAAAGAGCTTAATATAAACATTCAAGTACTTCTTACTCATAGGATAAACAGAATCTTCTACAATTCTGGCATCGCGATATCCCATCTTTCTATAATGCTTGATAATATTCTGCTTATCATCCTTGTATTTATCCGGTATATAACGAGATGGCTTCCAGAAACGGTAAATTCTCTTCCTCTTCGTATCCTTCATCCATGCCAGAATCTTGCGGGTAGGTATATCCTTATTTCCCCTGATAATTATTTTCTTAATCTTCACACGGTTGTTCTTCTTTATACGAATATACAGATTAACAACATTCTGAAACATAGTATCATCCACCATCTTAAACTCAACCTGGGTGAAAGGATAACCCTTCTCGGCAAAATAATTTTTTATCTTTTTCTCTGCGTCAATCAACAAACTATTAGACACTTTCTTACCTTTTGTCAATTTAAGCAGGTCCCTGATATCATCCTCCTGTGTTTTATTAACACCAGATATGTATAAATTCAGAAGTCTCGGCTGTTCCTGCAAATAAAAATTCAGATAAACCTTATCCCCGACTATCTTAGTAATTGTTATCTTAACATCAGAAAATAAACCTTGATCCCATAAACGCTGAATCGCTTGTGAAATCTCATCACCAGGTATCTTTATCTTCTGGCCTATTTTCAGACCAGACAACATTATCAGAGCATCTTTGCTCAAATACTTTACACCCGTTACCGAAATATCTGCTATTGTGTATTCCTTGGGGTTAGAGTAATCAACAAATTGTTGTGCTCTCAAATGACTGACAAAAACTACTAACAAAAACATCAAAATAGAAACTATCTTTCTCATCATAAACTTTCTTTTATTTGGATAATTGTTCTGAAATCTTACCAAAGCGTCTTTCACGCTGTTGATAATTATATATGGCTTCAAAAAATTGTTCTTTTTTAAATTCTGGCCACAATATTGGCGTAAAATATAATTCTGTATAAGAAATCTGCCACAACAAAAAATTACTTATCCTCACCTCCCCACTTGTTCGTATTAACAAATCAGGATCCGGTATCCCTGCTGTATACAAATGGTTAGATATCGTCTCAGCAGTTATATCCTCCACTTCCAGCTTACCTTCCTTTACCTCCTGAGCTATCTGTCTGAGAGCATCGACAATCTCATCACGACTGCCATAACTCAGAGCTATCACCAGATTTAAAGCAGTATTATCCTTCGTCTTCTCCATTGAGTCCTCGACAGCCTGTCGAACATCTGCTTTGAGCTTGGACAAATCTCCTATCACGCGTATACGTATATTTTGCTTCATAATATTTTCCAGCTCATCATGTATGCCCTGAACCAACAGTGACATCAATGCCTCCACCTCTTCCTTAGGCCGTGACCAGTTCTCACTCGAAAAAGCATACAAAGTCAAATATTTCACACCTATCTCACCAGCTGCTTCGACTACCGCCTTTACAGAATTAACTCCCTCTCGATGACCATATATTCTCTCCCTATTACGTTTCTTCGCCCAACGTCCATTCCCATCCATTATAATAGCCACATGAGTAGGAACCTTGTCTAAATCTATTTTATCCTTAAAACTAGCCATAGAATTTCCGTTACATTCTACTGAAAATTTTGTCTCCCAATAAATTGGAACACGATATGCCTCTGAATAAAAAATACCACACTATCCACTAACTATTTCTGACATATCATATCCCAAAACCTATGTGACAAATGCAAAGTTAAAATATTTTACTTTTTTCCAATTACCTAAAATTGAAAAAAAGAAATTTAAACAACACAAAATCAAAAAAGACGGCCTGGATAAAGCATGTTTATTCAGGCCGTCACAAAAACTTCTTCAAATCTGATCACCTATTTTATTTATGCAATAAGTCTAGAAATAGGTATAAACAGGACATGGTGGCTTGTTCCTGAACACCTGGTAGGTCAAAAACACACCTATTACCATGTACGAATCAGGATTTGTATTATATGAATGCTGCAAACTAGAATAATCATCAGCCAAAATCTTATCCAGGTAATCTGTATAAGTCCAGTAATATGCCAGCTCCACTCCAAGCATTAATTTCTTGCTCATGGCATATTTAATACCAAAGCCCACAGGAAATGCAAAATCAAAAGCATTATATGGATCAGGCACATTTATAAACGACACTCCTCCAAAAATATATGGTGTGTAAAAATAATGCTTTGGCTTATTCAAATCGAATCGCCTAAAATTAAAATCACCTCCTATATGAATCTCTCCAAATATATTCATAAAATTCTGATTCAATGTGCGCTCATACCGGTCCATAGCCTGCAGACTATTGCCCTTTAACGAAACAAAATTTATACCTATTCGCAGACCGTAACGGTACTTGAACTGCTGACGGTAAACTATACCGCCCATATAAGATGGGTTAATGAATGGAATATATTGATTAATCTCTCCAAAATACGATGTCCCCCCAAACATAATACCTAAATTCCCATCCTCCTGAGCCACTAAATCAAAGGCCAGAATAAAACTAAGCAATATAAAAATTATTTTTTTCATAACTTATTTATATTTGGGTTCTAACGGAACTTCGGGCGACGGTAGCCGCTGTTTTTTTTTATCGTGTAATACACATGTACCAGGAAAAACAAATAAGCATCATTATAATCCGGGTTTCCCCTTCCCACCTTTCCAGAATGATATGGCTCCGCAGGTCCTCCTATCTCTCCCGTTTCATAGCTTACTACCTGCAAATGTCTATCAGCAAAATAATGCCA
>JALVRO010000257.1 GCA_027031265.1 Bacteroidales bacterium | reverse complement strand
TGTCTGGCCTATTATCCATGAATTGATTTTGTTAATTATTTGTCGCAGGCTATCATCACCAGAGAATAGATAACCGGTAGTAAGGCGCCATGGTGTGCGGCAGGCGTTGTAGTAGTAGTCTCCATCGTGTGGAGATTCTAACAGGTCAGGATAGGCAGGTCGGGGACCTGTGTCTGTGTGAATGATGAAGTCAGGTATTAGGCCTGTTTGTGGGCTGTAGTTTTTTTGTATTGAGGCGGCAATGTTTATAATCTCATGTGTAGCTTGCTGCCAGAAGGGATCAGAGGTGTATTTGTGAAAAGTAATGTAATGGTCTAGCATCCAGTCCGAAGAGCGGGTAGCTGAGGCAAAGGTTGTGTCCTGGCCATCCACCCAGTCGCCAAGCAGGGGATATCCCTGGCTTGAGAAAGCACATTGTTTTAGTGCATTGATGATTTTTAGTGCTAGTGCTTTGTAATTATACTCGCCCTCGCTTCCCCATTGTTTGTCGGCCACTAGAAGGGCAAATGCAACGTCCTCATCCCCGTCAGTGGCTGAGTCAAAGCCTGTGTTATTACAGTCTGGTCCCTGGCTCCATGCCATAAAAGTAGGGCATATAGTGCTTGGGTGGTGAAGGTAAAAACTAAGTAGTCCGTCAAAGATCTCTTTTGCCTCTGGATCTGCGCCTGCCATGTATGCCTCAATCATCATTCCATAGCCAATAGCTTCAGATACTGTACTTGTGTTATGGGCTTCCTTTGTCATGTCCACATAGTAATCGCCATTAGGGCATTGATTAATGTATGTCTTTTTCCACTGTTGATAAAAGTCTATAATGGTATTGTTTAACTGGTCCTTGCTCATATTGGTTGGTGTGATGTGTGGCGCAGGATATGTAATGTTTTGAGGGAATGGGAAGTGCTCTTGTGAGCTTAGATCGCTTTTGTGGCATGAGATCAAAAGAAAAAGGAGCATGAGGTAATAGAGTAATTTTTTCATGGTTTTGGGTATTGTAGTTTAATAAATAGTTAACGTATGAATCTATTATTTTGTTTGATAATTGTGTATTATATCTGAAAGTATATTTTTGCAGCAAAGTATTAACTTAGGGTTTATGTTCTGGACATGGTCACTGGCGATGCTGGATGCTATAGCGAAGATTTTTCTTGTGGCATTAGTTGCTGGCCTGCTTATCAGGCGTGGAGTGCTGGATGAGTCGTATATCAAGGGACTCTCGGAAGTCACGGTAAAGGTGCTTTTGCCTGCTTTGATTTTTGACAAGGTGCTCACGAATTTTCATCCTTACCAGGACCCAGATTGGTGGATTTTGCCTGTTCTGGGATTTGGTATTCCTGTTCTTTTTATGGGTGTAGCAGCCCTGTTTTATCTGCCCAATCTCAGGCCCCATTTGAATAAACTACCTCTTGCGGCATTACAGAATGTGGGATATCTGGTATTGCCTATAGGCCAGATTCTTTATCCCGGACAGTTTGACCAGTTTGCTTTGTATGTTTTCTTGATGACACTGGGTTTTAATCCTGCTTTGTGGACTGTGGGGAAGGTCCTGATTTCTTATGAAGTAGGCAAGACAGAGATACGGCTGGCCGAGATGATAACGCCTCCTTTTGTGGCAAATGTGCTGGCTATGATATTGATTTTCCTCCATGTTGACAGGTACGTTCCTGGCTTGCTTCTGGAGCCAATATCAATCCTTGGACAGGCTGCAGTGCCCATGGGTATGTTTATTCTGGGTGCAACACTTGGTACGATTTCTATAAAATATTTGCCCAGTTGGATTGATATTATGAAGCTTTCGTTTGTGAAATTTGTCCTTACGCCTGGATTAATAATTGTGTTTTTAATAATGTTGGGTCTGGGGTTGAAGAATCCTTTATTGGCGGATTTTCTGGTTATCGAGGCATCAGCTGCTCCTGCTGCGAATCTGATAGTTATTGTGCGCAAATATGGAGGCAACTCCCGTCAGACTGCAGGCATGATGCTTATAATGTACCTGTTGGCTGTGGTGATGATGCCACTGTGGCTGGGAGTGTGGAAAATGCTAGGCTAAGACATTTTTTAGCAGGTTAAAGAATTGTTGCCAGAATCATATAAACGCCAATAATAGCTGTTATTATTGACAAAACAAGTTTTACCCTGTTCTCAGATAGCTTTATTGAGATACGAGAGCCTATTTGACCACCAATAAATACTGTGAATCCCAGAATAATAGCGAATTGCCAATCTATCCTGGTGTGTAGTAGATGGCCTGTCAGGCCAAGCAATCCAGTCAGGCTTACCATCAGCGAAGATGTTGCCACAGCTATTTTGGCCGGGATGTCAAACCACAGAATCATTATGGGAATTTTAAAAATACCGCCGGCTATTCCCAGCATACCAGCCAGCAGTCCAATGATAAACGTCACTGGTATGACCACAGGCAGGGAAACGTAATAATCATAACCTGCAAAATGCCGGTGCCATAGGCCAAAAGAAGTGGTTATCTTCGCAGAAGAAAGCTTGTTGACACGGGGTTTGATCATGAAATAAGCTGCAATTAGCAATATTATTCCCAGGATGACTTTGAGTACGAGTGGGTGAAATTTTATTGAAACAGCGCCACCTATGAAAGCACCCAGGTCAGTGAATGTCTCCATAACAAGGGCTAGCTGCCAGTCAACCATTTTTTCTTTTCTAAAGCGTGTGAAAGCAGAGAATCCGGTTACTGTAATTAGAAACAAACTGGTGGTCGAAGCCTGAGGAAAACTATATCCAAGAAATAAAAAAATTGGAACATAAAAAATCCCACCTCCGATTCCAACAGAGCTAAGAATAATACTCGTTATGAAAAATACCAAAATATCAACAATCATCTACTTGCAAACTTACTATACTTAGCCAGGGAAATTATGAGTAAAAATACAAATGTCTGTCTATGGTTACAAAAAAAGCTATAAAATAGACAAAGTCTCAATGGATTCAAGTTTGTCTACTTTAAATAACAACAAAGGCTGCCTGCGGGCAGCCTTTGTTGTTGACGGATTTTATCCCGTGTTTTAGAGGATATCCTCACGGTCGCTGAAGTAGCGCATGAACTGAACACGTTCGAATATATCAGGATGTTTGATTTTATCCTGGCTCATCAAACCGCGGAAGTCTTCTATTGTATTATATCCATGCTTGTCCATATATTCGGCCAGGAACTGGTTCATTTTCTGAATACGCTGTGGTCCGTGCTTGTATATTGTAGAAACAACCTCAACAGCGCTAGCACCGGCGAGAATCATTTTAACCATACTACGACCATCATGAACGCCAGTAGAAGCAGCCATTGTGCAGTCAGTTTTGCCAGAAGTAATAGCTATCCAGCGCAAAGGCAGGATGTATTCCAGTTCATCACTAAATACGTGTGCTGCACGGACTTCGCGCTTGTCAATATCAAAATCCAGATGGTAATGACGGTTGAATAGAACCAGGCCATCAATACCTGTCTTTGACAGATTAACTATAACATTTGCAAGACCTGTGAAATATTGTGTCATCTTGACAATAAGAGGAATATGTATCTTAGAACGTACTTCTTTGACGATGTTAAAATAAGTTTCTTCAAGCTCTGTAGAAGTTTTGTTAATATCACTTGGCATGATGAAGATATTGAGTTCCAAGGCATCTGCTCCAGCTTCTTCTATGCGCTTTGCGAAATTAGTCCACTCGTGCGCAGAAATGCAGTTGACACTGGCAATAACAGGGATAGATAGATTTGCTTTAGCTTCTTTGATCAGGTTAATGTATTTGTTGAGATTATCTTGCTTGATTTTGTAGTCAAAGTAGTCTAAGTATTCATAGTCGTAACCGTACTTTTCAGCTTCTTTTGCATATTCGTTGTATTCGAAAATAATTTCTTCCTCGAAGATAGATTTGAGAACGACTGCACCTGCACCGTTTTCTTCAAGTTTTTTGAGATTAGCCAGGTTAGATGTGAGTGCAGAGCTGCCAACGATAACAGGACTCCTAAGCTCTAAACCAGCAAATTTTGTTGAAATATTAGCTGCCATATTTTCTTGTTTTTAGATAATTTATATTCGTTGCGAAATTTAGCAATAAAAATTAATATTAAAAATGAATTTTCCTGTAGTAAATGCTGCTTTTTTCTGTAATTTAAAGATTTATATTGATTTTCGCAAATCTTGTTTCATAGCAGTTTTGATGTTTTTTTACGAAAGATTTTTTTATGGAAAAGCCACGCAAGATGCACACCTGCGTGGCTTTGTGAATAGGGTGATAAATTAATAAGTTTTTATCAAAAAAGCAGTCCGCCAGCAGGGATGGTTAAAATATCAGCCAAGGCATTATCAGTCCGCTGATGACTTTGCCTGTCTCTGGGTTGAGTGTCGATCCATGCAGGCTGTGTGGTATTAAATATACAACTACCATCAGTACTGCTGCGGCAACAGCCCACCAGCGGCGCGCTTGCTTACGGTTGGCTATTATTGCTGCAAGCCAGCCAATGAACATTATCAGAGTCTTGTTATCCGTCAGATCCCAGCCGTTTGGAATACCTGTCCACCAGTGACCAAAAGCATAATGCTGCACAGTAGGACCAAGTATAAAGCCGCCAATTATGAGAAAAATAAAGGTCCAAACTTGCACCTTTCGGAAGCTCAGGTCATCAAACAAAGCAAGCAAGCCTGCTGTCACACCCAGGAATAGAGCCAGGAACATGGCTAGCACATGTGGGATAAGGATACCTGCAGGTACATCGCCTTTGAATCGTATAATAACAGGTTCTGCTTTACGTGTATAAATTGTGTCGTTATTCTTGTATAACTCTATGTAATATTCCATCTTTCCTGCAGGAGGCAGATGGGTAACCATACCGACCAATGTATCGCCCAAACGGCGCATGTTCAGGGCAGTGTAGCCTGTGTTGAGAGGGTAAACTCTCTGGTAAACAAATCCATATATATTAGTGTCTGGAACGACAATTTTTATCACAGCATTGCTGCTCGTGCTATGACTGCGTGGATATTGAAATTTTATTGTTTGACCATTGATTGTGAATTTTTCAGTCACAGGATATGTCGGTCCTGTATGCCTCTGGTAATAAGCGAATAACAGTGTCAGGATAAACGCTAAAATCCATATAAGTGCTTTTTTCATAGTTATCAGTTTTTTGTGTTTAGGCATTGAATAAAAAGTCTGAGAGTGTTTCGAGATTAGCATAAACAAATGGTGTCCTGGCCATTAGACGCCAGGCACTGTTGTGTCCATTGCTTACCACGAAAAAATGTGCACCAACAGACCTGGCAATCTCAATGTCATGGTCTGTGTCACCAATAAAGAGTAACTGTTTTGGGTGCAGGTCATTTTGTGCGAAAAAGTTCCGGACAAGGTGCTCTTTACCACGAGCCAGATCATCATCCAGGCCAATGATTTGATCAAAGAATTGTGTCAGTCCGAACCACTCCACGTCCTCTCTTAGGCTCTCTGCTTGTCTTGCTGATATGAGTATTTGTTTCTTCCCTGCTTTTTGTAGCTTTGATAGCAGATCCTGGACTCCAGGCTGTAGCTGTATTTCATTAACCCTTTGGTTGTATATGTCAATGAAACGTTGGCCAATGTCTTCGAAGTTTATCTTATCCAGGTCAAAGCCAGCTTTGCGGTAGTAGTCCCGTACTGGAAAGGTAAAGATATTTCGATAGGTCTTGAGGCCTATACCTGGTAGATTGTTCTCGGCAAGTAGCTGATTCATAATGTCTACACACAGCTGAACATCGTCGATGATTGTGCCGTTCCAGTCCCAGATAATATGTGTTATTTTTTCCACAAAGCTCCTGTGGTCCATTAGTAAATACCTGTGTAGTTGAATGGTGTGATTTTTAGCAACTCTTGTTTGACCTGTTCGCTGATATCCAGTGATTTGATAAAGTTTTGTATGACCTGGCGTGTTATTTTTCGGCCCGTACGTGTAAGTTGTTTGAGTTTCTCATAAGGCTCAGGATATCCTTCGCGTCTGAGGATAGTCTGAATAGCCTCTGCTACCACAGCCCAGTTGTCCTCCAGGTCTTGATTGATTTTTTCTTTGTTAGCTTCGACTTTGTTCAGTCCTTTCAGAAGTGACTTTATTGCTATAATGGTGTGTGCGAAGGGGACTCCCAGATTTCGGAGGACTGTAGAGTCTGTAAGGTCTCGCTGAAGCCTGGAAATAGGTAGTTTATTTGACATGAAGTCAAACAGGGCATTGGCAATGCCTAGATTTCCTTCTGCATTTTCGAAGTCAATAGGATTGACTTTGTGTGGCATAGTGGATGAGCCGACTTCGCCTTTTATTACTTTTTGTTTGAGGTATTCCATGGATATGTATAGCCATATATCCTGGGAGAGGTCTTTGAGAATAACATTGATCCTGCGGACATTATCCATCAGGGCAGCCAGGTTATCATAATGCTCTATCTGTGTCGTTGTCTGGCTGCGTTCGAGGCTAAGTACATGATTGACAAATGAGTTGGCGAATTGTTCCCAGTCCACGTCTGGATAGGCTGCTTTGTGTGCGTTGAAGTTGCCGACAGCGCCACCGAATTTGGCACTATATGGGACAAGGCGCAGGAGGCCCAGTTGTTTTTGTAAACGCTCGATATATACTTCTATTTCTTTGCCAAGCTTTGTGGGCGAAGCAGGTTGTCCATGTGTATGTGCAAGGATTGTAATATCTGCCCAGCCTGAGGCCAGATCATAAAGTTTCCGTATCAGTGCCTCTATCTGGGGATAATAAACCATGTGCATAAATTTGTAAAGGGCATAAGGAATAGCAGTGTTATTTATATCTTGAGAAGTAAGTGCAAAGTGTATGAATTCTTTGTATTGACCATACCCTAGCTGTTCAAACATTTGTTTTATATAGTATTCAACGGCCTTAACGTCGTGGTTTGTTTGTTTTTCTATGTCTTTGATTTTTTGTGCCTCGTCCAGGTTGAATTTCTTGTATATGTCACGTATTTTTTTGAAATCCTTTTTTCTAAGGTCCTTGAGCTGGGGAAGAGGTATCTGACATAGTGCAATAAAGTATTCTATTTCAATGATTACTCGAAAACGGATAAGTGCATATTCTGAGAAAAAATCAGATAGGTCCTTTACTTTGCTCCAATATCTTCCGTCTACTGGTGATATAGCTAACAGTGGCGATGGCATACTAGTCTTTTGTCTGTTTGTTCCCAAAGGTAAAACAATTTGTCTTTTTGCTAAAATTTTAGAAATTGTAATTAAACATACTTTTACTTGCATTTTTTAAAACATTGAGTAAACTGTTTGCCTGGTCTAGATATTTTTTCTTAGGTGAGTGGGTTTTCTCGTCCGCAGGTATTGTACTGAGCCGTAGAGTCTTTTTTCCGCCAAATGGGCGGTAATCTGTGGCTGTGAATGTTTTGCTTGCTATAACATTGCCAGAGTCTAGATAATAGATGTTGACTGTGCCTCCTTTTTCAATACTGATAGCAATAGGCGTAGTTTTATGATAAAAAAATGTGACTTTTTCGATAATTTGTTTCTTAGGATTGAAACGCATTTTTTCAATAGCATAGACTTTGTCTCCTTCGACGAATTTCATTTTTGCAACAATTTCTTTTATTGTAGAGAAACCATCTTTCATGGCTATGTCAATGTAAGTCATAAAATCATTGTCATATTGCAGGCCGGGAATATACTTTTCGGCGGACTTAACTGTGGCTTGTGCAGTGACAAGCATTGGTAAAAAACTTATTACCAGGAAAATTACTAGTTTTTTCATGGCCTTTAATTTTTAGGTTTTTGACTCTAGAAAATAACAAAAAATTATGAATAGTTTAAAAATTAATCAAAAAGTTTTATTTTAGATAAACAAATTAAAATCAAATCGTATGAAGCACAAGATTTTAGTGCCTATAGATTTTGGTTCACAGTCAGTTGTAGCATTGGATTATGCAAGGTTTTTTGCGCTGAAAATTGATGCAAAATTATTGTTGCTCAATGTGTTAGAGGAAAGTGGTATTTTGCAAAAATTTCTCACACCTGATCTTGAGGAAAAGATGGCAAATCAGGCAAAATTGGCCTTAAAAGGCCTGGCAGAGGAACATCTCAGAGGCATGGATTATGAATATTGCGTTAGAGTGGGCAAACCGTATGAAATAATCGAGGCTGCTGCCGAGGACCACAAACCAATTATGATAGTTATGGGTAAAACAGAAGAATTGAGCCTGAAGCAGAAATTTCTCGGATCTAATACTCTTAATGTAATTCAGGAGACTAAATACCCGGTTGTCTCTGTTCGTGGCAAGCAGGCAGCTTCTGATCTTACTGATTATATCCTTTTGCCTATGGACCTTTCTCGTCCTGTCAGAGAGCAGGTTAATGCAGCTATTGAGTTTGCCCGGCTGCTCAAAGCCCGGGTGTTTGCCTTGAGTGTGGATGTTAAAGATGATGTTGCTTATGAGACACATTTGCTCACAGAAATGCACAAAATAAAGAAAGCTATTGAACAAGCTGGTGTGGAATGTGAAACAAAGATAATAGAGGGGAGAAAGTCTGATGTGGTAGAGATTATTAGTGACCATGCCAATAAACTCAAACCAATGCTTACTGTTATAATGGTTAGAGATGAGTCTAAGTTTGATCAATGGATGATGGGTAGTGTGGCACGTGATATTATTCGTACATTAGATTATCCTGTGATGAGTATACGCCCATGGAATCCCAGGGTCGAACAAAATCCTATCATTAAGCTTATTGTCGATCCTATGAACGTACTTTAAAACTTTGGTCCTATGTCTGATCTTGCTAAGATTTTGATAGTGATAGGCTTGCTTATGGTAATTATTGGAGTATTGCTACTTGTGTTTGGAAATATTTTTGCGTGGTTTGGGCGTTTGCCAGGGGATATTCATATAGACAGGGGTAATGTCAAAGTCTTTATCCCTTTTACAAGTATGATTTTGCTTAGTATTGTTTTGTCTCTAGTTATTAATCTGATAATTAAACTGTTGGGTAAATAAAATATAATTATGGCACGGCATAAGTTTTTATTTCCGTTTGTTTTGCTGATAATAGGGATCTTTGCGATTTTTGTCGCAGGGATTTTTGGTTTAATGCACCAAGCATCTGCGCCATACTTTTTGTATGTAGGGATAGCATCTCTCTTGATAGCCTTAATTCTGTTTGTGGTTGTCAAGCTCAGGGAAGAGTAGAAGCAAAAAGGGAGCCGACTGGCTCCCTTTTTGCTTCTCTTTCTTATGCGTTTACATGGTCAGCTTTACGGATGAGCTTGACTTTTTCCATGCCAATCTTTATAGCATTTTCGTTAAGAGGCAGGAGATGGTGGTAACGTTCGGGAAGAGATTTTTTGAGTCCCTTCATAACGTTTTCGAATTTGACTATCGGTTTTATCTTCAGGTATGCACCAAGTGCTACCATGTTCAGCACTTTGGTGCTTCCCAGCGCAACAGCTTCTTTTGTTGCCTCTATCTGGTATATATCAATGTCTGTACGTTCTGGATGGCGTGTTATACCATTGGGGTCATAGAGAAGCAGACCTCCTGGTTTAACTTTAGGCTCGAATTTGTCCAGAGACTGCTGGTTGAAGATAATAGCAGTGTCGTAAACGTTGAGCACAGGAGAGCTGATCCGTTCATCGCTCAGAATAACAGTAACATTAGCAGTACCACCACGCATTTCTGGGCCATAAGATGGAAACCAACTTACTTCCAGGTTTTCCATGATACCTGAGTAAGCCAGGATTTTTCCCAGGCTCAGGACGCCTTGACCACCAAAGCCGGCTATTATGATTTCTTCGTTCATAGTTTTCGTTTTTTAGATTTGTGGGTTAAATAATTAGTCCAGACCTACATCTTTGAGGTCTCCAAGTGGATAATAAGGCAACATATTCTCCTCAAGCCATTTAATAGACTGTACAGGAGTCATCTTCCAGCCAGAGTTACAGTTGGATACGATTTCAACGAAAGACAATCCTTTCTTTGCTTTCTGGTATTCGAAAGCACGGCGGATAGCTTTCTTTGCCTTACGAACCAGAGCTGCTGAGTGTACAGCCTGACGGGTTACGTAGCAAGTACCAGGTAGCTGTGCAACTATTTCTGTTATCTTCAAAGGATGTCCCATCTGGTTAGGATCACGGCCATAAGGTGTGGTAGATGTCTTCATACCCTCGAGTGTGGTAGGAGCCATCTGACCGCCTGTCATGCCGTAAATACCATTGTTAATAAAAATAACAGTGAAATTCTCTCCACGGTTAGCTGCATGTATTGTCTCTGCTGTACCAATAGCAGCCAGGTCACCATCACCCTGGTATGCAAAAACGAATTTGTCAGGGTTAGTCCTCTTTATACCAGTTGCAAGGGCAGGAGCACGACCATGTGCAGCTTCCTGCATATCAATGTCCATAAATTCATAAGCCAGGACAGAGCAACCTACAGGTGCAATACCTATGACTTTGTCTGTGATGTCCATTTCTTCGATAACTTCCAGGATAAGTCGGTGTGCTACACCGTGTCCACAGCCCGGACAATAACTAAGTACATTGTCTGTAAAAAGTTTGGTTTTT
>JALVRO010000256.1 GCA_027031265.1 Bacteroidales bacterium | reverse complement strand
CTTTCATTTTGCAAGGTTTTTATTTCAAAATACCAATTTCCTTGCAATTTACAAAGCTTTTTCAAAGAAATTTTTTAAAGTTTCTCTTTGGATACCAATCTGTTAACGAGTTATTAAGGGGCGACTAACTACTCTGCTTTAGAGCCCCATCTTTTTGCGGTACTGCTTTGGAATAGCGTCTTTGTGTACCATGAAGTCCATGATCTTGAGCTTCATGTAATCCTCGCGGAAGAAATAATAGCCAAATTCTGGAGCCTTGGGATCACCGTAGCGGGAACCACTACCAGAATCTTTAATCAGATACCATATAGTGCCCTTGTAATTAGTCCATCCAACCAGATGCATGCCATGATCATCAGTTGTTGTATGGTTGGAGAAGCGGAACTGGCGTGCATTCTCGTCAATATACTGTC
The DNA here is from genome assembly GCA_027031265.1 of Bacteroidales bacterium. Classification (GTDB taxonomy): domain Bacteria; phylum Bacteroidota; class Bacteroidia; order Bacteroidales; family S143-33; genus S143-33. The sequence goes on along the minus strand of JALVRO010000256.1, from coordinate 28,251 downwards.
CTGGAATATCAAACGTAGGAACGATGGCACACTGGGTGTTGCGGTCAAAGCCTGGTTCTGATACATCGCCACCAATAACTACAGTATAGCCGTTTTTGATGGCATTGTTCAGGATCTCCATATATACATCCAGCGGTACGTTGTAATAGCTCTTATCATGCCACCAGTTGTCAGGTACTGGATATTCATCTTGTGTCCAGTATGGGAACTGCTTCAGTGACATGATATCTACATAATCATCAAGTTTGAGCTTGAGATAATCCTTCAGGTAAGTCTTTGGTATGTACTCTTTGCCATCAACAGTGAATTTCTGTGGAGGCTCACCCATGTATTTATTCATAATCTGGCGAATTGTCATGACTACGAAATGTTCGTTCCATAGATTATTCTTCTTCACGCCTTTGAGAAAATCTTTCATCTCCCTGACCATCTTGCTGTGATCGTAGAATGGCATATCTTTAGGCTTACCTATATAAACACTCTCAGGCACTACACCGTATTTTACCCATATACGTGTGACAGCATTTGATTCTGAACCCTCTTCGAACAAAGACTTGCCACGTGTACGTACAAATTCACGGGCTTTTTCGACATACTCCCAGTAAGCTGTCCACATCTCGCTGAGCTTAACATGCTTACCATAGAGACGGTAAACTTCTGATTCAAAGAATGATGTGGTTGAGAAATCCCAGCATGTTCCTGTATTACCCTGTGAGATTGGTGGATTGTGCCAGTAATACTTATAAAGATTTTTCTTATTGGGCAGGTCATAGCCGCTTAGATCAACAGTAGGATACTGACGCTCATGCTTTTGTTCCTGCTTGGCATAGTATTCCTTTATCTGCTTCATTATAACGTCCCGGTAATAGCTATAGCCAGGTTTTTGGAACTTGAGAACATCATTCTTTGGCTGCTGTGCATAGCCAGTAGAAAGCAACCCGATAACGGTGAATAACAAAATTATTCGTTTCATGGTGTGCGTTTTTTTTTGTTTCGCTATGAAATTTATCAAATTTGTTTTGAATAACGAAAATTGTTTTTCTTTCAGCAATGATAGACCTGACGCAAGGCCGTGTGCTAAAGACTATTTTGCGGTTCACAGTGCCTATGTTTTTAGGGTATGTTTTTCAGCAGGCATATAATCTTGTGGACATGGCTGTGCTAGGACGTTTGCTAGGTACAGAGGCTTTGTCTGCGTCAGGTGCTTCCTTTCCTTTGTTATTTTTGTGGAGCTCGATTGCCCAGGGCATAGGTTTTTCTTTTACTATAATTGTGGCTCATCTATGGGGTAGCGGGCAGAGGGACAGGGTTACCCGGGTTTTTTATACTTCTCTGTTTGTCAGTGTGTTGCTGGGTTTTGTCATTGTAACTATTGGTGTGTCATCGCAGCAGGCTGTATTTCGTCTTATGCGTCTTCCGTTGGATGTATTTCCTTATGCCATAGAGTATTATGAAGTTTTGCTTTATGGATTGGTGTTTAATTTTGGTTATTTTTCAATGGCTAGTATCATGCGGGGTATGGGTGATTCGCACACACCCTTCTATATTGGTCTTGCCGGAAATATCCTCAATGCTGGAATGGATGTGCTTTTTGTTCGTAGGTTAAATATGGGTATATGGGGCGTGGCACTGGCTACTGATCTGTGCTTTGTGGTGTCTTTCTTTGCAGCAATAATAATCTTGACCCGTCGCCTAAATATTATTGGCCTGCACGGTGGCTATTCGCTTGATAAAGCAGTGCTCAGAAATGTCTTGCGTTTAGGCTTGCCAGGAGTAGGGCAGAGAAGTATTACAGCGATTGGGTTTATCCTGTTTTTCTTTCTGGTTAATAATTTTGGCACAGACATACTTGCTGCTTATACAGCAGCCAGCCGCACGAGTCTTTTAGCTATTTCACCGGCAATGATTCTTGGAACAGCACTCACTGCGTATGTGGGACAGAATTTTGGAGCTGGGAATCAGGACCGTTTACATCAGGGTCTGAAAGCTGTCATGGCTCTTGGGTTTGCTTTGTCAGTAGTGTTCCTCGTTTTGTTCACATTGTTTTCGAGGTTAATAATGAGTTTGTTTACCACAGACAGCCATGTGGCTTTCCTGGGAAGCCAATATCTACGGATTGTAGCTCTGTTTCTGGTATTTTTTTACTTGATGCAGGCTTTGTTTGGCTATATCAAAGGCTTGGGTAATACACACACTCCTATGCGAATAACCTGGCTTTATATATTCTTTGTACAGATGCCTGTTTCATATTTCGGAGCCTTTGCTCCTTTTTCGCTTACTCCTATTAATTTCCGTGCCCTGTGGTATGGCCAGCCTGTGGCATGGTCTGTTGGGTTTGTGTTAGGTATACGTGAATATTTCAGAATTTCTCCAAAAACATTAACTTACAGCAAACATAAAAAACGTGATAGAGATGATAGTGAACCTCAAAGATAGCTGGATGGTACAGCTACACCAAAATATACTGTTAGGTAAAGAAAAGGTAAATCCACGCGATATAACTTTTTTCAACATTGATATGATCGAGCAGGCTGCCCGTCATACAGTCCTCCACATGAAAGATTGCCAGCAGTGTCAGGCTAACCGGGATATACTTCTGGAGCTCAGCCGGCAGTTTCCCGATATGCTCAATACAATCTCAGGTAGACGGGATTTTACCAATAAGCTTGACTCTGTGATTAAACATCTGCGCCAGGAACATGGTATCTACCCAAAGGGTTATTTTACTGGTATTTATACTTTGATTGGTGTTACAGTGGGCGGTATAATAGGCTGGATTCTGGCCAGGGCACAAGTCCTTTCCATGTACGCAGCCATGGTTACTCTTCTTGGAATTGGCTTGATAATTGGCTGGGTGTGGGGACAGATAAAAGACCGTCAGATCACAAAAGAAGGCAAAAGATTGGATATAGAACCAAAGTTGTAATTTAATTGTCTGGCTTGTAAGTATCTGTCCGACAAGATATTATTTGAATCAGTGTAAGGTGGGATGATTGGATAAAAAGAAAATTTTTAGTAAATTGATTCTTTAAATTCAAAATAAAGAGATTATGAAAGTTCACACAAGTCTTACCTGGGCCAAGGTCTTTGGTATTCTCATCATTATCGTGTATCTGGCAATGTCTTTTGTTTATAATGCAAAGATAGGCACGCCTAAGGTTAAAAATCCAATCATAGAGCTGGAGTTTGCCAATAGCGATGCTCAGATTCATCAGATCTTTGCTGGCGAAAATGGGGCGCTCAATAATAATCTGGTGGCAGCCCTTTTGCTCAGCACAAAAGTTGATTTTTTGTTTGCTGTGGTATATGCTTTATTTCTGGTGTTCTTCTTTGCTGCGGTGAGTGCAGCGAGAGGTAAAAAATTTTATATCATTGGTCTTGTGCTTTCGCTGGTAGCAATGCTTTTTGATATTCTGGAAAATACCCAGCTCTTGCAAATAATGAGCACACCACAGGCTGAGAGTTTTGGTAAACATGTTGAACTGTTGCACACTTTTACCTGGGTTAAATGGACTTCATTGGCTGTAGCCCTTCTTTTTGCTGCGTGGTTTGCTATCGGTACAAGAAAGGTACTGCCAGTGATTATCGGTGTAATTGCTTTGCTTCCAATCCTTTTGATCCTGCCAGCTGTTTTTAACCACAGCTTGACCACAATTTTTGCTCTGACTGTGATACTTGGCATTGTGGCCTTAATAATACTGGTATTTGCGGGGTTGAAAAAAATATTAACCTGACAACCTGATGACAAAAATAAGCCTGGGTCTGCCCTGTGGCAGGCCCAGGCTGTGTTAGAGGCCCGTCAATTTGCTTTATTTAAGATGTTTCTGCACAAACTCATCGAGGATCTGGTCAAGGGTAGGCTCGCCTATCTCCTGCAGGTCATAATAAACACGTGTTGTAGGCTTTTTGATCTTAATGATACGGTTCAAGTCAATAGGAGTACCAATAACAACAGCATCCACGTCAGCCTTGTTGATAGTAGCCTCCAGATCCTGCATCTGCTTCTTGCCATAACCCATAGCAGGCAGTAGCTTACCAATGTATGGATATTTCTTAAAGGTGTCCACTAGCTCGCCTACCAGATAAGGACGGGGATCAATTATTTCGGCAGCACCATAACGCTGTGCTGCTACAGTACCAGCTCCAATTGTCATCTCGCCGTGTGTCAGTGTAGGTCCGTCCTCTACAACCAATACGCGCTTGCCGCGGATAACCTCTGGATTGTCCACCTTGATAGGTGAAGCAGCATCGATGATCTGGGCCTTAGGATTTACTTTCTGCACGTTCTGGCGTACTGTCAGGATGCCTTCGGGGCTCGCTGTCTCTTCCTTGTTAATGACTACTATATCTGCAATACGCAGTGTTACCTCCCCAGGATAATAACTTACCTCATGGCCGGGACGGTGTGGGTCTACTACAGTAATCATCAAATCAGGCTGGTAGAAAGGAAAGTCATTATTACCACCATCCCAGAGGATAATGTCGCAACCATCTGGATCCTGCTCTGCAGCGCGCAGAATAGCTTCATAATCCACACCAGCGTAAATAACATTTCCACGGACGATGTGTGGTTCGTATTCTTCCATCTCTTCGATGGTACAGTTATGTTTTTCGAGGTCTTCGAGCCTGGCAAAGCGCTGTACTTTCTGCTTAACAAGATCACCATAAGGCATGGGGTGTCGAATAGCCACTACACGATAGCCTTTCTCCATCAGAATCTCAATAACACGACGGGAAGTCTGGCTCTTGCCACAGCCAGTACGCACTGCTCCTACTGCTATGACTGGTTTGGTGCTTTTTATCATTGTGCGCTTGGGACCTATGAGGTTAAAGGTAGCTCCAGCTGCATTGACTACTGCGCTGAGGTTCATGACCTTTTGATATGGTACATCACTATATGAGAAATAGCACTCGTCAACGTCATATTTCTTGATCAACTCGGTCAGTTCTTCCTCTGGAAAGATTGGTATTCCATCTGGATAAAGACTACCAGCAAGCTCTGCAGGATATTTACGTCCTTCGATGTGTGGAATCTGTGTTGCAGTGAAAGCAACGACTTCGTATTCTTCGTTGTCACGGAAATAAGTGTTGAAATTGTGAAAATCACGTCCTGCAGCTCCCAGGATAATTACGCGTTTACGTTCCATAGTTTAGAAGTTTAAATGTTTGTTAACAAATTAAAATTTTTCTTTCAAGCACCAAAATAAAATTGCCTTTTAGGTCCTAAAATGATTTTTCTCATTAAATGCAGTGTAGACAACAAAAGTTAAAATCGGCTTTCTGGACATACATAAACATTTGCTTTTGTCAATTTTTTGTTGTTGATTTATGTTAACAAAAACCATGATTTTATACTGATTGCTAGAAGGATGTCCTTCCTTTCTTTTGGCCTTCGGTGTAGGGTTACCAAATTTTTTTGTTATGAAACACAAATTTTTATTCCTTTTTGTCATTGGAATGCTAATGAGCATGGGCCTTGGCGCACAACGAACGTCAGACATCAGCGGAGCGAGCGATTATGCGCTTGTTTCACGTTTTGATGGTTCGGTTATTGAATACTACAAGCTGATTAAATGGGATTCTTATAAGTTGCCTGTATATCCAGACAATACCAAAGAACCTAATTACAAGAATCCATTAGTCCTTGAAGGTAAGATACAGCGCTGGCAATATTCTGTCTCACCAGATAATAATCCGGCTTATGTAATACGAAATTTTCAAAAAGCATTCGAAGATAAAGGCTATAAGATTCTTCTTAACGCCAAGCCAGGTGTCGACTTTGGTGAAGGAGCTTTAGGCTTTGAAGGTGATTTTTACGGTGGAATTCAGGGGCTACATCTAGGCCGTTTTGGATTTGCTTATAAACCTCTTGGTAATAACACTGCGTTAATTGTGGCCAAGACTACAGCCAATGGTAAAGATATTTATATAGTAGAAGTAGCTAGTGGTTTCTCTAATACCACACTTATTACACAGGATGTGATAGAGGTGGAAGCAGCAGAGACAGGCAAAGTGACAGCCAAGAGCCTGTCTGAGGGTATCACACAGAATGGACATATAGCTGTGTATGATATCTTGTTTGACACAGGTAAATCAGAAGTTAAGAAAGAATCAGCCTCTGCTCTCAAGCAAATTGCTGACTATCTTAAAGCTAATACTGACAAGCATTTTGCTATCGTAGGCCATACTGACAATACTGGTGATTTTCAGGCTAATATGAAGCTGTCACAGGACCGCGCCACAGCAGTTATGAATATTCTGGTTAATGATTATGGTGTCAATCCTTCACAGATTCAGGCTTATGGCGTGGGTTCGCTTTCTCCTGTCGCTACTAATCACACAGATGACGGGAAAGCCCAGAATAGACGTGTCGAAATAGTTGAGCTTTAGTTTTGTAATATATTACAAAAACAAGGAGCTGCGTAGCAGCTCCTTGTTTTTGTGTTACTCTATATTGTATCCCAGTCGCAAAAGTAAATCTTTGTTTAGCTCAATAAATTTTTGTAAGCTCTGTGTGGAGAAATAATTCTTGTAATCTCCAACAGTACCTTTGCGGGCAGATACACTCGTTGTTTTGATGCCCCGTAGTAGATTGAGAAGCTTACGTAGCCGCCTATTGTGTGTCTTATAACTCTGGAGGCGAATGTCTTTTATGTTTCTAGCTATCTGCAGACCAAAATGTGTGGCTATTGTATGGAGGGTTTGTTCATATTCTAGATTGAGATCCTCATATCGCACCCAAAGTATTCTATCAGCAAAGCGGCTATTCTGCCAGCTCTCTATGTGATGACGCCAGAATTGCATTCTGTTCAGCCTCTCTGTCCCAGGATCAAAGTTATTTCCTGTCTTGAGAAATTCATCAAACTTCATCTCTCTGACCTGATCGTCGAACTTTTTTATGTATTCATATAGCGAGACCATCACGTCTAGACCATTGCGGTATACATAGATTAGATGTGAATTGTTGAACAGCTCCTCCAGGCTGTGTAAAAGTTTTTCGTCCTTTGTATATAGTTTTAAGTCAGGTAGAAAGTGTGTTTTTACTATCATTGTCCGTTGGTGGAAATTCTTAACAAAATCAATCTGTTCCCTGTTATTTTTTGTGAGATTCTCCAAAACAATAAGCTTGCTGTCCTTATAATCAGGGAAATTATTACGTATTGAGTCTATGGTAAGATGTGTTCCTGAGCGTCTATGCGAGATGATAATGATGTTTTTGTTCATATTTTTAGGGTTAAAAACTTACGCAAATTTAGCATTTATCCTTGTGTGCTAAAATTTTTGTCTTACAGTTTTTCTTTTCCCAGTAGATCAAACCGGTTCCTTACACGGTAAATATTGCCTTCAGGACTTTCTTGCTTTTCATACAGAATTATTTGGTTCACTGCAAATGAGACTGGCTCAATGTTCTGGTATTGTTTTACCATGTCCAGGGCTTGCATATTTTTCAAAAAACGTATCCTGGCAAAAGTCACATGCGGATAAAAGGCAAAATCTTCCTGATGGCCTGTGAACTGTTGAATTGTGTGTTCCAGATTTTGTGCAAGGCTCATCAGCCGCTCTTCTTGCTCTACTCTGAACCACAACACCCGTGGCATAATATCATAAGGGTAAATATCCACACCTGTGATTTTCAGGGCAAAACCAGGTGAGGAGCTAATCACTGGGGCAATCTGACGGTTAATATCCGGGAGAAACTCCACAGGCACATCTCCCAGGTAGCGCAGTATGAGCATTAATTCTTCTAAAGGGTAAAATTTAACACGCTCGCGGGCAAGAGCTTTTTTCAGCCTGAAATATATGTTTTTTAGAGTATGGTCGATACCAAATTTTATTGCCAGGAATAGCCTCTGTTCCATAGCTTTGCTAAAAATGTTTTCACAAAAATAATTTATTCCTGTGCATTATACATAAGAAACTGTTAATTTTGTCATAAAGACAGTCAGAAGTTTGGTTTTCCGATAGATTAATGCTGTATTAAAAATTGCAACTGTTCAGATTACTGATAATAAATAAAAAGGCTGCCACCGCACCATATCTATCTCTCCCCAAGGCATAGACAGATGAGCGGGGCAGCCTTGCTTTTTTTACAGAAAAAGGCCAGGTGATAACCAAAAACCTGATTTACTGTCCGTTATCTAGCTGGCGTAGCCTTTCGCGGATGTTTTCCAGTACTTGCTTTAGCCAGCTTTCATGGTTTTTGAGATAAGCCTTTTCTGTTTCTTTGTCATAATAGAGCGGCTGGGTGTAATCTTCAGCCCACCATGGGCCTGGACCCCATCCCCAGCCACGGCCAAACCATCCGTTACGTGGTCTACGACCACCTTGAGCCCACCATGGGCCTGTGCAATCTCCCCAAGGCATAGTCGTGAGGTTTTAGGGTTTGTTATTTGTCGTTTGTATTTGGATTAGGTCTTTGTCCTCGTCCAAACCAGCCATTAGCAGGAGGATTATTGTAATTGGCTCCACGGCCAAACCATCCTCTACCTTGACCACCAAAGAGTCTGGCGAACCATCCTCTTCCTGCTCCTCTGTCGCGGCCCCAACCGCGTCTTCCACGGCCCCAGCCATTACCTGCTGGTGGTTGTGCATTGTTTCCATATTGAGCCCACCATGGGCCTGTGCAATCTCCCCAAGGCATAATTTTTAAGTTTTAAAGTTTATAATGTGTTTTATAATGTCTTATTTGTGTGGGCCTTTGCCCCATGAACCACCTCGTCCATGTCGCCTGTGACCATGACCTCTGCGGTGTCTGCCTCCACCAAATGGTGGTGCCATCATAATGAGATTTTTTGAACCACACATAGGACATAGCTCTGGAATCTGATCCGTTCTTATTCTGAACATGTGTCCACAATCTGCACAACGCATAATCATAAACCTGAAATTTACATTACCTCCTTCTATGATTAGCCTTTTCCCATTGACCAGCATGTCTGCTAATTTTTTATGTGCCGAATCCAGCAGCCGCGTAAAAGTAGGGCGCGAAATTCCCATCTCTTCTGCCGCCTGTTCATGTGTCATTCCCTCCAGGTCCGAGAGCCTTATTGCTTCGTATTCGTCTATGCTCATAATTATCGCCCCCATCATTCCTCCCATGCCTACTGGACGAAATTCGGTGTACAGCGGTGGTTCGTGTATGTTTCTGCTTTTTTCTGGTCTTGCCATTTCTTTTGTTTTTCTGATTCAAAGTTATGAACAATAGTTCATAATGTCAAGTTTTTTCCACAAAAAATTTTCTTTGTAGCTTTGAATAATATCATTTACAGGAATAAGACAGTATAAAATCCTTTGCCTGCAAGGTACTCTGCACGCTTGCATGGCAAGAGTGGGGGTACATTAGCATATATAAAATTGTGAAACATGGATGTAAGCAGCTATCCAGGGGATAAAATAGTAGCAGGAGTTGACGAAGCTGGGCGTGGGCCTCTGGCTGGACCTGTATTTGCTGCAGCTGTTATATTACCGCCAGGCTTTGACCATCCTTTGCTGAATGATTCTAAGAAACTGTCAGAGAAAAAACGCCTCATTCTTCGTGATTATATTGAGCAGCATGCTCTGGCATGGGCTGTGGCTAGCGTGGACAATCACACAATTGACACAATAAACATCCTTAATGCTACATTCGAGGCAATGCACGCAGCTCTGGATAAGCTGTCCACAGAGCCAGAATTAATTCTAGTGGATGGGAATCGTTTCAGACCTTACGCAGACATTGACTACAAGACAGTGGTTGGTGGCGATGCTCTCTATGCTTGTATATCAGCCGCATCAGTTCTGGCAAAGACGCATCGTGACCAGTACATGATAGAGCTACATAGCCAGTTTCCACAGTATAATTGGCTGAAAAATAAAGGCTATGGTACTCGCGAACACCGCCAGGCTATTATGGAGCATGGACTGAGTCCTTATCACCGCAAAAGTTTCTGTGGATTTTATTTTCAAGCTAGAATAAATTTTAAATAATCATTGGTTCAAAACCCCAAACAGGTCGAATTCCACAGCATCATAAATACGTACGTCATAAAACTGGCCAACCTTGATATCATGTCTAGCTTCTACAAGTACCTCATTATCAATCTCTGGAGAATCATACTGTGTGCGTCCAATGAAATAGTTGCCCTCACGTCTGTCAATCAGTACTTTCTGTGTGGTGCCTATTTTCCTCTGGTTTTTCTCCAGGGAAATATTTTGCTGCAGGGCCATCAGTTCGGCTGCACGCTGATGCTTTGTTTCCTCGTCTATTTCATCCTGATAATGCTCCCAGGCGTAAGTGTTTTCTTCGTGTGAATATGTGAAGACGCCAAGGCGGTCAAATTTCATTTCTTCTATAAAATTTTTAAGCTCACGGAAATCTTCTTCTTCCTCGCCCGGGTGTCCTACAATAAAAGCAGTTCGAATAGCTATGTCTGGTATCTCTTTACGGAATGCTTCTATTATCCTGTAAATATCTTTGCTTGTGTGTCCGCGCCTCATCAACGAGAGCATTTTGTCGCTTATGTGCTGGAAAGGAATATCCAGGTAATGCACGATATTTGGGTAGTTTTTCATAATCTCCAGGACTTCCATGGGGAATGATGTCGGATATGCGTAATGCAGGCGAATCCACGGGAAACCAATCTTTGCCAACTGCTCCAGTAGTTCTGGTAAGCGCTGGCGTCCATATAAGTCTATACCGTAATATGTTGTGTCCTGTGCTATAAGGATTAGTTCTTTAACCTCAATGGAGTATAGGTATTTGGCCTGTTCTATGATTTGCTCAAATGGTTGTGACTTGTGCTTACCACGTATCAGAGGAATGGCGCAGAAAGCACAGGTACGGTCGCAGCCTTCGGAAATTTTCAGGAAAGCAAAGTGTGAAGGTGTGGAGAGGAGGCGCTCGCCATGAAGTTCTTTTTTAGGATCTAGCCCCAGGGATTTGATAATTTCACTGAGGTCATTAACGCCGAAAAACCCGTCAACCTCATCTGCCATTTCGTCAGTTAGTTCTTTTTTGTATCTCTCGACCAGGCAGCCCATGGCAAAGACTTTTTTTACCTGGCCTTGATTTTTGGCTTCTATAGCGTCGAGGATGGCAGAAATACTCTCTTCTTTAGCATCAAGGATAAAACCACATGTGTTAATGATTATGGCATCACCTGTGGCTTGTGACGGATTGTCAATGAATTCTATTTTTGCATTGTTTTTGTTGAGCTGGGTGGCAAGCTGCTCTGAATCATAGGTGTTCTTTGAGCAGCCAAGGGTGAGAATATTTATTTTCAGACTTTTATCTTTTTTTGCAGAAGACCTGGGAAACATGTGATGGGTGAATTGTTTGATGGTTCTTTGATAAAAAAATACTCTGCCACCTGTGAGCGGCAGAGTATATGTAGAAAAATAGCAACCGCTGGATTAGTCGTTAGATTTGTTGTTAAACTGCTGGTAGCGCTTGTAGAATTTATCAACACGGCCAGTTGTGTCAATAAGCTTCTTTTTACCAGTGAAGAAGCCATGTGAGGTGTTAGATATTTCTAACTTGACCAGCGGATATTCAACACCGTCAATCTCGATAGTCTCTTTGGTTTTAGCTGTAGAGCGTGTGATAAAGACATGACCATTTGAGATGTCTTTGAAAGCTACCAGACGATAGTCTTTTGGATGAATACCTTTTTTCATGGTTATGCGATTTTTTGACAAATTTCTTGTTTATTTGCAGTCTGCAAATTTAGAATTTTTTTGACCAAAAACAAAAATCTTTGTACTTTAAAAAGTTGTAAAACAATAAAATTATTTTCTGACAATTAAACACAAAAAAATAAAAGGAGTATGCAGTTTAAAGATTATTATAAAATTTTGGGAGTCAGTCCTGATGCTAGTATAGATGAGATTAAGAAAGCATATAGAAAACTGGCTATAAAATATCATCCAGATAAAAACCCGGGAGACAAAAAGGCTGAGGAAAAATTCAAGGATATTGCCGAGGCTTATGATGTACTCAGCGACCCGGAGAAAAGGAAAAAATATGATATGATTTATAATGGTGGCCGTGGACCATCTATGGGTTTTGGTGATTTTGGAGGTTTCAGCCCTGGTGGTGGTCAGAGTTATTATTATACCACAATGGACGAAGACTTTGACCTGGGCGACTTGTTCGGAGGCTTTGGTACAGGCGGTTTTTCTGAGTTCTTTAAGCAGTTTTTTGGAGGAATGGGCAGGTCCAAGAGCCGCCAGAAACAGCGTCAGACCAAAGGCGAGGATATTTACGCACGGGCAGAGATCACTCTTAGCGAAGCATATACAGGCACAGAGCGTATAATCATTGTTAATGGACAAAAACTCCGCATAAAGCTAAAGCCTGGTGTGCGACACAACCAGCTCTTGCGCATAAAAGGCAAGGGACAGCCCAGTCCTGTGCCTGGAGGACAGCCAGGAGACCTCTATGTAAGAATAGAAATTTTGCCACATCCTACTTTTGAACGCAAAGGCGACGACCTCTACACAGACATAGAAGTAAATGTCTTTAAGGTTATGCTGGGGGGCAAGGCCAAGCTGCGCACACTCTCGGGCAAAGAAGTTGTGGTGCCAATACCACAGGGTGTGCCTTATGGCCATTCTCTGCGTCTCAGGGGTCTGGGTATGCCTATTTACGAAAAGCCCGGAAAGCATGGGGATCTGTATGTCAGGGTAAAATACAGGATCCCGACAGATCTGACTACTGACGAGAAGAAGCTCTTGGAGCAGGCCTGGCATAGTTACCAGTCACGGCATCCTGAGGAGCGGGCATAATATACTACAGTGACGACGGGGAGCGCTTTGAACCAGCGCTCCCCGTCGTATTTTGTCCCCGATTTTTAAAAAAAGCATATCTGCACAGCTTATTTTGTACTGGTTTGACTGCCAATATAGGATTATAAACCCTCTTGTTTGGCAGTAGTACGTCAACCTATCCCGAAAGCAGTCGTGAATATCAAACTTAATTAGAACAAAATAAAATAGTGTTTGGTATTATATTTATTTTTACATTTGTGGCGGAACAAATCTTTCATTAGCAATGTCTGAATTCATTGGCCATAAATGTGGTATAGCACTCATCCGCTTGCTCAAGCCCCTGGAATATTATGTTGAGAAGTATGGCTCTTATCTCTGGGGCCTTAATAAGCTCTATTTGCTCATGGAGAAACAGCACAACCGTGGTCAGGATGGTGCTGGACTGGTATCTATTAAGTTCGAATCACTCCCTGGTAAAGAATATGTTTTTCGTGTCAGGTCGAACGCCCGTGAGCCTATACGTGATGTGTTTAACCAGATAAATATACACATCCAGGAAAAACTAAAGCAGGTCAGTAAAACAGATATAGAGTGGATAAAAGAAAACCTGCCGTTTGTGGGCGAGGTCATGCTCGGACACCTGCGTTATGGTACATTTGGTGCTAATGATATTAGCTCTGTACATCCTGTCCTGCGCCGTAGTAACTGGAAATCCAAGACTCTCACACTGGCAGGTAATTTTAATCTGACAAACGTTGAGGAGATTTTCAAAGAACTACAGGAAAAAGGTCAGCATCCAAGAGAATTTTCTGACACAATAACGATTCTCGAAAATATTGGATATTACTTAGATGAGCAAAACCAGCAGCTTCAGAAAAAATTTCTGGAACAAGGTTATACACCACAGCAGGCTGCTGCAATGATAGAGCAGGATCTGGATCTGGTAGATATTCTCAAAAAAGCAAGTGTACACTGGGACGGTGGCTATGCATTGGCAGGTATAATAGGGCATGGAGATGCTTTTGTGATACGTGATCCCTGGGGTATAAGACCTGCTTTTTATTATAAGAATAATGAGATTGTGGTCGTTACCTCAGAGAGGCCAGTTATTCAGACAATTTTTGGGGTAGATGGCCGGAATATAAAAGAGCTCCAGCCCGGTCATGCTATTATTATCAAACGCAACGGCAGTACACAGGAAATCATGATAAACAAACCTAAAGAGAAAAAATCTTGCTCTTTCGAAAGAATCTATTTTTCCCGTGGGAGTGACGCTGATATTTACCATGAACGGAAAATGCTCGGGCGTCTGCTGGTGCCACAGGTCCTCAAGGCTGTTGATTATGATATCGACAACACAGTCTTTTCTTATATCCCAAATACAGCCGAAAGTGCATTCTATGGCCTTGTAGAAGGTATCCGTGAATATCTCCTTGGGCAAAAAATTGATGCAATCTTTCAGCTAAAAAATGAAAATAAGCTCACACGCGAGAGCCTGGCAAAGATTATGCGTCAACATCCACGTGTGGAGAAAACAGCTATCAAGGACATAAAACTCAGGACCTTCATTACCCAGGAATCAGACCGCGCTGACATGGTGCGTCATGTATATGACGTCACTTACGGCACAATTAAGCCTGGTGTGGATAACCTTGTGGTTATCGATGACTCAATAGTCAGAGGGACTACGCTCAAACAGAGTATTCTGCGCATTCTTGATATGCTTCATCCAAAGCGTATTGTGGTTGTCTCCTCTGCACCACAGATACGTTATCCTGATTGCTATGGCATTGATATGGCTGACCTGGAGAATCTAATTGCTTTCCAGGCTGCAATACAACTTCTTAATGAGACAGGCCAGCATTACATAATTCGTCAGGTCTACTTCAAGTGCAAGGAGCAGCAAAACCAGCCAAAAGAAAAGGTCATTAATTATGTTAAGGAGCTTTACGCACCATTCACAGATGAGCAGATTTCAGAAAAGATCGCACAACTCCTCCGTACGGATGATATAAATGCAGAGGTGAAGATTGTCTTCCAGACAATCGACAACCTTCACAAAGCTATACCAGACCACCGTGGTGATTGGTATTTTACAGGTAATTTCCCCACACCAGGCGGAAACAAGGTGGTAAATACTGCATTCATCAATTATATCGAAGGTAGAAAAGGACGGGCGTATTAAACAAAATTTGTTATGGGTGATTTTCGTACATTACTGGCTTATGTGAAAAAGTATTGGCCAAGCTCTGTGCTTTATCTTGTGTTCAATGCTCTTTCGGTGATCTTTGCACTGTTTTCCTTTACCATGGTTATACCATTCCTGAGAGTACTGTTTAACCCTGAGAAACTGGTAAAGACGCTGGAACCATGGGCTTTTAATTCACGTGTGCTTATCCATAATCTGAATTATTACCTCTCGCAAGTGATTGTCAACCAGGGGGCAGTCAAGGCATTGATGTTTATAAGTATAATGGTCATTGTGGCCAGCTTGCTGAAGAATGGATTTTTTTACCTGGGGCGTTATGTCATGGCATCAGTGCGCAATGGTGTGGTGCGTGACCTGATGCGCGATCTTTACCACAAGATTGTCAGTCTCCCTATTGGTTTTTTCAACGAGGAACGTAAGGGTAATATCCTTACACGTATCACCAACGACACAACAGAGGTCAGAGAGGCTGTGGAAGCTGTTCATAACCTTTTGTTCCGCGACCCTGTGTCTATACTTTTCTTTACTTTTTATTTGTTTTATCTCAGTGTGGGTATGACCATTTTTGTGCTTATTTTCTTACCAATTGTGGGTTATGTCATAGTGACCATTGCCCAGAATCTCAAGCGTCGCTCTTATGAAGTGCAGCAATCCCTTGGTACAATAGTAGCACAGACAGAGGAGACTATTACAGGCCTGCGTATAATAAAAGGATTCAATGCAGAGAGCAAGATTATCAAGAAATTCGAGGATTTGATTTTCTCTCTGTATAAGTTGATGAAAAAGGTTGAGCGCCGTGTGTTTCTTTCCCACCCTTTGAGTGAGTTTCTCGGTACTATTGTGGTGATTGTGATTATGTTTTTTGGTGGTAGCATGATTCTCTCAGGAAAGACAGCTTTGACTTCAGAGGCATTTATAGCTTATCTTGTAGTGTTTTCACAGTTAATAACACCTGTCAAGGCCCTGACAAAGTCTTATTATATTCTGCAGAAAGGCATGGCTTCGATGAAGCGTATCAAAGAAGTGCTAAGTGTGGAAAATCCTATTAAAGAGAAGCCAGATGCCAGATCAATCAAGGAATTCAAGGCGGCTATTGAGCTCAGGAATGTGCATTTCAGCTATGGAGACAAGGAAGTGCTGACTAATATCAATATGAGCATACCGCATGGCTCAATGGTAGCAATTGTAGGTGAATCAGGCGCTGGTAAATCCACTCTCGTTGACCTGATACCACGCTTTTATGATGTCACAAAAGGAGCAATTTTTATCGATGGTAATGATATTAGAAATTTGAAAATAAAAGATTTACGTGGTTTGTTTGGCATTGTTAACCAGCAACCAATCTTGTTTAATGACACAATAGAGAACAATATTACAATAGGTGTGGACTCATACACAGAGGAGGACCTGATTAGAGCTGCAAGGATAGCCAATGCTTATGATTTTATTATGGAGAAACCAGGTGGATTCAAGGAAATAGTGGGCGAGGGTGGTAACAAGCTCTCTGGCGGGCAAAAACAGCGTATTAGCATTGCCAGGGCTGTACTGAAGAATCCACCTATCCTTATACTGGATGAAGCCACTTCTTCCCTAG
Organism: Bacteroidales bacterium; assembly: GCA_027031265.1. Taxonomy (GTDB): domain Bacteria; phylum Bacteroidota; class Bacteroidia; order Bacteroidales; family S143-33; genus S143-33. Next base: position 11,701 of record JALVRO010000256.1, on the reverse strand, counting down.
ACACTGAGAGTGAGAAGCTGGTCCAGGATGCGCTTAATAAATTGATGAAGAACCGTACCTCTATTGTAATAGCACATCGTCTCTCAACTGTACGGAATGCTGATATGATTTATGTTATCCAGAAAGGCCAGATAATAGAGCAGGGTACACATGAGCAGCTAATAGCCCTGGGTGGCTATTATAAGAAGCTAGTGGATATGCAGAGCTTAGCTTGATTCATCGAACAATTCCTCCAGTACTCCTAGAGATTTGACACCACCGAATTTGTCTATATGGTAAGAGAGATAATCAACCAGTGAGTGCAATAGTGCTATGCGTTCGTTGCGATCCAGTCTTATCTGGTCAAAGTCAGATATGCTTATATCCAGTAATTTCCCAAATATCTGGCTACAGTGTGCATCCAGGGTTATTCCATTTTCCTGGGAAGGGATAAAATGTCCCTGGTCTATGCTAAAGAAAGGTAGCCTATCGCTATAATTGTTAATAGGACTAATGCCTAGATAGCCCAGTAATTTGATAATGAATAAGATGTGAAAGTTGGTGTAGTTCTTCTCTGTCATGTCCAAAATCTGTATGGATCGTAGTATGAAATCAAACATCTCTGTGTCTTCGATGCCTTCGAGCAAAGCATTGTTTATTATCTCGCTCAGGAAAAGTAAGATTACCTTCTTGTTAAACGAGGTAGGTACTGTGTGATAGTTGTAGGCTAGCGATATTTCCTTTATCTTGCCCAGAGTTTGGTTTTCCTTGTGGTAAAATACTAAATTTACTGGATACAGAGGATTGATAATATTGCGCAGAAGTTTGCCTTTTGTCCTGGAGTTTATTCCGAATAAAAGGAAAGATTTTTTTCCATAATTTCGTGTAAGTATTGTGATAATATTGCTTTTATCGTTATATTTTATTTGTTTTAGGATTAAACCTAAATCTTTGTGAATCATCGAAACATGAATTTTTATGAAAATTTTATTTGTTACAGATCGTAATCTAACTCATGACACACGTGTGTTTCAGCAGATGTTTTATGCTAAAAATATGCTGTATTTCTCTGACCTGATAGCATTTTATGACCCATGGTGCCAGCAGATAGAGCAGCAGCACGTAAAATTAGTAAATCCGATTCATTATTACTATCTAAAAAAGCAGAGTTTTATTTCTATCCTGGTTAAAAAAATTTCTAACCTGCTTTATAAGTTTTTTCCCAGAAACTTATTCTTTGCTGGAATGTCGCTGGACTGTCGTCCATTTCAGATATGGCGAAAGATAAGAAAAATTGCTCATGAATATGATCTACTGGTTGCATGTGGACTAAACAGTTTATTGCCCGTGTATAAGGCCGCACTAAAGTATGGAAAACCTTTTGGATTCGATGTTGCTAGCTTTGTTGCTGAGAAGAATATTAATCTCACAAATGAGGAATTTCACAAGATTAAGTTCTTGTTAAAAACAATTTTGCCACGAGCATTATACCTTACCTATTCTACAGAGCTTGTGGGAGAGCGTTTGTTTAAGTTCATATCTCTAAAATATAGACCATATCATTTCCCTCTGGCCAATAGCTATGATGAATCATTCTTTGCTTTTCGCCCATCCCTGAGTGATAAAGTCGAGTTTGTATGGCTGGCACAAAAAATCGATTATTCAGTAGATCTAGAGCTTATACTTCCCTCTCTGGAGCGCTTTAAGGACAAAATTAGACTGAATATTTTTGGAGAAGTAACGCAGCGTTTTGTGCAGAACGTTCTACCCCGTTATCAAGATTTTGTTGTATTACACGATCCTATGCCTGTGGATAAGCTTATTAAAAAAATTGCTAATTATGACATTGGGTTGGCTATTTATCTGACCTATATTTCACCTGAGAAAAATTATACACTAACAAACAAGGTTTATCTTTTTGCACAGACAGGTCTATATACTCTGGCTACAGATACTATTAGCCACAGAATATTCTACTCGGAGCATCCACAGCTGGGAAAGATTGTTCTACCACACATTGACAGTCTTTCTGGTGCAATAGCTGACGTTATAGCCAATATCGAGAAGTTTCGTGAAGAAAAACACAAGCGCTATCTTTATGCCAAGCGTTTTGCGTGGAAATACGAAAGTCAAAAACTACACACAGCATGGAGCAAAGTCAACAGAAAAAATTAATTTCCACATTCTTTTCGCCACTGGTAAGATTCTTTTTCCATGCAGGCCGCTACACACTGCTGTTGTGGCGTAGTGTGCAGAAACCAGAGAAATCAAGACCATATTTCAAGCAATTGATACGTGAGATTGACAAATTCGGTATGTCTTCAATACTTTTGGTTGTCGTTATTTCTGCCTTTATGGGCTCTGTTATAACCCTGCAGACTGCATTTAACCTCACTCTGGCCGTAATGCCAAAGTACGTTATAGGACTGGGCACCAGAGACTCAATGCTTCTGGAATTTTCGTCTACAGTGATAGCTCTTATTTTAGCTGGTAAGGTCGGGTCAAATATAGCCTCCGAGATTGGAACCATGAGGATAACAGAACAGATTGATGCTCTCGAGATTATGGGGGTGAACTCTGCAGGTTACCTGATTTTACCCAAACTCCTGGCTTCGGTTTTCTTCTTCCCTCTGCTGACCCTGATGAGCATGATTGTGGGTATTTTTGGTGGCTATGTAACTTCATATCTGATAGATGCAGTCACTACAGCACAATATGTCTATGGCCTTCACCATGCCTTTAATCCTTTCTTTATTACCTATTCGTTGATAAAGATGGTTGTTTTTGCCATTATCATATCTACTGTATCTGCTTACGAGGGTTATTATGTCCAGGGCGGTGCTGTAGAGGTAGGTAGAGCCAGCACAAAGGCTGTAGTATATAGCGATGTCTTGATACTCTTATTTAATGTTATCCTGACAAAGTTACTTCTTGAGTAAACTTAGTTCATTAGTATAGCGGATAGCCTCTTCCAGACTTTTTACTACCTGCACGTTTACCTCATTGTTAGTGGCAGAAAATGGTCTGAAAATGTTAAACAGGGTGTTATGTAGCTTGCTTTTGGCCACAATTATTAGGTTGGTAATATTGATATCCTCCAGCCTGGAGAGATAAGAATTTCGTATGTCAGAAAGATTAATGCTAGTGTTGCTAAAATCAATAATCATAATAATGGTTTTGCCACTGGCAAACTGGTTGGTAATCTGCGAAAGCTTTGAAAATTTATCTGTCCCTGTTTTCTTGTTCGAAAATTTGATAGTCAGAATGTCCTTCTGTTTGTTAAAGTTGACAGAAGCAAAGTCTTTTATCAGTACATTATACATAAAGAGAATTTTTTAGTCGTGTCAAAACTACCTTTTATATTTGTTAAGTACTCTAAACCTTACAGAAAAAAGATTAATTTTATCAGTTGTAAACTAATAAACGTTCAAATATAAGAATATGTTTCAGTTATCACAAAATCCTACACTAAAGCAGCTTCAGGAATATGTCAGGCAGGTGGTAAAAGAGCGTGGCTGGGACAAAAATAATGAATTAGAGCTCTTTTTGCTTTTCTCAGAAGAAGTAGGAGAGCTGGCTAAAGCCATACGTGACCAGCGTGGTCTGTATACAGAGAGAGGAGGTGAGAGCCGCTCGAATCTGGAAGAAGAATTTGCTGATGTGCTTGCTTATCTCATAGACCTTGCTAATTTTTTTGATGTTGATCTAACAGAGGCTTTCCGAGGCAAAGAACAAAAGAATGCCACACGGACCTGGGATTAATCAATTTTTCTTGATAATGATAATTGTGCCAGTAATTGATTTTAACAAAGCCTAATTGTGATATTGCAGAAGATAGGAAATCCAGTATTACTCTATATCATCCTGATCATCAAGTTTTTTTCTTATTTCCTGCTCAGGGATCTGTTCCATTTCCCGGGCTATGTTTATCTCTTTCCACAGCAGGTCTTTGAGCTGTTCCAAACCTTCTCCTGTCACAGAGGAGATAAATAGCCATGGCACGTCGAAATTGACATTCCTGCGTATTTCTTCTTTTAGCTCGTCATCCAGTAAGTCAGATTTAGAGATAGCTATCACACGTCTTTTGTTTAATAGCTCAGGATTATATTTCTCAAGCTCCGAAAGCAAGATCCTGTATTCCTTGTCATAATCATCGGTGTCAGCAGGTATGAGGAAAAGCAGAACCGCATTTCGTTCTATGTGACGCAAGAATCTAATGCCCAAACCTTTACCTTCTGCAGCTCCTTCTATTATTCCTGGTATATCTGCCATCACAAAGGACTTAAAATCTCTGTAATGTACAATACCGACTTTGGGTGTCAATGTGGTAAAAGGATAATCTGCTATTTTGGGTTTGGCTGCTGTGAGCCGTGACAAGAGTGTTGATTTCCCGGCATTTGGGAAACCTACAAGCCCGACATCTGCCAGAATTTTAAGCTCCAGGATGATCCATGCTTCCTTGCCCGGTTCTCCTGGTGTGGCAATACGTGGAGTTTGATTAGTGGCACTTTTGAAATGCGTGTTGCCTTTGCCTCCAGAACCTCCAGGTAATAAGATTTTTTCCTCTCCATGCTTTGTTATCTCTAGAATTACTTCTCCAGTGTCTGCATATTTGGCTACAGTTCCAAGGGGTACCTCTAAGATAATGTCCTTGCCCCGTGCACCGGTCATGTTTTTTCCCGCTCCGGGTTTACCATTCTCAGCTTTGATGTGTTTTTTGTATTTTAGATGTAGTAGTGTCCATAACTGGTCATTGCCTCTGAGAATGATATGGCCTCCACGTCCTCCATCACCTCCGTCTGGACCACCTTTAGGAACGTATTTTTCCCTGCGGAAATGAATGACTCCGTCTCCTCCTTTGCCAGACTTAAAGTATATCTTTACGTAGTCTATGAAGTTAGATGTGATTGGCATTTTTTAGTAAAAAATTTAAATATTTTGATATAAATGTTAAACTTTTTGATATAACGTGCGTATTTGTTAAACGAGAATAATAAATTTGTATTAGATTTGTCACATTAAAAGCGGAATTAAAAATACCAATAATATGAAAAATTTTCTAAAAATACTTTTTCTTTTAACTGTTTTTTATTTAGCGGGTTGCAGCCCTTCGCCGCAGAAAGCTAGTGAATATAATAACATGTTGATACGCCACCAAAGAGCAGTTATTAGCAGAATCGATGATTTAATTGCTAGCTTTACTACATACAATGCCCAGGATATGCAGCAAGCATACAATGCATTAATTAAGCAAATAAATTTTTCTTTAGACACATTGCAGAAAGTTAAGCCTTTTGATGGTAGCACAGAATTTAGGGATAAAACAATCTCACTTATAGAATTTTACAAAGATGTAACAGAAAATCAACTAAAGCAAGTAATGCAGTTGTTGTCCAAGCCAGAGGATAAATATACCAGTCAGGATGCGCTGCGTGTGTCTGAGATTATGTCTGAGGTACATGATAAGATTACGCAGAAAAATGCTGAGTTTAAGAAATATCAGGAACAATTTGCCAGGAAATATCATTTGTCTCTCACACTGAAAGAATAATTAATCTTAGGTTTTTAATTACGAACAACGGGGCTCCCTCAGGGAGCCCCGTTGTTGTTTTTATTTCTACTTACTTGGCAAGTAGCTCTTTTAGCTCTTCGAGCGTTTTGTAGACCGCAATAACATTCCTGTCGCCCCAGGCATCATTTATCCTGCCCACAGGTATCCAGAATTTATTGTGACGCACAAAATCAGCTGGATAAGCAGCTTCTTCCCTGGTGTAGATATGTGTCCATTCATTAGCCACTAATTCAAAGTCTGGATGTGGTGCGTTTTTCAGAGGATTATCCTCTTTGTCCATTTTTCCTTCTTTGATAGCCATTATCTCCTGGTGGATTTTAATCATTGCCTCGATGAAACGGTCAAGCTCTTGTTTTGACTCACTTTCTGTTGGTTCAATCATCAGACCTCCCACTACAGGGAAAGAGACAGTCGGAGCATGAAAACCAAAGTCCATCAAGCGTTTTGCTACATCGATCTCAGTAATACCCAAGCTATGCTTAAAGGGACGTATATCGACAATGGCTTCGTGCGCATTCCAGCCTCTGTCTCCTTTGTAAACTATGGGGAAATATGGATCTATTTTTTTAGCTACATAATTTGCATTAAGCACAGCAACTTCTGTAGCACGTTTTAGCCCGACACCACCCATCATCTTGATGTATGCATAAGAAATAGTCAATATCAGCGGACTACCATAAGGAGATGCTGCTACAGCTGGAACAGCTTTGTCGCCGCGTGCTGTATTTACAACAGGGTGGGAAGGAAGATAAGGTTTGAGCTTTTCTACCACGCCTACTGGCCCTACACCAGGCCCACCTCCACCATGTGGAATAGCAAAAGTCTTGTGCAGGTTAAGGTGTCCTATATCTGCTCCTATGTGAACAGGGTTTGTGTAGCCAATCATTGCGTTTAGGTTAGCGCCATCCATGTATACAAGCCCACCGTATTGGTGAATAATATCACACATTTCTTTGATCTGCTCCTCAAACACACCATGTGTCGATGGATAAGTAACCATAAATCCAGCCAGACAGTCTTTGTTTGCTTCTGCACGTTCTTTCAGATGCTCTATGTCAATATTGCCGTTCTTGTCTGTGCGAATAACTTCTACTTTCATCCCTGCCATAGCAGAGCTCGCAGGATTAGTACCATGGGCCGAGGCTGGTATTAACATCACATTGCGTTCTGGATGACCATGGTCAAGATGGTAAGCACGAATAACCATCAAGCCTGTATATTCTCCTGCTGCACCAGAATTTGGCTGGAATGAAATATCAGAATAGCCTGTTATCTCCATCATGTCCTTTTTGAGCCTCTCTATAAGCTCTTTGTAGCCCTGTGCCTGGTCCCCTGGGACAAAAGGATGGAGGTCAGACCAGTGTGGATCTGTCAGCGATAGCATGCTAACAGCAGAGTTGAGCTTCATTGTACACGAACCTAGGGCTATCATGCTGTGGGCCAGGCTGATGTCTTTTCTCTCGAGACGCTTGATATAGCGCATCATCTCTGTCTCTGTGCGAAATTTTTTGAACACATCCTGCTGCATGAATTTATCCTTGCGTTCAAACTTGCTATCAAAAGTTTCTATCTCCTGTAAACTGTAAATTTTATCTTCTAGCTCAGTACCCGTAGCTTCAGCAAAAATAGCAGTTAACGTGTTGAGCTCATCAATTGTTGTTACTTCGTCAACAGATAGACCAATGTGTTGGCCATCTTCGAAATAGTGTAAGTTAACTTCGTGTTCTAGTGCTATATCTTTGACTTTATCTTGTGTAACGCCCTGTGGTAGTTCTATTTTGAGCGTGTCAAAGTAGTTTTTGTTTGTTTGCTTATATCCTAGCTTATTTAAAATCTGCTCCAGGGTAGCTGCTTTTGCATGTACCTTGAAAGCAATATTTCTCAGCCCTTCGTAACCGTGATACACTGCATAAAAACCAGAAAGGTTAGCCAGGAGGGCCTGGGCTGTGCAGATATTAGATGTAGCTTTTTCACGGCGTATGTGTTGCTCTCGTGTTTGCAAGGTCATCCTCAAGCCGGGATTGCCGAAACGGTCTTTCGAAATGCCTATTATTCTACCTGGCATCTTGCGGACATAGGCCATCTTTGTGGCAAAATATCCTGCATGTGGACCACCATAAGCCATTGGTAGACCGAAACGCTGTGTTGTCCCCAGTACAATATCTGCACCCCATTGTCCTGGTGGTACTAATATACTCAGAGCCAGCAGATCAGCAGCTACAGCGACAAGAGCTTGATTCTGGTGGGCTTTCTCTACAAAAGTCTGGTAATCAATTATTTCTCCATCACTGTTTGGATACTGAATGAGTGCACCGAATACTGTTTCATCGAACTCAAAATCTCTAAAATTTTCTGTAATTATCTCAATACCAAAAGGTTCGGATCTGGTCTTGAGGACAGCCAGTGTTTGGGGAAAGACTTTTTCGTCAACAAAGAAACGCTTAGCTCCAGCTTTTTTCAGTTTAGCAGAGCGTAAGTTGTATATCATAGACATTGCTTCAGCTGCTGCTGTGGCTTCGTCTAGCAAGGAGGCATTGGCTATCTCCATACCTGTTAGCTCCACAATAGCTGTCTGAAAATTCAGCAAAGCCTCCATTCGACCCTGGGAAATCTCTGCTTGATAAGGTGTATATGAGGTATACCACACAGGATTCTCCAGCACATTACGCTGGATTACAGGTGGCATCATTGTGCCATAGTATCCCATGCCAATAAATGAGCGATAGAGTTTGTTCTTTTTGCCCAGTTGCCTCAAATGATTGAGAGCTTCAAATTCGCTCATAGGTGGATCAAGGGCAAGGGTTTTTTTGAACTGTATGTTTTGAGGAATGATTTGCTCCATCATCTCTTCCAGTGAGCCAAAGCCAAGCTCAGAAAGCATTTCATGAATCTCTTGCTCGTTAGGCCCAATGTGACGGAAGACAAAGTTATCATGCAACATAATTCACAAAGTTTATTTTTTTGGCAAAGTAAAAAATACTTTTATAAAAAAAAATGCCTTTGTTTATGCTTTTGGACAAAAATACAATTGCATATTTTACTGTATGATAAAGTTTACTTTTTACACACCCCCTTTGGAATAAGGTTTCAGACTTTACATCAGTTTTATTTAAAAATATTAATTTTAAAGTAAAAAACAATGTCCAAACGTTACAGCTTTAAGAATGATTATAGCGAAGGTGCACACCATGAGATACTTAGGCTTTTAGAGAGTTCGAATTTTGAGCAGCTAGAAGGATATGGATTGGACAGATATTCTGATGCAGCTCGTGATCTTATCAAAAAAGAATTGGCTGACCAATCTGTGGAAATACATTTTGTTTCAGGAGGCACACAGGCCAATCTTATAGTACTTGGTTCTATCCTGCGTCCCCATCATTCAATTATAGCACCAGAAACTGCACACATTAATGTACACGAAGCAGGTGCTATTGAGCTTACCGGACATAAGATAAACACAGTACCCACACCAGATGGCAAGCTAACTCCAGATCTTGTAAAGAAAGTACTGGACCTTCATCCTGACGATGAACACATGGTCAAGCCTAAGTTGGTGTTTATATCAAATTCCACAGAGCTGGGGACCATTTACACAAAGACAGAGCTGCGGGAATTGTCAGAATTTTGTCACGGGCATGGTTTATATATTTATATGGACGGTGCCCGTCTGGGCACAGCTCTTACTGCCGATGGACAAGACCTGGAAATGAGTGATCTCTCTTCGTTGCTTGATGTGTTTTATATTGGCGGGACAAAAAATGGTGCTTTACTTGGCGAGGCTGTGATTATTTCTAACCCCGGGCTAAAGCAAGATTTTCGCTATTTTCTCAAGCAGCGTGGAGCCTTACTTGCCAAAGGCCGTATTCTGGGATTACAATTTCTCGGACTTTTTACCGATGGGCTGTATTATAAGCTTGCAAGACATGCCAATGAGCTTGCACAAAAGCTGGCGCAGGGAATAAAGGATCTAGGTTATGAGATGTTCAGTGATTCTCCAACCAACCAGATTTTCCCTATTTTTCCGGACATTGTAATTGAGCGGCTATGGGAGGAATATGATTTTTATATCTGGACAAGAATAGATGGAGCCAGGTCAGCCGTAAGGCTTGTAACTTCCTGGGCTACACCAGAGAAATGCGTAGATGGCTTTGTGCAAAAACTTAGGCAGTTGTCATAATAGAGTTTTGCTGGTACAGCCAAGGCGGAGATTAATCTCCACCTTGGCTGTATAGTGTTTGTCAGGGTTAAATTATGAGCATTGCATCTCCATAGTTGCCGAAACGATAGCCTTCTTTGACAGCTTCTTCGTATGCCTTCATAATGAGGTCATAGCCACCGAATGCTGCTACAATCATAAGCATTGGGGTCTTAGGTAGTTGCAGGTTCGAGATAAGCATTGTTGGTATTTTGATTTTGTAGGGAGGATAGATAAATTTATTTGTCCAGCCCTCGAAAGGTTCTACACGTAAAGTTGTGGTAGTAGAGGTCTCTAAGGCTTTGACTACTGTAGTGCCAACAGCGCAAACCTGTTTCTTGTTATCCTTAGCTTCATTAATAATTCTTGCAGCTTCTTGGGTTATCTGCATCTCTTCTGCGTCGATCTTGTGTTTGTTCAGGTCTTCGACTTCTATGTTACGGTAATTACCCAGTCCAGCGTGAAGTGTTATTTCTGTGAATTTCACACCCACGAGCTCTAATTTTTTCAGAGTTAGCTTGGAAAAGTGCATAGCAGCCGAAGGAGCTATGATAGAGCCGCGTCTTTTGGCAAAAGGATGACTATGTCTTTCGATATCAATAGATTCTGGTTCTCTCTCAATATATGGTGGAAGAGGTATAGATCCTAGCCTGTCCAGAAGTTTACGGAAAGATTCATCATCACCATCATAAAGAAAACGTATGGTACGTCCACGGGAAGTAGTGTTGTCAATGACTTCTGCAACCAGGCCTTCGTCAAAATACAGTTTGTTTCCTATTCTGATCTTGCGGGCAGGATTGACAAGCACATCCCATAGTCGTTGCTGTGGATTAAGCTCACGAAGAAGGAAAACTTCAATATCAGCCTCTGTTTTTTCTTTTTTACCACGGAGCACAGCTGGAAAAATAGTACTATTGTTAAAAACCATTACATCTTCTTCAGAGAAATAATCGATAATATTCTTGAATTCACGGTGTTCTATATTACCGGTTTTTCTGTCAACGACCATCAAACGGTCTTTATCAGGATCCTCAGAAGGATATGTAGCGATTAGTTCTTCTGGTAAATAATAATCAAACTGTGATAGTTTCATTGCTTGTGTTTTTTAGTTTTTTAAAGATTCAATAAGCTGTTGAAATTGCTCAATAGTCATTGCATTATCTACATGATAATTACCAATACGTGTGCGGCGTAGTCCTGTCAGATAAGCGCCACTTTCTAATTTTTGTCCCAGGTCAAATGCAAACGAGCGTATGTAAGTGCCTTTCGAAACAACTAGTCTTATAACTACTTCGTCAGGCAAAGATAATGATAAAATTTTAATTTCTTTATATTCAACTTCTACTGCTTGCATCTGAAAGTCTTTGCCTTGTCGTGCAAGATTGTATGCTTTTTTGCCTTTTATTTTTTTTGCAGAATATTTAGGTGGCACCTGTTGCTGTTTGCCCAGGAAAGATAATGCGGCTTGTTCCACCTTTTCTGCTGTAATATGATCAACAGAAAAGTATTGCTCTATCTCTGTCTCTGCGTCATAAGATGGTGTTATTGCCCCAAGGCGTATTGTGGCAATGTATTCTTTGTCTAATCCTTGTAGCTGGTTAATCATTTTTGTTTTCCTGCCTGTTGCTAAAATGAGCAGGCCTGTAGCCATGGGATCTAAAGTTCCTGCATGGCCTACTTTTATCCTTTTGCCATGAAGCTTGCTTATTAGATTCCTTACTTTAGACACAATGTCAAAAGATGTCCAGCCCTGTGGTTTGTCTATCAATAATATTTCACCCCTTGCAAAGTCGTACTGCATTGTCCTTAATGAGTTAGTCCATAAATGATAGCAATGGCTGCTACAATAAATGTGTAAATTGCGAAATAACTAAGTTTGCTTTTACGCACAATTTTTATCATAAACTTACATGCAAAATAGCCAGAGAAAAAAGCTGCAACAAATCCAATTAATA
>JALVRO010000255.1 GCA_027031265.1 Bacteroidales bacterium | reverse complement strand
AGGGAACGCAAAGTTATTTAACACCAAGGCCTCAAAGGAAATTCACAAAGGGCTCGAAGTTTTTTGTATTAATAGTAGCCTTTCCTGTTTTTTGTGAGGTTGTTGTGATTTGGTTTTCATAAACCGCAAAGCCCGCAAAGGGAACGCAAAGTTATTTAACACCAAGGCCTCAAAGGAAATTCACAAAGGGCACAAAGCTTTAGTTGGCTACTGGCTTCATGCTTTCTCAACGCTTCGCCAATGCCTTATGTTTACTGGGGATTAGCTTTAACCACATGACTGTCTCAGATTTACAAACGTTTGCAAGGCAGATGGTTGTGTTACTCGCCTCGGATTTGTTATCTTTACAAGAAAAATGCGACGCATATTCGTCTTTTTCCTTTTAATGCTTACCATGAATACTTATTCACAGAACATCACATTCGCGCGTGTGGAGCCACCTAATTGGTGGGTTGGGTTCAAGAATGACACCCTGCAACTTCTACTGTATGGTAAAAATATTTCAGCAGCTACTGTGGAGATTAAGTCTCCTGCTGCCGAGGTACTCAAGATCACAAAAGCACATAGCACTAATTATTTGTTTGTAGACCTGAGGATAAACGCCAGCGAACCGGCTGACTTTGATATTATACTGACAGCTCAGGGGCGCCAGGTTGCAAGATATAATTATAAGCTTTTTGAAAGAACGGCGCGCCCCCAGGGGTTTGGTCCTGAGGATTTTATTTACCTGTTAATGCCCGACCGTTTTGCCAATGGCGACCCTGGCAATGACTATGAGCGAGGGTATAATGACAGGGTAGATCCCACAGATCCTGATGCCCGCCATGCCGGTGATATTCAGGGTATTATACAGCATTTAGATTATTTTCCACGTTTAGGTGTGACGGCTTTGTGGCTTAGTCCTGTGCTGGAGAATAATAATCCCAGTTATTCGTACCATGGCTATGGTATCACGGATTTTTACAAGGTGGATCCGCGTCTGGGTAGCAATGAGCTTTACAGGGATTTTGTCCGTCAGGCACATAGGCGGGGATTGAAAGTCATTGAGGATGTGGTGTATAATCATTGTTCTATTAACCACTGGTGGATGAAGGACAAGCCTTTTGAAGACTGGGTGCATGGCTCTGGTACTTACCAGAATTACCATGGTTCTGTGCTTCTGGACCCTCATGCTGCCCGCAGGGATAGGACTGAGTTTCTGGATTCATGGTTTGTGCCGCAGATGCCAGACCTTAACCAGAGAAATCTCTATCTTACTAATTATTTGATCCAGAATACCTTGTGGTGGATAGAATACGCACATATTGATGGCCTGCGCATTGATACTTACGCTTATTGTGATTCTGTTTTTATGAATCGTCTGACGGCCAGGGTCCTGGAGGAATATCCGCATTTGTCAATACTTGGAGAAATATGGTTTCAGAAAGCTTCTTTGATAGCGCCGTTTCAACGTGGAGCGAGCCTACCTGCCAGTTTCCACACTAACCTGCAATCTGTCACGGATTTTGGCTTGTATTATGCCATAGCCGAGGGGCTTAATGATGAAGATAATAACTGGCGCCATGGGCTGGGGAAGATTTATTACCGTCTTGTGGAGGATTATCTTTACCCTGATCCAGACAATCTTGTGATTTTTATTGATAATCATGATGTTGAGAGAATTTTTACCTCACTGGGAGAGGACGTACGAAGAATGAAAATGGCACTGACTCTACTGATGACCATGCGGGGAATACCTGTGATGTATTATGGTACGGAGATAGGTATGACCAGCGACGGAAAGACCGACGGAGATAAACGTAAGGATTTTCCCGGTGGATGGGCAGGGGATAAGGTTAATGTATTCACAGGTGAGGGATTGACCCAGCCGCAGAAAGAAATTTCTGATTATGTGCAGCGACTGGCTAATTGGCGCAAGGGGAGCGAGGCTGTGCAAAGGGGACGTCTCATACAGTTTATTCCCCGTGATGATGTGTATGTGTATTTCCGGGTGCTTGACGGTCAGGCGGTCATGGTTGCATTGAATAACGGCGAGTATGTGCGGACGATTGATTATGGGCGATACAATGAGATTCTGGGAGATTATAATTATGCCAGGGATGTGGTGTCTGGAAAGAAAGAGGACATTAAAGAAATTAAGCTGGCGCCTTATTCTGCCCGTGTTTTTGAGCTGGTGCAGTGAGAGGAATTTGTGTTAGTTTGATAAAAAGAGGCGGCCGCAGGCCGCCTCTTCTGGTTTAAGAAGAGTTGTTATATTATTTGCTAGAGCTGAAAGTGATGTGAAGTTGTGCTACAATGTATGGATTGTAAGGTGTCAGTTCTTTAATAGCATCAATAAGTACCTGATAATCTTTGCTTGGAGGGGTGCCACCACCCTGTACGAATCCATTTTTGTTAAACATTCCTGGAGCATCTGCGTTGTGCAGGTAATGGGCAAGAGATGCTGAGTCTGGATAAATATGAAATCTACGGTGGAACCACTCTCTGATTTCATTTGTCAGAACATTTTTGAGCGAGTACTGTCCGAGTATAACGCTACGCTGTGTCGTGTTCAATGTGTTTGGTGGCAGTCCAACCTCTGCAACGGCAATGTCTTCTACCCTGTTAGATGCAGCAACGAATGCCCAGTCCAGTCCCGGATTGTCTGGGATTAAAAGCCATGCATAAGGATGGTCAGAATTACCATAAACATCTACGCGGTCTCCTATACGGCCGACGAACATCATCAGGTTTTTGAGGCTAAAGCGATTAGTAGAGTCAGTTGGCCAGTCAGAAATCATAACGCGCATGATCTCCTCATATCCCATTGTTGTTTCTGGGTTCTCACTATATTCAACGCGGAACATAGTTTTTGTATATTTATTCCCAACATTAGCGTTTAGATTTTTGAAATTAATAATTGCTATACCTTCTACAGGATTTGTGTTCCAGTAAATTTCCATTGCCAGGCCATCGCCCTGGTTCTGCTCGTTTTCGGCATCTGTTACAGTCATCTTATATTCCCAGGTACGGTTCTCAAACTTTTGATTAGCCACAATAATTACATTTTTAACACGATTATCATCATCAGATGTGTAAGAGAAACTCATTTCTTGACTCAGGTTGTATTTACGTATTGTGTTTATAATATCCTGTACCAGATCTGCACCAAATTCACCAACGTGGATAAACAAACGCAGATGATGGTATACCTGTGGACCCATTACAGTGTCATCCCTGCTATAGAGCTTCTGCTGTTCATCACTGCTAAGGCTTTGGGGAACGTCTACCTTAAATTTACCAGGCAGGATGTTTTGTTTATCCTGTATGTTTTCCTTTTTACATGCTGCGAAGACTAGCATCAGAGCAAATAAGACTGCTAATGCTGGTTTGATTGTTTTCATGGTTGTTGGATTTTTGTATTTTCATTTTTAATACACCCGTATAAATCTACACCCTTATTTTCTAAAAAAATCTTTCTATTAACAAGGTAGGGGAATGGGGTAAGAGTCAGGTATACAGGTGTTTATATTTTTGTTAAAATATCTTTCAATGCCTGCTCAAGATTAGTAAACTTAAACTCAAAGCCAGCATCCATCAGTTTCCGTGCAGACACACGGCAGCCATAAAGCATTATACTACTCATCTGGCCAAACAATATTTTTAAGACAATGCCTGGTACATTGGGCATAATAATTTTTTTATCCAGTGTGCTCATCATGGCTCTGACAAAATCACGGAAATTGTCCTCAGCTGGAGCTACACCATTGTAGATTCCATGTAATTTACCTTCAATCATCCATACATAAACCTGCACTAAATCATATATATGAATCCAGGGGAAATATTGCCTGCCACTACCTACTGGTGACAATAGTCTGGTTTTTGCCAATGGATAAAGACGTTTGACGATCCCACCATCCGGAGCCAGAACAATACCTGTGCGCACAATACCTACTCTTTTACCCAGATTATGAAAATTCCATGCGGCTTCTTCCCATACAGCTCCTATGCGTGCCAAGAAATCAGTACCTGGAGGGGAATTCTCGGTTAATATTAGTTTTGATGTGAAAGTACCATAATATCCTATTGCCGAAGCACTTATAAAAGCCTCCAGGTTTGTTCCATAATTTTGAGCATACTCATAAAGGAGCCTGGAGCCCTCGACACGGCTCATCAGAATCTGATTACGTTTGTGTCTGGTCCAGCGTCCCGAAGAAATATTTTCTCCAGCTAAATGTACGATTATGTTGGCTGTTGTGATAGCATCAGGATCTATGAAACGTCTGGGGATATCCCATCTGTAAGCTTTAAATTCCTGTGTTTTCTCTGGGGTTCGACTCAGTAGTGTTACCTTATATCCTTTGTCCTGTAGTACTCTTGCCAGATGTCTGCCTATCAGTCCCCTACCTCCTGTTAGCAGAATTGTTTTCATAGCAATTATTCCTGGACTATTTCAATGCCTCCTTTAGCAGGGTGAATAATGATTTTATAAATACGTCCTACATCAAATTGTCTGACGCCCTGCACATCCTGTACAAGACTGCCAAAAATTCCTTTAATGTCTTGTACATCACCTTTTTGTATTTTGTCAAAAAGGGCCTTTATGCCTGCATTAAAAGCAGGTGAATTTTCTGATGAGAAATAAATCTGTGGGAAATCATCACGGTTGTAGTAAGGAAACAGGATAATACCATCCTTGGGAGCAATGGCATCGCTGAGTACCTTATATGGGAAAGCCAGAAAGCGTCGTCCTATAGGTACTACAATAAAGTCAAAGGCCAGTTCATTACCAGGTAATTTTATTCTAACAAATTCTTGTTTGTCTCCATTTTCGTCGTAATAATAAACCACATGTCGGTCCATATCATAAAATTTGACGCTAAAAAATATTGAATCATTGCGTCTTTCCAGAATCTTAAATCTGATAGGCACCACTTCTTCTTTGAGGTAAACAACCTGGCGTTCTAGCTGTTTAATCTTTTTTTCTTGAAGTGTTGTCGCACAATAAATGCCAACAATTAGCAATAGGAATGTTCCTATGCCTATAATTGAATAAATAAGTTTTTTGTTCATAACAGCAAGATTTGCGTTTATTCAAATTTAGAAATTTTTTCGGTTAAATATTTCCATATCTGGTCTTTTTCTTCTGGATCGAACCACACAATATCCCTGTAACGACGGAACCATGAGAGCTGACGGCGGGCGTATTTACGAGTGTTGCGCTGGATAAGGTCAATTGCCTGGTCCAGGGTTATTTTACCATCCAGATAATCAAAAATTTCCTTGTATCCCACAGTTTTAAGAGCTGTTAGATTACGGTAAGTACTCAGAGCCTGGACTTCTTCTATCAGTCCCTGCTCAACCATTTTTATCACACGGCGGTTAATGCGGTCATAGAGCTGGCTACGTGGTCTATCCAGACCAATTATAATGGTTCTAAAGGGACGTTTTTTCTTTTGCCCCTGCAGAAAAGAGCTATAAGGACGATTGGCCTGTATGGTAACCTCCAGAGCCTTGAGCAAGCGCATTGGATTGTTCAGATCAGCTATGGCAAAATAATCAGGATCCAGACGCTGTGCCAGCTCTTGCAATTTGCTCAACCCTTCCTTTTTGTACCATATAGCTAGTTCGTGACGTACAGTCGGTAGCACAGTTGGAATATCGTCAATACCACGAATAATGGCATCAATGTAAAGTCCAGATCCGCCTACAACTATGAGATTATCATATTTTTTAAACAATTTATTAATAAATTCCAGAGCCTCGACCTCATACATGTTTGCATTGTAATATTCAGTAACTGATTTTGTGGCTATAAAATGATGAGGGGCGGCACTAAGTTCCTCGTCACTAGGACGCGCGACTCCTATTTTCATTTCTTTATAAATCTGACGTGAATCAGCCGAAATAATTTCTGTTTTTAACTTTTGTGCTAACCATATAGCAATTTCTGTCTTGCCGACGGCTGTAGGACCTCCGACTATTATCAGGTTTTTCATGCCGGGATCACTCTTTTTGCTGTTTTTTCTTGTATGTCTATTTTTCCTGGTAATTTTACTCCTATTTCATATTGTGATGACCTGGAGATAAATGTGTTGTAATAAGAGAGAATAAGGTTGGTCAGAGGAATAGCCAGCAGTAAGCCTACTACTCCCATTAATTTGCCCCACACAGACAAAGAAAGCAGGATAATAACAGGGCTCATGCCTGTAGCATCGCCCATTATCTTTGGTGTAAGGATAGAATCCTGGATCATCTGCACCACAGCAAATACAGCCAGTGTCATGGCCAGCACAACCCAAAAATTCTGTCCTGTCTCAACTGATTTTATTAAAGCCAGGAAAAAAGCTGGTATCAAAGCAATGTTTTGTAAATAAGGCACCATGTTCAATAAGCCAATAAACAACCCCAGCAATATACCCAGTGGCAGTCCAATGATTGTAAAACCAATAGCGAATAAAATTCCCACAAGCGAGGCAATAGCAGCCTGTGCACGGAAATATGTGTTCATTGCTTTCTCAAAGTTCTTGAAAAATTCAATCACACTGCGGCGGTAACGCTGGGGAATCAGGGCCTTCCACTCTTCGAGCACACGGTTGTAATCTTTGAGCAGGAACACCAGATACAGCAATACAATGAAGAATCCCACAACACCAATAATCACACTCAGAGTACTGGAGAAGATAGCGCCCAGATGCGGAGCAATCTCTTGCCACAGCTGCTTCATATAGCGATTGACTTCCTCTGAGTTAAACAGTTCTTGCCAGTTACGACTCTCTAAAAAATTTGCCACATCAGCCGAGAGCTTGTCTGGTAAATATTTGATAAGCTGCTGCTGTATATCTGGTTCATTTATGAGGCGGTCGAGCATCACACCCAGACTCTGCAGCTCTCGGCCCATCATTGGAATAATAATCATAAAAATACCTATCGTTACAGACAAAACAATGACCAGAGCCAACAACACAGCAGTAATACGGGACTTGACAAAGCGTTGCAACCAGTTGACAAATGGGTTCATCATATATGCCAGAATAAGCGCAATAAAAAATGGTAGCAATACATCACTCAGGTAGTCAATAATCCACAGCACCCCCAAGAAAAATGCTATGGTTATCAGAATCCTAACAACTCGGTCGAATGTGAAAGGCTTTTCGAAAAAATCCATGGTACCAGGTTTTAATAAATAACTTATTTATATCCAATAGCGGCGTACCCTACCCAGTGGTGAATATTAGCTGGAGCTGTGGTACCCATGCCTATGTCATCCACTTTTAGCGTGGCATGATCAATACTGGTTGCATATTCAAGCAAAGTGCCATGCAATGGTTCGTTGAGCATCTGGCTCAAGTAATAGGCTGTCAGAAGTCCCATTGGTACACTATAACGGCCACACCATGTCCATTTGTATTCTTTGTAATTGGTGTCCTGTACTGTGTATTGAGTAAAGCGCTTAATTTTTTCAGGAGAAAGCTCTGCTGTGAGCGTTGAAATAATCTCATGTTCATGTTCGACTGCTTTTTCGTAACCTGTGCTATCTGCCCCATAATAAGCAAAGTTTTCACCGCCCCAGTCCTGATCACCATAATGGACAGCGTCAGTGCTAATTATTATTGCCAGGTCTATGCCCCATTTAAGATTGTGCTTTTTCATAACTGTGGCAATGGCATTAGCCAGATGCGGGGCAATCTCCTGCATGCGGTCAAAGGACATGTAAGGCACAAGTATTGGAACAATCTCAATGTCAGGTCCAACGAATTTTTGCAAGAAAGGCAAGAAAGCTTCGATAGAATGTTCAATGGCCACCATAGAATCATTAACCATATAATCACTTTGTGGTAGGAGAGAAATAATTTCATTCCTCAGGGGTGAAATTTTAACGTTTCCCAGAGCTCCTTTCCAGTAGTCAAATGTACCAAAAATGAGAGAGTCTTGCAGGTCTAACTTCCATGCTTTATGTGCCACACCAAATATTATCAGTTTTTTTGCCTTAATATTTTTTAGCAACAAAGGGTAAAGGTAAGAAGCATAAGCATGGTCATCGTGTGGCGAAATTGCTACTTTCCATGTGGTCTGGTCAGTGATACCCAGGCTGTCTTTGATGTGTTTAATTTCCTGAGCAAATAAGCGGTCTATCCTGGTCAGGACTGAGTCTAGCTGTCCGGCTTTATGAGCAAAACCAACAGTATCGACAAAACCCCGGATTTTCATTTGTTTGGAGGTGTTATTGTTATTTTGACATGCCAGGAGAAATGGCAAGATAAGAAGAAAAGTAAATAGCTTTTTCATTGTGAATTATTTTTTGGAAAAAAATTTGTTAACTAATTTAAAAATATTAATTTAAAAGCTACAAAAATCATTGATGAAAATCTTTTATCATGCAGAAAATAGTTTTGGAATATCTCTTTCATACAAGTCCTAATATACTTTTTGAACAGATTAGTACTCCTTATGGTTTGATAGGGTGGTTTGCCCAGGATGTTAATGTTAATGGTAATATTTTTATGTTTAAATGGGGCGATTTTCGTATGGATGCCAAGGTTATAGTACGCCCCAGTGATTATTATATTCGATTTGATTGGTTGGACGAAACAGAGCCCAAGTACACAGAGATAAAGCTAGAGTATAATAAACTTAGCAAAGACACTTCAATGAAAGTAATAGACTTTGCCGAAGATTCCGAGGAAGATCGCGATGACCTGATAAAGCTATGGGATGAGAGTATAAAGCGCCTGAAGTTGAGGTTAGGATTACCCCCCAAGGTTACTCGTTAGAGGATTGATAATTTGTCGATTATAGCGTTGATATCACTTTGATTATTTAGACTATAAATAGCCCGTCCTTGATTGTCAAAATCAATATTTAGTACCTGTAAAGTAATGAGGTCCACGAGCATATCTTCTACAATATTAGGTGCCAGACCTGTAATGCTTCGGATCTTGCTAAAGGTAGCAAAATCATGGGTTGAGAGAAATTTTAGTAAAAAGTCTTCTTTTCTTTTGAATTGTATGCTGATAGGTCTACGGTTTGGATTTTCGAGGTTTTTCCACACCCTAATCATTACAGTATTTGCTACAAAATTTTTATCTTTAACACGGATATAAGCTCTCCAGCGGCCATGATCATCTTTTGCATAATGTGGGCGTTTATTGCTTTTGGGAATAGTTATTTCCAGTACGGATTTTTTACCTACTTGCCATGTTGTGAAATAGTAATCAACAGCAGGACGACAATATAGTTTAGCAGCACCCTGAATCATATAAAGCTCTTCGTCGCTACGTACACCAGCTATGTTTCCATTGTCTTTGACACCAATAAGTAGTTTGCCTCCGTCTGTGTTGGCGAAGGCAACCAGGCTACGGGCTATTTTGCTGTAGTCTGATACCTCAAATTTAAAATCCAGATGTAACCCTTCTTTGCTGTCAATCAGTTCTTTGAGGTATTTAGGTATTTTGGTGTTCATTTTTCAATAAACCATTGATAGTCCAGCAAGTAAAGGTGTGATAGATACTTGTTTTTGGTTTAAATTGTCTTTGTTAGCTCTGATGATAATATCATTTTCTGTGGGTTTGAGAACAAAGTCTACATTAGGCCAGTCCATGCTATTAGCAGAAACAAAGATAACATTACGTCCTGCATAATTTTGAAGAATAGACTGAAGATTCTTGTTTTTCTTTGGAGGTATAAAGATGAGATTAGTGAATGGCGCTGTCTGCGGGGAAATATAAATGACATTAACTTTCAGACCGTGAATTGTTTTGTTGCTAAAGTATTGATTTAGCCTGTATTGAGTTTTATAGTCAGTAACACCAATTACAAAGTTTTCAATATAACGGTTCCAGTAGATCATCTTACTAATATTGAGCAGATAAGCACCTATTGTGTTAATATCCAGACTTTGCTGGGTACCCACTGCCTGTTCGAATGCCAGGCTATCGGCCATAGCAGCAAGGGAGTCCTGGATTGAAATTGTATCTTGAGTTGAAGTTTGTGCTAAAACCGGCTTAGCAATAAAAAGTAAAACTGTCAGCAGGATAGTAAGGAACTTTTTCATTTTTCCATATCTTATGTTTCAGATTCAAATTTACGCACTTTTACCCAGTTTTGAAAATAACTTTTTAAAGTGTAGAGTGTGGCAGGAGGCAAAAAATGTTAAGAATTAATGTATTTGCAAAAAAAATATTAACTTTGTTAAATAACTTTTTAAAAACTAGCCGTTATGAATAAGACCAAGGTTCTTTTTATAATGCAAGAGATCATGCCCTA
The DNA here is from genome assembly GCA_027031265.1 of Bacteroidales bacterium. Taxonomy (GTDB): domain Bacteria; phylum Bacteroidota; class Bacteroidia; order Bacteroidales; family S143-33; genus S143-33. Next base: position 18,716 of record JALVRO010000255.1, on the reverse strand, counting down.
TGTACCAGAGACTTATATGTCACGGTTGGGTCGAGTTTTACCACAGAAAATACAGGAAAAAAAGCGCGAGATAAGAGTTTTTATGCCACGCTATGGTTCGATAAAAGAAAGACGTCACCAGCTTCATGAAGTGATTCGCCTCTCTGGTATGAATATTATAGTTAATGGTTCTGACCATTCTCTCGTTATCAAAGTAGCCTCAATACCTTCTGCTAGAATGCAAATTTATTTTATAGACAATGAGGAGTATTTCCACCGCAAAGCTATGCTCACGTATGAAGATAGTAAATTCTTTGATGACAATGACGAAAGGATCATTTTTTATTCTCGCGGTGTTTTGGAGACAGTGAAAAAATTGCGATGGGAACCAGATCTGGTCCATGTACACGGTCTGATGGGAGCCTTGGCCCCATTGTATATTAAGCGTGCTTACCAGGAAGATCCTCTTTTCCAGGACTCAAAGGTGGTATATTCTGTTTATAACACACAGTTTGATGCAAAGTTTGATAAAAATTTTGCTAAGAAAGCAGTGTTTGATGTGGTTTCCAAGAAAGACGTTGATAAGCTCAAGGGAGAGCCTAGTGTAATGGATCTGACCAAGCTGGCTATTGATTATAGTGATGCTGTGATAATTGCACAGGAAGGTGTACCACAAGAAATAATTGAATATACTCAAAATCAAGGTAAAATGCTGCTTCCACTAGTTGAAGAAGAAAAAATTCCTGATGAATATTCAGAATTTTACGATAAAGTTTTAGCTTCGCAAAATGCATAATAAAACAGTTTCCAGGTAGATTTTACCTGGATTGGAATTATAAAATATTGGTTATGAAGAAGTTATTATTGGTGTTCTCGTTGTTTGTATCTTTATTTTTTATTTTTTCGTGTGAAAAAAATCAGAATTTTGCTTTAGGCCTTTTACCACAGGAAGATTTGGTCAATGTTAAGTTGGTTGACACTTTTACTGTAAGCCTCAAGACAGAGCCTTTCACACATATTCAAAGTAATGGTATGGGGGCTGTTTTCTTTGGTTCTTATTATGATCCGCTTTTTGGTTATACTAAGGCTTCTTTTGTTACGCAGCTGCAACAATTCGGATATCCTAAGTTTAATGATAGTTGCACAGTCGATTCTGTCGTTTTGATAATGAAGATTGACCCAGAGTTTACGCCCTATGGTAAGCCATATAATTCAGTTCCTGTATATGTTTATGAGGTTAAGGATACATTAAAGCCTTTTAATAGGTTTTATGCAGATGATCCTATTGACAAATATGCTTCTAACAATCTATTGGGACAGGGGCAATTCTCGCTTTATGAGGGTGGTAATGATACTATTATGAAGGTTTATCTTGACCCTTCTTTTGGACAACGCCTTGCCGATAGTGTGGATTATTATTTTTATGATGAGAATGCCAGGTTTAATGAAAAATTTTTCGGATTAGCAATAACTCCAGGACCTGGCTTTTATGATGCAGCTATTTATCGTTTTACGTTCAAGATTGATTTTGAAGATAGAAATTTTCAAGAAGTATTACATTCCAGGATAATAATTTATTATCATCCAGATACTTTGCCTGATACTACAATGAAATATATGCTGTCAATTACACAGATTGCAAATACACATTTTACACTCTTTGAGCATGATTATTCAGGCACTCAAATATTGGATTCGACAATAGACTCAGTTGCATACCTTCAGACAGCTGGCACTAGAATAAAAATAGATTTTCCTTACCTTTATACGCTCAACAACCAGGTTGTGTACAAGGCAGAACTGGTATTGCCACTGGCACCACCAGGTATAACTTATGAGACTTCTTATCCAGCCCCGGAAACTATTTATTTACTTGCTTTTGATAAAAATGATACAACACAGAGACCAATTCTCCTACAGGATTACATGAACAGAAAAACAGGGGAGTATTATGGTGCTAAGCTTAATATTAATCAGTACAAGATTAATGTTACCCGTATAGTACAAGCTATGATAAACTCCGACACTGCGTTGAACTCTTCAACTTCTTATTATCTGATGGATTATAATTCTAGTTTACAGCTATCTAGGGCAGTGATAAACAGTGGGAAAAATTCTATTCCTGCCAAGCTCGTTATCACCTTGTCAAAATATTAAAATTTTAATTATGTGTGGTATAGTTGGTTATATAGGGGAAAGGAAAGCTTTACCAATTCTTATAAATGGTCTAAAACGCCTCGAGTATAGGGGATATGATTCTGCTGGTATAGCAATACATAATGGAGAGAAACTTCATGTCCACAAGAAAAAAGGTAAAGTAGCTGACCTGGAAAGAGATGTTAAAGATAAAAATATAGATGGCCATATCGGCATAGGTCATACACGATGGGCCACACATGGAGAACCTAATGATGTCAATGCTCATCCACATGTTTCGCAAAATGGTTTGTTTGTTCTAATTCACAATGGTATAATTGAAAATTATAAGCAACTTAAAAATTTTTTGATCGACAAAGGCTATCAATTTAAATCTGAGACAGACACAGAGGTGCTGGTCAACCTAATAGAATATATGTACCTCGAAGGCGGGACAGATGCTGAGATGGCTGTGCGTTTGGCACTTTCAGAGGTTATAGGTGCTTATGCTATAGTCGTTATATCCACTAATGAGCCAGATAAGCTTATAGCAGCCCGAAAAAGTAGCCCACTGGTAATAGGACTAGGGAAAGGTGAGTATTTCTTGGCATCAGATGCTACTCCTATCGTTGAATACACAAATCGTGTTGTTTATCTGGATAATGATAACATTGCTATTCTGAAAAAAGATGAGTTTGTGTTAAAAAATCTTGATAATCAGGAGCTTAGTCCTATTATACAGAATATTGATTTTAACCTTGCAGCCATTGAGAAGAATGGTTATGACCATTTTATGCTAAAAGAGATTTTCGAGCAACCAGATGCTATTCATGACACTATGAGAGGCCGTATATCTTCAGACGGCACGATGGTTCGATTGGGTGGTATAATGGACGTTATGGACAAAATACTTAAAGCTGAGCGTTTTGTAATAGTCGGATGTGGAACATCATGGCATGCAGGTCTGGTAGGTGAGTATCTTATTGAGAATCTTGCCCGTATACCTGTTGAGGTTGAATATGGCTCTGAATTCCGTTATCGTAATCCTATAATAAAGAAAGAGGACATAGTAATAGCTATAAGCCAGAGTGGGGAGACAGCCGACACCCTGGCAGCTGTGGAGCTAGCAAAGCACAATGAGGCAACTGTGCTTGGTATATGTAATGTTGTGGGCTCGAGTATAGCACGCGAGACACACGCAGGTGTCTATACACATGCAGGACCAGAGATTGGGGTTGCTTCCACAAAGGCTTTTACAGCCCAGGTTACTGTGTTGTCCATGTTTTCTTTAATGCTTAGCCAGGAAAAAGGCACCCTGCCATACAGTGATTTTAAATATCTGGTCAAAGAACTTCAACATATACCTGGGAAAATAGCCAGGGTACTTGAACAGAATGCTTATATACGAGACCTGGCTGATAGATACAAGAATGCTACAAATTTTCTTTATCTTGGCCGTGGTTATCTTTATCCTGTGGCATTAGAGGGAGCTCTCAAACTCAAGGAAATCTCCTATATTCATGCTGAGGGTTACCCTGCCGCAGAAATGAAGCATGGACCTATTGCTTTGATTGATGAGAATATGCCTGTGGTATTCCTGGCTACCAAGGATAAGATTTACGAGAAAGTCCTTAACAATATCGAGGAAGTAAAATCACGTGGTGGCCGTGTTATAGCAATAGCCACAGAAGGGGATGAGACAGTCCGAAAAATGGTGGACCATATAATTGAGGTTCCACATGTGCCTGAACCTTTAGCTCCACTGGTTACAGTTGTTCCTTTGCAGCTCTTGGCTTATCATGCTGCTGTCCTGCGTGGAAATGATGTTGACCAGCCTCGCAACCTGGCTAAATCAGTAACAGTAGAGTAAATGAAAATAGACTGTTATGTACAAAATAGTACTGGTAGATCTGGTTAGTCAGTATAAAAGGATAGAGCAAGAAATAAACCAAGCAATACTAGGTGTTTTAAATCATGGTAGATTTATTAATGGACCAGAAGTTAGTCAATTTTCAGAAAATTTAGCCAGATATCTTGATGTAAATTATGTTGTACCTGTTGCTAATGGGACAGAAGCAATTTTAGTTGCTTTGAAGGGGCTTGGTATTCAGCCCGGAGATGAGGTTATTGTTCCTGCATTTACATATATAGCAACGGCCGAAGTAATTGCTTTTCTGGGGGCAATTCCTGTTTTAGTAGATGTTGATCTTGATTCTTTTAATATAGATGTGGGGCAAATAGAAAGTGTTATTACGTCAAAGACTAAGGCAATAATTCCAGTTCACTTATATGGACAAGCTGCTAATATGCAGCAAATCATGGAGATTGCAAGGAAGTATAATCTGGCAGTAATAGAGGATAATGCACAATCATTAGGTGCAGAATACATTTTTTCTGATGGCCATAGACAGAGAACCGGGACAATTGGTGATATAGGTACCACATCTTTTTTCCCTACAAAGAATTTAGGTGGGTATGGAGACGGAGGGGCTATTTTCACAAACAATGAAGATTTATATGTGAAAATGAGAATGATTGCTAATCATGGTCAGAATAAGAAATATTATCACAAGTATGTAGGGCTTAATTCACGTCTGGATACAATTCAGGCAGCTATTTTAAATGTCAAATTAAAGTACATTGATGAATATATCTCGAAACGTCAGCAGGCTGCAAAGATGTACAATGAAAGACTTGCAGACATTGAGCACATAAGCATTCCGATTGTACTCAATGATAGAACACATGTCTTTCATCAATACACGATAACATTGAAGTCAGATAATAGGGATGCTCTTAAACAATATTTAGCTGACAGAGGGATTCCAACACAAATTTATTATCCATTACCAATACATAAGCAAGAGGCTTACCAGCAGATAGCGAAAACACCAGTATCATTGGAAAATTCTGAGTATTTAAGTCATCATGTTTTATCACTGCCGATGCACACAGAGCTCACAGAAGAAATTATAGATTATATTACAGAGGCAATTAGATCATTTTTTAAAAAATAAATACCATGGAAGAGAGAAAATATTTTGTCCATCCTACAGCAGTAGTAGATAAAGGTGCAAAAATAGGAGAAGGCACTAAAATCTGGCATTTCAGTCATGTAATGGGTAAAGCAGAGATTGGAAAGAATTGTGTTTTGGGACAAAATACATTTATTGCTGATAATGTTAAGATAGGTAATAATGTAAAAATTCAGAATAATGTTTCAGTTTATACAGGAGTGATTATAGAAGATGATGTTTTTCTAGGACCATCAATGGTTTTTACAAATGTCACAAACCCTAGAAGTATTATTAATAGGCATGATAAATACGAAACTACTTTAGTAAAGAGGGGTGCCACAATAGGAGCTAATGCTACAATTGTGTGTGGTATTACTCTAGGAGAATTTTGTTTTGTAGGCGCAGGAGCTGTTGTTACCAAGGATGTTCCTGCTTATGCTTTGGTTGTTGGTGTTCCTGCAAAACAGGTTGGCTGGATGAGTGAATATGGGCATAGGTTAGAATTTGATAAGGATGGTATTGCTGTTTGTCCAGAAAGTGGAGTAAAATATAAACTTGAAAGTGGTAGAGTATTTAAACTAAAATAAGGTTGTAAAAAAGAAAAATTCTACATAAATGGAACCAAAGAATTTTGTATTAATTGGTGCGGCTGGTTATATCGCTCCTCGTCACATGAAGGCAATAAAAGATACAGGAAATAATCTTGTCGCTATTTTAGATAAATGTGATAGCGTGGGAATTATTGATAGTTATTTCCCTGATGCAGATTTTTTTACAGAATTTGAGAGGTTTGATAGACATATAGATAAGTTGCGCAGAACTGGTAAAAAGATTGATTATGTTAGTATTTGCACGCCAAATTATTTGCATGACGCTCATATTCGTTTCGCATTGAGAAGTGATGCAGATGCTATATGCGAGAAGCCTTTAGTTTTAAATCCATGGAATCTTGACGCCCTGGAAGAGATAGAAGCTGAAACAGGTCATAAAATAAATACAATTTTACAATTAAGATTACATGAAGCTATACAGCTATTAAAGAAAAAAATTGATAGTGAACACCCAGATAAGATACATGATATTGAGCTTACTTATATAACAAGTCGAGGAAAATGGTATTATTATAGCTGGAAAGGTGACGAATCAAAGTCTGGAGGTATAGTAACTAATATAGGAATTCATTTTTTTGATATGTTAATGTGGATTTTTGGTACACCAAAGTTGAATATTGTTAATCATTATAGTAAATCACGTGCAGCAGGTTATTTAGAACTGGAGAAAGCAAGAATCAAATGGTTTCTTAGTCTAGAATATGAGGATATACCAGGGGAAATTAAGGCTCAGGGTCAACGAACTTATAGAAGTTTAACTATTGATGGAGAGGAGATTGAGTTTAGTGGCGGTTTTACAGAATTACATACCAAAAGTTATGAGAAAATTCTAGAAGGTAAAGGTTTCGGGATTAATGATGTAAGACCAGCTATAGAGACTGTTTTTAATATTCGTACATCAAAGCCACTTGGTAAACAGGGTGATTATCATAGTTTTTTGAATAAAATTACTATCTAGCAAATGAAAGTACACAACTTATATCCGCTCCAGTTTAAGCCTATTTATGTAGAGAAGGTGTGGGGTGGCAACCGTCTTTATTCTGTGCTTGGCAAAGATTGTAACCCTGCCCGTCCAATAGGAGAGAGCTGGGAGATATCTGCAGTAGAAGATTATGTTTCTATAGTAGACAACGGTTTCCTCAAGGGTAATAATCTGCAGGATTTAGTTGAGATTTATATGGCAGACCTTGTGGGCGATCGTGTGTATTTCAAATATGGCATTGAGTTCCCATTGTTGATAAAGTATATTGATGCTAATGATGTTTTGTCTGTGCAAGTTCATCCAGATGATCAGGTGGCCCGTTTTCGACATCATGCTTATGGCAAAACAGAGATGTGGTATGTTATTTATGCAGAGCCTGGGGCAGAGCTAATAATGGGTTGGAAGCATGATATGGACCGCGAGACCTTGCTCAAGAGCCTGGACCATGATACTATTGCAGAGCATCTTAATTATGTGAAAGTCAAGCCTGGGGATGTCTTCTTCATTCCGCCGGGGCGTGTTCATGCCCTGGGAAAAGGTATTGTGGTGGCCGAGATCCAGCAAACTTCGGATATTACTTACCGTTTGTATGATTGGGGACGTGTGGGACTTGATGGCAAGCCCCGTGAGATACATATAGACCTTGCCCTGGATGTGATTGATTATAAGGCCTATGAAAAATACAAGCAGGATTATACTCCAGAGCTGAATAAGACTGTGCCTCTGGTTAGTTGTGATTACTTTACCACGAATGTTATTGAGTTTGACCAGATCGTGAATAAGAATTACATGTCCCTGGACTCGTTTGTTATATATATGGTGATTGAGGGTAGCTTTGCCTTGGAGTATTACAAACGCGAAAGAATGGATTTGTTCAAGGGCCAGACCGTTCTGTTGCCTGCCGAATTTGAAGAAGTGCGCCTTTTGCCTTATGAAAAGAGTAAGGTACTTGAAATCTATATTGAGAACATTGATCTTAATATCCAGAACACGCTTGATAGCTTCTTTGGCGAGGGTCGGATAGTATAAAAAAACGTTAAAGGGTTTTGCAAATTTTTCCCCAAATTCTATCTTTGCATTGCAATTTTTCGGACGCCCGGTTCGTCTAGTGGTTAGGACGCCAGGTTTTCAACCTGGAGGTCACGGGTTCAAGTCCCGTACCGGGTGCCAGCCCGACCACTATGGTCGGGCATTTTTTTTATATTTGCCGTATGATTGCTCTGTGGTACATAGCCTTACTTGTGTTTGCTATTTATGCTTGCCTTGTGCTTTTCTTTTTTATTGGTGTGCTTAGGCTGCCACAGTATAATGTTTCTGAGAATGGGAATGTCAGAGTGTCTGTGGTCATTGCAGTGCGTAATGAAGAGGAGAATATCGAACTCTTGCTAAAGTCATTGCTATGTCAGGATTGGTCAGATTACGAAATAATTATAGTTGATGATTATTCCACAGACAGGACGTGGGGGTGGCTACAATCATTTGTTAATGAGGGGGTTAAGATCCTGAAGAACTCACAGGCTCCGGGTAAGAAATTTGCGCTTTCCGAGGGAATTGCGCATGCTCAGAGCGATTATATCCTTGTGACAGATGCAGACTGCCAGTTACCCAGGACCTGGATACGTGAGATGATGGGGCCAATGATTGGAGCAGGAGCACAACTGGTATTAGGTAATGTAATGATTCACTACGAAAGAGTATTGTCCTGGCAGGCTCTGGAGAGCCTGGAGTTTGCTTCCCTTCTTGCATCTGGTCTGGGTAGTGCAAGACAGGGTAAACCTTTTATGGCTAATGGAGCAAATATTGGTTTTGTGCGCAGTCTATGGCAGGAGGCCAATATCCACACAGACCATCCTTCGGGAGATGATGTGTTTCTTTTGCACGAGGCCAGGCGTATGGGTAGGAAAATTGTTCTGCAGGCCAGTGTGGGAGCTACTGTATGGACAAGGGCACAAGGCAGTTTGAAAAGTTTCTTTAGTCAGAGAATAAGATGGGCATCAAAGACAGGATATTATAATGACAGATGGACGCAGTTTGTGGCTGTGACGGTTTTCATAACAAATTTTTTGCTGTTGGGGTGGATGGCCATGGATGTGAGACAATTTTTAGTTTTTTTCGGTATCAAAACAGCTGTTGATTTTTTGCTTTTGTGGGTTTATCTGGGGCGTTATGGACAGAAAAAACTGCTTGTGTGGTTTTTGGTTGAGGAAATTTTATATATCTTTTATGCCGTAAGCATTGGTATTTTATCGCAGTTTATAGGTTTTGAATGGAAAGGCAGGAGATACAGAAAATAAAGCTGGTACCCACAGAGGATGGCACTAGCACATTTTTTAACCAGAGTTTGCAGGAGCATTATCATTCCCTTTCAGGTAGTTATACCGAAAGCATGCATGTATATATAGAGTCTGGTCTTCGTTTTCTCGCCCAATCACAGATAACAGTTTTTGAAGTGGGGTTTGGTAGCGGTCTTAATGCTTTGCTGACCCTGATAGAATCCTTAACCAGGAGCCTGAAAATTCATTATTTCACAATAGAAAAATATCCTGTGACAGAGGAACTGTGGACAAAATTTAATCTACCAGCCCATATTGAGCAGTACTTAAATTATTTTATAACTTTGCACAAATCACCCTGGGATAAGGATGTGCAGATAACCGGGAATTTTGTTTTGCACAAGATACTGGGAGACTGGACACAGTATGAGATTCAGGAGGAGATAGACCTGGTATATTATGATGCATTTTCTTATGATAAGCAGCCTGAGATGTGGGCACAGGAGAGGTTTGAGATGATCTGCAGGAAAATGAGGCCTGGAGGAGTGCTCACAACATACGCAGCCAAGGGTGTAATAAAAAATAACCTGCGTCAGGCAGGTTTCAGTGTCTGGCGTTTGCCCGGTGCACCAGGGAAGAGACACATGGTTAGAGCTATAAAAATATAACACACATGAAACCAATCTGGGGATATATCTGGATTTTGCTAATAACACTTGCAATCTTGACATTGTATTCTTTTGCGCCAGAACCTGTCAGGATAGGGCGGTTGGAGATTAAGCAGGCTGGTATCAAGCAATTTATCATGGGCGATACAACAAAGGTAGATGCGCTCGTGGCTGCTGATGTTACGTGGAAGAGGCCAGAGCTGGATACCAGTAAGCAGGTTATTCTGTTAGCGGGAGATTCAATGCTTGAGCAGCTTCGCTATACCATGAAAGACTATTGTGATTATAATGGTCATGAGCTATATGCAGTGATGTGGTATAGTGCTACCACAAAGTATTATGGAGAGAGCGACACACTGAGATATTATATCAATAAATTCCATCCCACGTATGTAATTCTTGTGCTTGGCGCTAATGAACTCTTTGTCCCACATATCAAAGAGCGCCGGGCAAAATATGTCAAACATATCCTTGCACAGATAGACACTTTGCCGTATGTATGGGTGGGGCCGCCTAACTGGAAAAAAGACTCTGGCATTAATGATTTGATACTGTCATTTGTAGGACGAGATCATTTTTTTCCATCATATAAATTTACCATGGACCCAAGTTTTAAGCGCTTTAAAGATGGTGCTCATCCGACTTATGCTTCTGCTTACCGCTGGATGGATTCCCTGGCAATGTGGATAATGACACAGAGTGCCCATCCAATAAAGATGGAGAAGCCGCCATATCAGCATAAGAAAAATCCACATCTTGTTGTATTGCAACCATTATATTAATGCGCTACGACCAGGTCAAATACATACACATTAGCAACATAAAGTTTGATAATATTCCACTCAATCCACAGACTCTGGATCTGGCTATAAAGATACGCAACGGGGAGATAGATCCTGATTCTCTGCCACCAATAAAAGTTATGCTACTGCCTAATGGCCAGTACCTTATACGTGATGGCCGTCACCGTGTCACAGCCTTTAAACTCAATGGCCTGGACAGGATAAAAGCCTATGTTTTTAAACCAGAAAAACCACAACACAATGGATAAAAAAATAAAAGTTTGCCATCTGACTTCTGTACATCCCACCTTTGATGTTAGGATTTTTCACAAAGAGTGCAGATCTTTAGCAGAGACAGGGTATGACGTAAGCCTCGTTGTCGCCAATGGAGGAGAGGACCAGGAGGTGGAAGGCGTAAAGATTTACGATGTTGGCCGTCCCCAGGGGCGCAGGGAGAGAATGTTCAAGTATGCACGAAAGGTGTATGAAAAGGGCCTGGACCTTGATTGTGATATTTATCATTTTCATGACCCTGAGTTGATACCTTATGGCCTCAGACTTTTGCGCCACGGGAAAAAGGTTGTGTATGATATTCACGAGAACCTTCCCAAGCAGATATTGTACAAGGAATATATACCATTGTTTGTTCGAAAGATAATAAGTCAAGCTATTGACAGATGGGAAAGCCGGGCTATCAAGCGCTTTAGCTATAAAATAGTAGCTGATCCTGATACTTATACTCGTGTAAGTGGTATAAGTGCAACGACAGAGATGGTCCGCAATTTTGTTATACTCGATGATGTGCCTATTGATTGGGAGAAAAAGCAAAATGCGATGACTTATATTGGTAGCATTACAGAGCCACGAGGTATCCTTGATATGATGGAGGTACTGAAGTATGTTGATATAAAACTAGTTCTGGCAGGGAGATTTTCTAACAAAGACCTTGAAGAAAAGGTCAAATCTATGCTCGTGTGGGAAAAGGTAGATTTTCGTGGATTTGTGGGGAAAGACCAGGTGCTTGAGATTCTGCAACATGTGAAAATTGGGCTTGTGCCCTTGCACAGGACAGAGAAGTATCTGGGCGCTTATCCTGTCAAGCTTTTTGAATATATGAATGCTGGTATACCGGTAATTATTAATAAGATACCTCTGTGGGAAGAGATTGTACTGGGAGAAAATTGTGGCCTGAGTGTAGATACGACTGATCCACAGCAGTTTGCTAAGGCTATACAATTTTTACTGGACAATCCTGACAAAGCCATAGAGATGGGTATGAATGGTTACCGGGCCGTGAGAGAGAAATATAACTGGAATATTGAAAAGCAAAAGCTACTTCAGGTCTATGAAGATTTATCACAAGAATTGTAAACTTTTAAACACACAGATATGAAAAAATTATTTTTAGCCGTATGGCTGGTGCTTCTTAGCCTTAATTTTTCTATTGCACAGTCTGAGATAACCGCCCGTGAAGTTAAAGACTGGATTTATTACCTGGCTAGCGACCAGCAGAAAGGCCGTTTCCCCTGCACACCAGAGAGTAAGCAGGTGGCAGAGCGTCTGCGTCAGGAATATATAGACCATGGGCTTACTTTACTGGCTAATAGCGGGTTTCAATATTTTGAGATAAACGCAGGTATTAAATTTTTCGGGGATAATTATTTCAGAGTAGGTCACAGGTCTTACGCGATGGACAAGGATTATAAGGTTTATCCTTTCTCAGACACAGGTTATTTCCAGACCAAAGAAGTGGTTTTTGTAGGCTATGGATTTGATGTTAACGAAGGCGACTCTGTGCGGTGGAATGATTACACAGGCATAGATGTAACAGGAAAATGGGTTGTTATACTGCGAGGAGAACCACAGAATCCTCCTTTTAGTCATGATGTGTTAAAGAATTATACATCAGACCGCAAAAAAGTAGCAACAGCCAAAGACCACGGAGCTGCCGGTGTAATCTTTGTTAATCCCACTCGCTATGCCGATAACTTGATTTATTATGCTATCCCGCGTGTGCTTGCCAGGGAAGATTTACCTGTTATACAGGTAAAGCGCGCAGTGGCAAAGAAAATACTTGGACAAAGCCTGGATAAAATAGAGCAGGAATTGCACGAAAAGGGTAACTTAACATTTACGGTTAAACGTGACTTGTCTTTGGCTGTACATTATCAAGTTGTCAAGTGCAAGACACAGAATGTTGTAGCTCTACTCAAGAGCAACGACCCGCGACTTGGTGGTAGATATATCATCATTGGTGCGCATTACGACCATCTTGGACTTGGTGGCTACGAGTCTGGTTCGCGTATGCCTGATACTGTCGCAGTGCACAATGGAGCAGATGATAATGCTTCTGGTACCACAGGTGTGATGGAACTTATGGAATATTTGGCTTCTGTGCGTGATAAGCTTGGACGTAGCATTATATTCGTTGATTTTGCTGCAGAAGAAGAGGGCTTGCTCGGCTCTAAATATTTTGCCCATCATCTGCCTGTGCCCAAGGATAGCATTGATCTAATGATAAACATGGACATGATTGGCAAATACAAGAATGAAGCCAATTTCATGGGCCTTAGTTCTGCACGTGAGCTGAAGGAGGTTTTCAATCAGGTCAAATACGACACCACAGATCTAAAAGTCAAGACCTTTGACCGCGTTTTTGGTGGCTCAGATCATGCTTCTTTCATTGAGGTAGGGATACCTGCTATCTTCGTATATGCAAGCACTGCCAAGGGTTATCACACACCTATGGATGATCCACAGTTTATAAACTACAAGGGAGAGGCTAGAGTGCTCAGGTTTATCGCAGATCTGGCTATCAAGGCATCACATTATCCTAGCCGTTTTCATTTCGTTAAGCAAAAGGAAGAGGCACAAAAAGGACGTTATGGTGGAATGAAGGTACATCTGGGCATTCGTCCGGCGTTTGGCTATAGCGGCAGGGGTGTGAAAGTAGATGCAGTGGTGGCTGATGGTGTGGCAGATAAAGCAGGTATTCTGGCAGGTGATGTAATTATTAAGATTGGCGACAAGAAAGTGAATAATATTTACGATTATATGAGTGCTTTGTCCAGGGTCAATCCTGGCGATAGGGTCCAGATTACAGTGCTGCGTGATAAGAAAGAAGTGGTGGTTGAGGTGCAATTCTAGCCAGCACCTGGCCTTCCGTATAAAACAAAGGCAGGCCACACCGTTTGAAATATCTTTAGCGGCGTGGCCTGTCTTTTTTGTATATGCACACTTTGTTTGCCTTATAGTTATGAATTTAGAATGTACTAATAATCAACGCATACGCCCCTGCAAGCGTCCTGAAAGCACCTTGCTGGGTATAGTGTTTTAGTTTGTTTTACTTTTGTAAATGTTATAAATATGTGTTTTCCTTTATTTTTGAAGAGTGTGGATTGACCCTTTGTGTTTGTAAAACATTTTTAGCTAAGTCCTATCAGGTCTTGGTCGCCAAGCTCCAGCTTTGTCATACGTGCTAGCTTGTAAAAGCGTTTGAAACATTCAAAAGTGAGGCGTGCGTCTTCCAGTGCATCGTGGTTTTCGCTACCTCGCTCCAGGCCAAAGATGCTGACTATTGTGTCGAGATTGTAATGTCGGGGTCGGGCAATCTTGTTGGCATCAAAGATTTTGTAAAACACATAAGCAACGTTCATCAGGTCAAGCATTTTATAGGCATAGGGCCATGGCATTTTGTGGCGTTGGTACTTTGCTCTAAGAAAGCTAATGTCGTTGAAAACGCTCTGTCCCGATACGACTATCTGGCGAAGGTGACGGTGTGATTTGGCGAATTTTTCTATTGCCCACTCTTCCATCATTTCCAGTGCTTCGAAAGAGGCAGGCGCATCATACAGGTCGTGGATGGATAGCCCATGGATTTTCTCGGCATAAACAGAGAAAGCATCCTCATTATCAGGATAAACAAGTGTCTCAAACTCGTCTATGTAGTTCCAGCGGTCGTCTGCCAGGACGGCTCCAATCTGAATGAAGTCGTGAAACTCAGGATCAGGTCCTGTCATTTCCAGGTCAACAACAAGATATGCCATGGTTGTGTGTTCTTAATCTTACATACAAATTTATAAAAAACTACGCCTCTCCAAAGAGTATTTTCATTGCTACCTGGCGATCTTGTTCTCTGAGCAGGCCTGTGTTTAATGCCTGACGAATGAGGCTCAGGGCATGTTTATTGTCAGTGCCAAGCAGGACCATGCCTTTGAGAAACTTGTAATAAGCTTTGTTTTGCGCAGACAGAAGTCCAGGAAAAGTTAACATCAGTAATATTGCTGCTAATTTGAATTTGCCTTTGTGGAAGAGGTTCAATGATTTACGTATGTTTCCCGTACGAAGGTAAATAATTAAACCGGCTATGGAGTAAATCAGTAGAACAACGCTAATCATCACCTGGCCATGAACGAAACCCAGAATTGATGCGACAAAAGCTATTAAATACAATAAATAAAAATCTGTGATGTAAAGCATTTGTCTTTATGTTTTTTCTTGGGCAAAATTTATTAATTACTTGATTTAGTTTTGCAAATTTTTAATCTCATGACAGACCAGGACAGAATATGCTCTTTAAACTGTTTATGATATTACTAATTCCTGGGTAATAAAACTACGTGCCAGCAAGTACTGTTGACACGTAGTTATTAATATGTGTAATATTCAAAATCTACATTTTTTCCCATTCAACATCTGTCTTCCACTTGTCATCTGTATTATAATAGTCCTTAATCAGTGTAATAGCTTGTTCTTTGGTAACAGGTGTCTTTGCTTCATATTGAATTCCATTTTCTTTATATTCTGCTTGGTATGAGTTTTTGTCAGAGTATGCAAATTGCATAAAGTCATTGTCTTTTTTCAGGATAATAAAAAAGTTATCATCATCTAGTTTTTCAAAATTACTAATAGCAGCTTGCGCAGTAGAATTATCAAAGGTATCTCCATTAGCCATTTCTATTGAGATTTGACGGTTTGGAGTCGCTTTTTTCTCGCCTGGGACTGTTTTACTTAGTTTGTCGAATTTTGATTTTCCTTCTTTTGCAAGACCGCTTCCGAACATTATCCAGCCTTTGCCATTGGCATTAGAGAGCAGTACTTCGTATATGTCGTTGCTGTTGGGATCATCAGCGAAATAGACAGTGGCCATGAGGATGGGCACTGGCCCCATGTTTTGTTCTTCATATCCTATGCCTCTTATTTGTCCATCCCAGTTTTTGATTACACCAATGTATTCTTGGATCTCCTTGTCTTTGAAGTAACTGTCTGTTATAGAATACTTTAAGATACCAGAAGCATGTTTTTTTAATAGCTCAACATCTTGTGTTTTGTAAGCCTGTAGAACATCTTTGGCTACTGATTCGACCTGGGCCTGTGTGTTGGCCTGTGCAAAAATGTTAGATGAAAACATTAATGCAACCATTGTGAGAATTAAACCTAGTTTTTTCATCTTTTTGAAAATTTAGTTTTTAGCTAGCACAGATTAGCTTTCTTTATCATCCTGGTGGGGGCCTTTGGTGAGGTCGGGCTACCAAAAATTTAAACAAAGCAAGAATGTAATTAATCTGTGTTTTCTTAAAGATAACTTTTTTATTGAATACGAGTTGGAAATTTATGTTAATCTTTCGTTGTTATTAAATATAATTTGCAGGAATGTATTGCACTAATAGAGATGTGATTAATGTTTTGTCCCTGTGTGATTTGTTTTATTGGTTAATAAATTTTACATTTCGTTATAACGCTAATGAAGATACCTTGATAAAAATCTTGAATTCATTTGTCATGAAAAGAATCCTTATCTTAATATTAACTCTTGCTTTGTCTTTTCCTGTGTTTTCGCAGATCTATCTGGATGGTAGGAAAATAGACCGTATTGTCAGGCAGGATTATATTTTGATTTATTTGACCAGGCCTTTCTGCCGCACAAGGGCATTTTACAAAGTGCCTGGTAAATGTAGTTTGATAGGTAATAACAGAATACCTGTAACTGATAGTCTAGGACGGCCTTTGTTTTTCGATTCTTTGACCGCAGTTGTGGAGTTGTTTGAGGAAAATGGCTGGATATTCCGACAGACAATAGATGACGTAAATAATTCATCTACTGGATTTAACCAGTCTAAGACATATTTGCTTTTTCAACGAAAGGAAATAGAAGAAGCAGATGGTGGAAATTAGTTAGTGACCATCTTATAAATTTTTAACCACGATTTTCTAATTCTTTATACGTTTCTTCTCGGGCAGGTTTCCTGGACTTTGGTTTTTGTTGTAATTTGTTAGAAAAAATAGCTATGAGACGTTTTATCCTCTCCTTAGTTTTTGTTTTTGTAGCCCTCTGTTCGTTCCCCCAGATTTATCTGGAAGGAAAAAATATAGACCAGATTGTCAACACTAATTACATACTTATCCACATGGTAAACCCTTTTTCCAGAACTTATGCCATATATCATTTGCCGAAAAATACGGTTATATTAAAAACAAAAAGGCTTTATGTTACAGATGAGGAGGGTAAGCCAATGGTATTCAATACTTTTGCAGAAGTAATTGATTTTTTTGAACAAAACGGTTGGGTTTACCGTGAGATTGTTTACCAATTCAAAGGTTCGTTTGAGGGGTTTAGCGAACCGTCTATATATGTGCTTTTCCAGAGGGCAGAAGCAAAACTTGATGAAGATAACGGATTATAAGCCTGTGTTTAAAGGTCGGAAAGCTTTTTAGCATTTATCGTTACGATGTATTAACCCGCTTTGATAATTTATAAAATTACTTTGTGCTAGACATTGCGGTTAGAATTTTAAAATTTCCAATTTTCTTTGACGTTTTAGTATAAATTTACATTTACCTGAACAAATTTATGGGCACTAAAGCTTGTGTGCTAGTTAATTTTTGTTTCTTTTTTCCATTTGAAAATTTTTAGTTTTACTAAAAAGTTTACAAACAAACAATCCAATGGAATTTAATGAAAATCATGTCCGGCAGATAGCCTCGGAGCTTTCCCTCACAGAGAACCAGGTCAAAAGTGTGTTATACCTTCTTGCCAATGGAGCGACTATTCCATTCATAGCACGCTATCGCAAGGACCAGACAGGTGGACTGGATGAGGTGCAAATAGAAAAAATACATGACATTGAGCGGCGTCTGACAGAGATTGACCAGCGCCGTGAAACAATCCTCTCAACAATAGAGGAACAGGGCAAGCTCACACCCGAGCTGAAGGAGAAAATCCTCGCTGCACAGACACTTGCCGAGCTTGAGGACTTGTATCTACCTTATAAGCCCAAGCGCCGTACACGTGGAGTTATAGCCCGTGAGAAAGGTCTGGAGCCTCTGGCCAGGAAGATTTTTGACCAGGGCGCCTTTGACCTTATGGCCGGGGCAGAGCAGTATCTCACAGACGAGGTGCAAACAGTAGAAGAGGCTCTGCAGGGTGCGCGTGATATTATTGCCGAATGGGTGAACGAAGATGCTACAGTCAGGGCGAAGTTAAGGAACCTGTTTAGCCGCCATGGAGTGATTACCACAAAGGTTAAGAAGGACAAGCAAGGGGAAGGACAAAAATACCGTGATTATTTCTCTTATTCTGAGCCTATTACACGTATAGCGTCCCACCGTGTCCTGGCTATGTTCCGTGCCGAACGCGAAGGAATTATCAATATAAGCATTGAACCGGACCGCGACAGGGCTCTGGATATTCTTTTCCGTCATTTTCTCCGTGGTGATAACCAGACTACAGAGCAGGTGCGCCAGGCGGTCAAAGACAGTTATCTGCGCCTGATAAGGCCAAGCCTTGAGACAGAGATGCGCCAGCAGCTAAAGGAACAGGCGGATGAGGAAGCCATTAAGGTTTTTACCAGAAATCTATGGCATTTGCTTATGGAGCCTCCTCTGGGCCGCAAGCGTGTTCTGGCAATTGATCCGGGGTTCCGCACAGGCTGCAAAGTCGTTACACTCAATGAGTCTGGCGATCTGATGTTCAACACCACGATTTATCCGCACACAGGGGCACGTGAAGCAGTGGAGGCGGCGCGCACCATCTCGCGACTCGTGGAGCAATACAAGATTGATGTTATTGCCCTGGGCAATGGGACGGCGAGCCGCGAGACTGAGAAATTCCTCAAAAAAGTGCGTTATCCACGTGATGTGAAAATATACATTGTGGACGAGAGCGGGGCTTCGATTTATTCTGCCTCGCCAGTGGCGCGAGAGGAATTTCCTGACTATGACGTCACTGTGCGCGGCGCCGTGTCAATAGGCCGGCGGTTAATTGACCCT
>JALVRO010000254.1 GCA_027031265.1 Bacteroidales bacterium | reverse complement strand
CTTGCTGCAAATCTGATACATTAATCTTTTTGCCTGCCGGGTTTGTAATTTTACTTATGGATGCTGGATTCAGTATTCGAGGATTTCTAATGTCATAAAGAGTATAAACCAGACGTCTGTCAGACTGTCGGCTGATTGTAAATTTTGCGCCAATTATTAAAGGATAAGATGCTTGTTCTACAGGATATACTTCAAAGACTGCTGTCTCATAACCTATCAAAGGTATTGAAATTGTATCACCTGCACTCAAAAGCCTCGGCAAAACCTGATGATAAGGATAAACCTGCTCAAGGACAAGGTTATGAGCCTGTTTATTCAAACCCAGGGCCGGACTGAGTACAACTTTGATATGTGTGGAATCAACAAATGGATTTCTCAGTGCGATAATACCTTTGTCACCAGAGAAGTGGACATAACCATAAGCCTGGCGTATAGCCGGGTTTCCTCCAATGAAAAATGAGTTTTTGAGAATATCAAAATTAGCTTTAGCCCACTTGATTGCTTGGGCAAGCGCCTGCCATTGTCTGTCATTCAAAATATCAGGGGAAATATAAAGCTCATACATTGAGATGCCACGTGCAAAATACAACACTGCATTATTGGTAAATTTGTCAAAAGGTTCGGTCGTATCTCCTAATCTCTGTAATTTTCCTTTAATAATGCCATGCGTCATGAGATTGGATATTGGGAACCAGAAATTATATTTAGCGAAGTCTTCATACAAGACATAATCACGGTAGGTCATAGCAGCATCCCGTGTACTGATAGAAGGAACATCTGCATAACCATAATCACCTCCCTGCATCCAGATCGTGTTAGCATATTTCACCCACCACGGACTTAGCCATGTGCCTGAAGTTATATTCAAGAAAGCATCAGGGTTAATACTCCTCACAGCATTGCACATTGAAATAACTGTATCCATTATAGCCCTGCGGGAATAAATCCCAACAGGATGACCATGTGTTGGATTGCTACATGAGAACTGAATACCGTCCCATTTGAAGTAAGCAATTCGGTCTTGTTTGACAAAATCTGTTATACGCTTTTTGAACAAAGCACTATAATTCTTACCAGCAAGACAAAGCTGCTGGTCCCAATAATTAACAGGCTGTCCAGTAACTTCATAACCCTGTGATCGCATGTAATTTATTCGCTTATTTCTGAAAGAATAACCTCCACAAGGACTCAGCCAGATACCTAGAGATATACCAAGCTGCTGCAACTTTTCAGAAACTGGCCTAAGCCCATGAGGGAAAGTCTGCTTATTCAATTCCCAGGCACTCTCATAAATATCCCAACCATCATCTAAAACAAACGCATCCAGCTGGATACCATACTTATCAATCATGTTTTTCTTGAACAGATCAATGATATGCATAACATTTTCTTCATTCATAACATGGTCCTGCGTCACGCCTGGATAAAAAGGAGAACGCAAGTCATACCATGTATTATAAAGCGTATATGGTTTAAGAGGCGCTACTCTGACGTAATCCAAATATCTGTAAAACCACCATTTCACATATTTGTCAGGAGTTATACCAATAACAGCCCAATCAGAGCTAATACCCTCATTGTCAATAACTCTTCCAATATTTTGCTGTGTCTTTACTATATACCTGCCTTTAAACGTCTTAAAATACTGAGTGGCAGCAGGATATTCCAGTCCAAAAAAGACACCACCACTGCTCAAAGCCAATGCAATGGGTTGCCCAAAGCCACCTTGCTTTACTATGCTATAATCCGAATTAGCCTTAAAAGCAATATCCAGTGGTTCCAGAGCCTGCAAAAAATGCTTTGAGCTCAGAGTATCATAAACAACCAGTTTCCGTCTGATGAAATAAGCATCATCTGGCAACTGATACACAACTTTTAGACGAAGAGAAGCCGGACCCTGAAACAACAATGTTAACTGTTGCAAATTGCCTTTATTCTCTGACCTTGCCGACAAGAATCTAAAATCTTTCTCACCCAGATGCAACTCATTATCTGCATTCATAATCTTGCCGGGCGCTGCCCAGTCTGTCCAAAAAATATCAAGGCCAAAATTCCCATCACTTTGGAATGACTCAGGTTGGGTCGAAAACCTATTAGCCCATGCCTGCGTAATGGACAAAGTATCACCAACTACAGAACCAGAAACAATTACAACTTTGTAAACAATCTTTTCATTGGCCAAGGTAAAAGTTTGAGCCCAGGCATTCAAACCAGTCAAAACAAGTAACAAAACAAAAACAAAAGATAAGCGTTTCATCTTTAATGATTTATGGTTATGATCTTCAAATTCCTTTATTCCACAATATAAAGATAATTAAACGGCTTTAAAATTTTTACCAAAAAATATGACCTTATACCAGTAAAAAAATTTGCTTTTTTCAAAAATAGCATTGAATGCGCAAACAGAAAAGACTCACACTTTGCCTTTGGGGCTGCTCTATTTATTCTCAAACACCTATTTATCTGCTATACACATATACCTGCACACCATCAGGAGTGAAAAACACCTGGTAAAGAGTGTCATTCATTACCAGAGACATTCGTTTTGAGAAAAATGTATCACCAGGACAAGTAATGTTCTGGATTAAATGCCCTTTGCTGTCTATTACGAGCACCTGTGATGGCTTCTGGTCAAAGACCACCCCATAAGTCTGGAATAAAAAACTATCACCCATGCGCCCCAGATATTCCACACCAGGGTAAGGATAAACCTCTTCAGCTCCCAGATGCTGTAAATCAATGGATAATAGCTGCTGTGGTTCCTGATTTTTAACAAGAAACAAATCCATGTGCATTCCCTCTAGCTCACAGTCGTAATATTCTGTTTCGAATTTTCTTGTCTGTATATTCCACATACCCTTGTCTGTCTGAATCAATGGTTTGCCGTCGATAATTTGTAACCTGTCGCTCTGAGCCGCAGCCGGAAGGAAGTAAGAATCAAGCTCATGTCCGCCTTTGTCATAAACGTAAATCATACTCTCGGCTGAGGAGAGAAAGTAAATTTTCCAGTCTTTGTCCACAAAAATATCATCATAGGGACAGGCAATATTAAGCAACGATACCCTGCCATTAGCCAGATCTATAATCTTGATATTCTGTGCAGTAGCATCAGGTATTAATAACAAATTTTTCTGAGCCAACACGGCAAAAGAATACAGCCCGCCCTCTCCTTCTTCCAGGCCCTGGTCATTAAATCTGTCCCTGGCCTGACCATAAGGATAATTATAATGTGCCACAGGTCTGAGAAACTGACTAAAAACCCATAACATGATGATAGCTGTGATACGGAGCATTTTTAACCAGAATTAAATTTTTTATCAATTTATAATCAACTGAATAAATATGCAAAATGGACAGAAAATAAAACCAGTATTCTGTACAAATTGTTTTTTTCTTATCTTTGTCTTCCCACAAAAATTTCAGTTCAATGAAACACAACATTATTCTCACACTCGTTATCGTCTTAACTTTTAGTTTTTCTTATTCCCAGAAAAAGGTATTATTCGACGCCACAAAAGCAGAGACTGCCAACAATGCTGACTGGATAATAGACGCAGATAAGTGGAATCTTGGCTACAATAATGGAAATGCTTACCAGGGAGGCAAAGAAGCAAATGCCCAGCGCTATCCCACACCTGACCAATCTAACATAACCTCCTCTACTTCTGAAACTTACTGGACAGGTGCTTTATCAGCCTGGGGAGTTGAACTTGTCCAGGCCGGATATCATGTAGAGACATTGCCTTATGATAGCCAGATAAGCTATGGCGATGCTTCCAATACGCAAGACTTGAGCAACTATGATATGTATATAGTGTGCGAACCTAATTTCCCATTCACATCTTCTGAGAAAAAAGCAATCCTGGATTTTGTTTACAATGGTGGGACTCTATTCATGATAGCAGACCACAACAACTCTGACCGTGACGGTGACGGCTGGGACTCTCCATATATCTGGAACGATCTTATGGACAATAATCCTATTAAGAAAAACCCTTTTGGGATAACTTTTGACTATGAAAACTTCACAGAAGCCTCTAGCCGCATAATAAACGATCCTGATAACCCTGTACTCCACGGACCTTACGGAGACGTTAACAAAATAGAATACTACGGAGGAACGAGCATGACTCTGGACCCTAACGCCAATCCAGATGTTCAGGCACTGGTTTATCGTGCCACTGTGTCACAGACAACAGGGAATACACGGGTATTGGTTGCTATGAGTCATTATGGCAAAGGATTGGTATTGGCTTTTGGCGATAGCTCTCCATTTGATGATGGCACAGGCGATAATCATGACAGACTTTATGACGGATGGTTCGATGATGCTAATGGTAATCATCGTATATTGATTATGAATGCAAGTGTTTATGCACTCGAACACACAACAACAGACCTGGCCAATATGCAGACTAATTCTGGGTTTAAAATAATCACAGGAAATAGACATATCATTATACTATCACCTGTATCTCAGGTTTTTACTGTGAGAATCTACTCTCTTTCGGGCAGTCTTTTGCAAGAAACTAAAGCAAGGGGAATGTATACTAAAACCCTTTCACCTGGCGTTTATATATTGACCGTTGTTGGTCAGCACCAGACCATTAACCGGAAGGTCATTGTCCTCTAGGTCAAAAGACTAAGGGGAAGCTATGCAGGCGGGGCTATCCTGTTTGCCAGTATTGGCAAATTATTATGGGACAGCCCCGCCTTTTAATGCTAAAAAACGCAGGGTAAGTGTAAATAATACCAAATACCTTTTAAATTAGGTTCAACAAATTTGGTATTCCCGAATAATCGGGACAGGATATGCCGACACTACAAGCAAATAAACTGTATGCCGATAAACTTTTAGTTTTATATCTTGTGAAATAATGTAAAATTACTAAAAGCGTGTCGGTATAAATAGTTTTTTACTGATTTACAAAGACTTACTGTTTTTATTGCAAAATTTTGTCTAATCTGGAAACTGGTTATGAATTGGTCATATTTGTTAATGCAAAACCTGAGTAACACATCAAAATCCCAGTTCCAGGGATATGCAACTGGTTAGCCCGAGCAAAGGATGGCTTTCAAAACCAGTGGTAATGCCCAGCCAGCGGTAATGATATCCCAGACCAAAGGTTATTGTGTAAATATTATCAAGCAAATAGCCACCGATGTCCAGGTTAAGCCCGCGAACAGGTTTATATTCAGCGCCCCATCGCCACACAACAGGCTGATTCACTTGTTTTTCCACCTCTGCTGTGAAAAATACTTTTTCAGTAAAATTGTATCCCAGGGCAATTTCGGCCATGGCTGGTAATGAACGGTCCACCAGTCCGTACAAGAAATTAAACACATGTGAGGCTATAACAAGTTTTTCCGAAGGGGTAAAAAGCATAGACAGCTCTGCCGAAGCCGTATAAATATTACCATAATACGCTGGCTGGTGAATTATATGCATATTTACCTGGGCACCAAGGTATAATCCACGGGCAGCACGCATGCCGTAGGCAATGCCGGCTCTCTGACTGCTATACACATCAATACCAGTGAAGTGGTAATCCAGCCCCAGGGCTGAATTTTTCCATGGCCTGTAAGCCATGGAAAAAAAGCGGTCAGAGAGCCCAGGCACGCCCAGGAGCCCACGATAAAAAATAGATGCACTGAACCGTGGCTCGAGGCGTGCCAGTGCTGCCTGGTTGTAATAAGCCACAGACGGGCTGGCCAGCAGTTGACCAATGCCCCCTAATGCCACTGCACGGGCATTAGACGGCGTCTGCTGGGCCTTTAGCAACATTGGAATTATTATTAACCAGAGGATAAAAAACTTTTTCATGTGCTTGTAATTAAAATAACCTGCAAGATACAAAAATTAGCTCTTTCGCCTATCAGATAAAGAATCAATCAGCAGATGTACAAATTATTTAATTTCAAAATCCAGGAGCAGTTTATCTTCTATGAAAGCCTGCAAAGTATCGCCAATTTTGACAGGTCCCACACCCTCAGGCGTACCTGTGAATATCAAGTCCCCGGTCTTGAGTGTGATAAATTGCGACACATAGGAAATCAGCTCATCAATAGAGAAAATCATGTCTCTGGTATTACCCTGCTGTACAATCTCCCCGTTTTTCTCCAGACGGAAGTTAATATCCTGCACAGTTCTGAACGTATTAACAGGCAGGAAACGATTGCCCACAGGGGCAGAATGGTCAAAGGCCTTAGCTTTTTCCCATGGCCAGCCTTTTTCTTTGTGCAGGCGCTGTATATCTCTGGCTGTAAAGTCAATACCTATTCCGATTTCTTCGTAATAACGGTGGGCAAAGCGGGGTTCGATATGTTTACCCATTTTACTTATTCTGACCACGATCTCGACCTCATAATGTATCTCATTGGAAAACTCTGGATAATAAAATGGCTCATTATTACGTAGTAGTGCTGTTTCTGGCTTGAGGAAAAAAAGAGGCTCTTTAGGCGGGAGGCCTCCCATTTCCTTTGCGTGATTGAGATAATTTTTACCAATACAAATGATTTTCATAAAGCAGAAAAGTTTTACATTAGTCAAACGTAAAATAAAGGTACGAATTTTCGAATAAAATGAAAAGGCAAAACAGTATTTTTCTTAATGCAATACGTGATTTTTTCAGGTATAACTATCTATATCATGCAGCGGCTTTGTCGTATATTTCGCTCATGTCGTTTTTTTCGATTTTTATTGTGGTTTTTGTTATGGTCTCGTATTTGCCCTTTGACCTGGGGCGTGTGGTAAGCCTTTTTTCCCGCCTGTTTCCACAGAAGTCGTTTGATTATATAAGAATTGTGGAGACGCTGGCCAAAGGACGAACAACGCTGGGTATCATTGGCTTTGTACTGGCATATTATTTTGCTACGAGTCTTTTCCGTCAGATTAATAGAGCTTTATTATTTGTAGTCGATCGTCCCCATCCTGTGGCCCGTTACTGGTACCGTCACCTGGTATCCATCCCGGGGCTGTTGATTGTGTTGTTCTTGCTCTATGTTATTGTTCTCTCGCTGTCGTGGATAATGTCACTACTTCAGTCGTTTATCACTATGCCAGAGCAATTAAGTTTTCTAACTGCTGATGTAGGGGCTTTTTTTTCGTATCTAATTGACTTTATTGTGTTTTCAGTGTTTTTGTTTTTTATATACTTCATGTATCTGAGCGAAAGGGATAACCTGCTGCCTGAGAACATTATAATAGTCTCGGTGCTTACAGGGTTTGTACTTATGGTGCTAAAGGAGACTTTTGGAGTGGTGTACAAATGGCTTTTGCGAGCTAATCCAATCTATGGTTCATTTGCCACTGTGCTTTTTTTCCTGCTGTGGATGTATGTTTTCTTTGCTGTTTTTCTGTTAGGAGCCAGAATGATTTATTATTCCAATAAAAAGTCGTAATGTTAATCACCTTATTCCCAGCCTGCTAATAGCCCTTTGATATTGACGTGCGTAGTAATTATGCTCAGATAAAGTACGGGAAAAATGGTGATAACCGCTAAGATCTGCCCGTGCTACCATATATAAATAATTGTGATGTTCATAGTTTAACACAGCATCGATTGCACGTGGGTCTGGAGTAATGATTGGGCCGGGTGGCAGGCCTGCATATTTGTATGTGTTATAAGGCGAATCAATCTTTTTGTGAAAATCATAGACACGCTTTATTGAGAAATCCTGCCAGGCATAAATCAATGTTGGGTCAGACTGAAGAGGTATGCCATGGTGGAGACGGTTGATATATAACCCTGCTATTCGAGGCCATTCATCAGGATGCTTCATCTGCTCAGCCTGAACAATAGAGGCCAGTACAATTACTTGCTTTGGGCTCAGGCCTATCCCTTTAGCTTTTTGCAGTCTCTGAGGAGTCCAGAATTTCCGGTATTCGAGATACATACGCTTGATAAACCCCTGGGCATCTGTGTTCCAGAAAAATTCATAAGTATCAGGGATAAACATTGCCAGTATATCCTCTGAGCTGAACCCAAATTGCTTGAGATAATCATCATTACAGAGCAAATTCAAAATCGACAAACTGTCAGCCTCCAGATAATGTGAGACACGAGCGGCAAGCTGCTCCCTGGTGCGAATATTATTAAAGGTCAACCTTACAGGCGACTGCAGACCAGCACGCAAAATATTCACTAAATGGTTATTATTAAAACTATGTATAACTTTATACCTTCCTGGCCTTGGATATCTAAAACGCTTGGCTCTAGCAGCCAGCCGAAAGGTACTCTGACATTTCAACAGATTATGAGTGCTAAGTGTGTCCATTAGTTGCTCAAAACCACATCCTGTAGGCACGTAGATATACACATATTTTTTCCCCTGGGGAATATGCACATTGGGCTTAAAAAAAATAATATAAAGGCCAGAGAATAAGGCTATTGCCAGGATAATAAGAGCTATAAAAATCTGTAAGTAAAGTTTTTTATTTCGTCTCATAGGTTGTAATTTTGCTTTTACCACAAGATAGACAATGTCAAAAATAATAAAATATGGTCAAACAGGTAGAAATAGTTTTACCAGCTATGGGGCGCGGTTATCACCTGATCACACACAAGGTACTGGAAGCTATTGGAGAGCTGCCACGCACCGGTATAATGAATGTTTTCATAAAGCACACTTCAGCTGGGCTAACCATTAATGAGAATGCTGATCCATCGGTACGTACTGATTTCGAGACTTTTATGAATGACCTGGTACCAGAGGATTACCCACATTTTACCCACACTCTCGAGGGTTCAGATGACATGCCTGCCCACCTCAAGTCATCTATCATTGGCCAATCTGTCTCTATTCCAATAACAGAGCACCGTCTGAATCTGGGCACATGGCAGGGTATTTATCTGTGCGAGTTCCGCAACCATGGCGGCAGACGAAAAATTGTGATAACAGTTTACGGAGAATAAAGTCCTAGCATAATGCTGCTGCCTGTTTTCGATCACACTAATATTCAGAGAAATAAAGATTAATATTTAAGTGAAGAGCCGATGCAATAACACAAAGAAGAGAGAGTTAAATTAGGTTAAGCACAAGCAATCTTATTGACTTATAGGTTAAAAAATGATAATTTTTTATTGTAAACAATAAACCTTAGCATTATGAAAAATTTAATCTTTGTGGCAGCAGCGCTAATTTTTTCGGTTTCAACATTTGCCCAGCAAAGCCACACTCTCAAGACTGACACAGTAATCAAAGTAGGAGGCCTTCATATTACATGTGCAGCCGGGAGTCAATTGGTAACCAGCAAAGGAAGAGTCACACAATGCACACCCAAGCATGATTTTTCGTTCGTTAACCCCAAACAATACAGATATGCCGTGGCAGGTAGTAAGCCTGTGACCTTTGATCAGCAGGGTAATGTTATTTCATTCACACTTGCCAAAAATGCTGTGGTAGAGACAGCAAATGGACAACATTATTCAGCCAGGGGTGGAGAGGAAGTAGAATTTTACCCTAATGGTGCAGTCAAGCGGTTCACACCCAGATTTACAATAAGTGTGGAATATGCAAGGGGGCGTACCAGGACCTGGCCAGCAGGCAAAGAAGTAGTATTTGACCAGAACGGATTTATCCACCAGTAAGTGGTGCGAATTATTTTATAAAGCAGGTTAAGGCGCAATACTTTCTACCGTATGACTTAAAAAAAGTGGCCTGCCATGACAACTTTGCTGATATTACCAAAACACACTACTAGCTAAATTCTAGTATACTGGTAAAAACTAGTTTTTCGCAATAACTGGGACAAAAGGCTGACAAGGTGGAAGTACTCAAGGGAATATGTACAAAAAAATCTGGCTGCCCAGTGGGCAGCCAGATTTTTATCAGAATTATGGTAACGATTATTTAACTTCTTCGTAATCTACGTCAGTGACGTCATCGCTTCCACCGCCACTATTAGAAGAATCTGTTGTGGTATCACCAGGGCCAGCATGTCCAGCCTGTGCACCGGCTCCAGCATCAGCGCCAGCACCACCTTTCTGCTGGTACATTTGCTGAGAAGCTGCAGCCCATACCTGCTGTATTTCAGCCATCAGACGGTCAATCTCTGCGACATCCTCACGCTTGTGAGCATCCTTGAGCTTCTGTATCATATCCTCAAGCTGGCTCTTTTGATCAGCAGGGATCTTGTCGCCGAACTCTTTGAGTTGTTTCTCTGTCTGATAGATCAGCTGGTCAGCCTGGTTCAGTTTCTGGATCTTCTCAGCCAGCTTACGGTCTTCTTCGGCATGACGCTTAGCGTCTTCCTTCATACGTTCGATTTCTTCCTTGGTCAAGCCGCTGGTAGCCTCGATACGTATGCTCTGCTCTTTGCCAGTAGCTTTGTCCTTAGCAGATACATTCAAGATACCGTTAGCGTCGATATCGAATGTAACCTCTATCTGTGGTACACCACGTGGTGCTGGTGGAATACCATCGAGGTGGAAGCGGCCTATTGTCTTGTTGTCCTTAGCCAGTGGACGTTCACCCTGCAAGACGTGTATTTCTACGCTTGTCTGGTTGTCAGAAGCTGTTGTGAAGACCTCAGTCTTGCGTGTTGGTATAGTTGTGTTTGCTTCTATAAGCTTTGTGAATACGCCACCAAGAGTCTCGATACCCAGTGATATAGGAATAACGTCGAGCAGAAGTACATCTTTGACGTCACCAGCCAGGACACCTGCCTGAATAGCAGCACCAATAGCCACTACTTCGTCCGGGTTAATATTCTTAGCAGGTTTGCGGCCGAAGAATTCTTCAACTTTCTTCTGAACCAGAGGTACACGTGTGG
>JALVRO010000253.1 GCA_027031265.1 Bacteroidales bacterium | reverse complement strand
GTATCATTGATTTATGACGATTACAACCAAATCTATGAATTGCTACTGCAGGACAAGAAAAACCGCGACGGCAAAATCATGTTTACCCTGTTGCGTGATATAGGCGACCCTGTTATAGACCAGACCTGCTCAAAAGGCGAAATTTTCGAAGCAATGAATTTCTATTACCAGTTCAAGTAAGGTCATTGACAAAAATAAAACAATTTAAAATCCTTTGCCTACAAGGTGCTTTCAGCATGCTTGCAGTGGGCGTATGGGGTTAATAAGGAATTGGTTTAAGCGTAGTGACGGCTATCAGAATAAAACTACGGGCGGTCCATGGACCGCCCGTAGAATCAAGGTAGAAACATTACCGTTGTAGGGTACCATTTGGCACGCCTGCAATGTTTTTGGACATTTTTTACCTTTTCCATATTTATCAGCCAACCTTTGGCCCAACCTCGGCCAGACGGCGGCCTTCTTCGTTGTCCATAAACTGCTTGAAGTTCTCAATAAACTGCTTGGCCAGCTCCAGACGTGTGCGGTCATAAGCCTCCTTGTCTGCCCATGTATTACGTGGGTTCAGTATTGAGCTATCAACGCCATGTATAGCCTTTGGTATCCACAGGTTAAACACGGGGAATAGCTCATATTCTGCTTCAAGCAATGTGCCGTCAAGGATAGCGTCAATAATGCGGCGTGTTGTTGGCAGGTCCATTCTCTCTCCTATACCATAAGGACCGCCAGTCCAGCCTGTATTAACCAGCCATGCCTGCGAGCCGTGCTCTTCCATTTTCTTGACCAACACGTCGGCATAAACAGTTGGGTGCAGTAGCAAGAAAGCAGCACCAAAAGCTGCTGAGAATGTAGGTACTGGTTCTTTGATACCGCGCTCAGTACCAGCTACCTTAGCAGTATATCCGTTGAGGAAATAATATTTTGTCTGGTCCATTGTCAGCTTGGCTACTGGTGGCAGTACTCCAAAAGCATCTGCTGTGAGGAAAATTACATTCTTTGGATGGCCACCTTTTGAAGGGATAACGGCATTTTCCACGTGATAGATAGGATAAGACACGCGTGTGTTCTGTGTCTTGACGTCGCACTCGAACCATACCTTATTGCCACGCACAGCATCAACAACGACATTCTCCAGCAGTGCATTACGCTTGATAGCATTAAAAATAACTGGCTCTTTCTCAGGATCCAGGTTAATAACCTTGGCATAGCAACCGCCTTCGAAGTTGAACACACCGTCATTATCCCATCCATGTTCATCATCACCAATAAGGCGGCGCTTAGGATCGGCTGATAGAGTTGTCTTACCAGTACCAGAGAGGCCAAAGAATATGGCAGTGTCGCCCTTTTCGCCCATATTTGCAGAGCAGTGCATAGCTGCAATGCCCCTGAGAGGCAGGTAATAGTTCATTATTGAGAAGAAACCTTTTTTAATCTCACCACCATACCATGTACCACCGACTGCAGCGCGACCTTCTTTGAGGTTAAAAGCTACATAAACTTCACTGTTTAGACCATGCTCTTTCCACTTAGGATCTGTTGTCTTTGGGGTGTGTAGCATAACAAAATCAGGTTCAAAGTCTTTGAGGTCTTCCTCTGTTGGGCGGATAAACATGTTTTTAACAAAATGTGCTGCCCAGGCCACCTGTGTGATGACACGGATTTTGAGACGTGTGTCTTCGTTAGCACCGGCAAAAGCATCCATTACAAAGATGCGCTTTGTCTCATTGAGGGCCTTACGACTATTATTCCACAGGTCACGCCATATATCCTCACTGATAGGCTTATTGTCTGAGCTTTTACGCTGCTCATTACGCCACCAGATATTGTGTTTTGAAGTCTCTTCCTCTACAATGTATTTGTCCTTTGGTGAACGGCCAGTAAAAATGCCCGTATCCACTGCCACTGCATCGAGATCTGTCAGGACACCGCGTTCCCAACCCTCATTATTGGGATCTGTCTCATATTTGAACAGATCTTCATAAGATGGAT
The DNA here is from genome assembly GCA_027031265.1 of Bacteroidales bacterium. Lineage (GTDB taxonomy): Bacteria > Bacteroidota > Bacteroidia > Bacteroidales > S143-33 > S143-33. Next base: position 1,668 of record JALVRO010000253.1, on the reverse strand, counting down.
TGTAGATAACCTCATGGTCACCAGTTATACCATAAGCAGAGAGATCAATCTTACTCATACGAACTTGTTTTTACAGTTTAAAAAATATGCTCTAAAATATAATTTTTTAGGTTTAAAAAAACTACTTTAAAGCATAAATTTATTTTAAGCCTTGATATTCGGGTTATATTTGCGCTCGCGAATCTGTATCACATAAGGGATAGATTCAAGTCTGGAGAGTAGAGAAGGCTTGGACTTTTTACTAATTTTTCCCTGAAGAATGAGGAATACACGCAATGTTTTTCCCCGTCCCTGTCGTATCAGCATACGCTTGAGGGGTAACTGCTCTGAGGTGATTATTTGCTTAACCTGTTCCTGTAGTTCTGCTGTGTTTTCTATTTGTGTGCTGTCGACAATTAGCAGGAAAACACTGTGCTCCCGTGCTAGCTCATTAATATCCAGTTTTTTATGAGGTTTTACCCATGCAGCAGGGAACACCCTATCAGGATTTGTCTGGCGTATTTTTTCCAGTTCAGGACACGACTCTTTGTGCACTGTCTTTGACCGGGGGGAGAGGTAGACCTGTATCTTATCCCCTGGCTGAGGATTACAGCATCTTGCCCTGGAAACAAATAGTATCTTTGCGCTATTATTCTCAAAAATAGCCACCAGTACCTTATCACTTTGCTCTGTGTGAGTAAGAATTTTTTTAGGAGGCTGTGTATAAACCCGCTGCTCCTTGAGCTCAATATCCTGTATTAGATTTTTCAGCTTTGTCAGGTCAATCTTTCCCAGAGCTATGTCGTTATAAAAAAGGTAAGTCTCGCTATATCCCAGCTCCTTCATAATCTTTGGCACAATAGGGTGTGTCAGGCTATAACCCCAGCGCGAGAGCTTACGATCAAGCATCTCTTTTGCTGCTTCGATGTTTGGCTCGAGTTTTTGCAGCTTGAGATAGGACTTTATCTTTTTTCGTGCATGCGTGGTCTGCACTATTCCCAGCCACTCATCTGTAGGCTTCTGCAACGGAGAGGTCAATATCTTTACTATCCAGCCATTTTCCAGCCTCTCCTTATATGAAACTACCCGGAAATTATTAGCATCATCCATATATGCCACACGGGCCCCAGTACACTGCTCTCCTATACGACTATGAATAGCATAAGCAAAGTCCAGGACAGTTGCTCCACGCGGCAGATTTATCAAATGCATGTCGGGTGTAAAGACATAAATCTCATTTATGTTTTTGTGAACATTTTCTGCTTTGTCTTCTTCTGTCAGTTCCCTGAGTACACGGAATACTTCATCACGGTTTATTTTATTAGATCCTTGCTCTTTGTACATCCAGTGTGCAGCATCACCCTTCTCTGCTATCTCATCCATACGCGTTGTGCGAATCTGTATCTCCACAGGTATATCACCAGGAGCCAGCACAGTTACATGAAGAGACTGATAACCATTGGGTTTAGGATTGGATATATAATTCTTAAACTTTATCTGCTCATAATGATTTGTTATGATACTATAAGCCTCCCAGCAGACCTGATATTCTTTTTCCAGAACCTGTTGTGGTAGATATTGTGGGAAAGGACCCAGATTATCATCACTCTCATAAGGTACATCGAAAATTATTCTCAGGGCAAAGATATCTTTGATAGACTCCAGGTCCTGGTCTTTTTTGAGCATTTT
>JALVRO010000252.1 GCA_027031265.1 Bacteroidales bacterium | reverse complement strand
AATTGAAAAAGAAATTAAAATAACAAAAACGCATAAAAGATGTATAAACTATTCATTATCTTAGGATTAATAGCAGCAGTATTGCTCATATTAATAGTTTTGGTACAGAACCCCAAAGGAGGATTTGCTGCTAATTTTATTAATGCTAACCAGTTCGGTGGAGTTGCACAGACCAACAAATTTCTTGAGAGATCAACATGGACCCTGGCAATTGTTGTATTGCTTTTCAGTATTCTGGCAACACTGACAATGCCCAGACAAACAGTAAAGGAAGATAAATCAGCAGTTTACGAATTCCTCCAGGAGAATGCTACAAACAACACACCTGTAGTTCCTCCAGCACCACAGAAATAAACTTTACACATAGATTAAATATAAAAAAGGAGCGCCTAAAGGCGCTCCTTTTTTTCCGCAATAGGGCTTAATAAGCACGAGCGAACAGTACACGTCTCTCAGACGGCTTACCTGTGAGAGGATCTTTGCCTTTTTCTTTGATTTCTTCGAGTGGCAGAACACGTATTGTTGCCTTTGTAAGTTCCTTTATACGGGCCTCTGTCTCAGCTGTGCCGTCCCAATGGGCGACTACAAAGCCACCCTCACTGATTCTGTGCTCAAATTCCTCCCATGTGTCAACATAATAAGTATGCTCCTGGCGATATTCCAGAGCACGATTGAAAATATCTTTTTGCATCTGCTTGAGCAAATCCTCTATGACAGACACAATGTTATCTACAGGATATGATTTTTTCTCCAGAGTATCACGGCGGGCTACTTCCACAGTGCGGTTCTGCATATCACGTGGTCCAATTGCCAGGCGCACTGGTACACCTTTGAGCTCGTATTCATTGAATTTCCAGCCCGGTGTCTTGTTATTATCATCATCGAATTCGACCGTTATACCTTTTTTGCGCAAGCCTTTGATAATAGGCTGGATATACCCGGTTATCTGTTTAAGCTGGTCTGCTTTCTTGTAAATTGGTATTATCACAACCTGAAGAGGGGCAATACGTGGGGGCAATACCAGGCCATTATCATCAGAGTGTGTCATAATCAGGGCACCAATCAGGCGTGTCGACACGCCCCATGATGTAGCCCAAACGTATTCGAGCTTACCATCACGGTTGAGGAACTTAACGTCAAAAGCTTTTGCAAAATTCTGTCCCAGGAAGTGAGAAGTACCCATTTGCAGAGCTTTACCATCCTGCATCAGGCCTTCTATCGTATAAGTCTCAACAGCTCCAGCAAAGCGTTCTGCAGGACTCTTACGTCCTGGTACTACTGGCACTGCCAGCAGATTCTCAGCGAATTCACGGTAAACTTCCAGCATCTGGCGTGCTTCGGCCTGTGCTTCTTCTGCTGTCTCGTGTGCTGTATGCCCTTCCTGCCACAAAAACTCAGAGGTACGCAAAAACATACGTGTACGCATTTCCCAGCGCACGACATTAGCCCATTGGTTTATGAGGATAGGAAGGTCACGATATGATTGAATCCAGTTGCGGTAGGTATTCCAGATTATTGTCTCAGAAGTAGGACGTACGATGTATTCCTCTTCCAGCCGTGCCTCTGGGTCGACAACAACACCCTTACCATCTGGAGAATTTTTAAGACGATAGTGTGTAACGACAGCTACTTCCTTGGCAAAACCTTCAACGTGTTCAGCTTCTTTTGAGAAAAATGATTTTGGTATAAAGATAGGGAAGTAAGCATTTTTATGGCCTGTCTCCTTGAAACGGCGGTCGAGATAATCTTTTATTTTTTCCCAGATTGCAAAGCCATAGGGCTTTATGATCATGCAACCACGGACCTCTGATGGCTCAGCCAGTCCTGCTTTAATCACTAATTCTTGATACCACTTGGAATAGTCCTCACTTCTTTTGGTTATTGTAGCCATGTGTTCAAAGGTTTAGAAAATTGCATGCAAATTTAATTATTAATCTGAGACATAAAAAATCTAAAATTAGAATTTTTCAATTTCTTCCATATTCCTTGTCTCACCTTGTTTAGCAAAGAAGATAAAAAAAGCGCCCCCACGGGCGCCAGTCAATAATGTTGAAAGATATTTCTCAGAATCTAAGCTCTCCAATACCCTGACGGAGGATAACAGGCTCGTCCCCAGTCAGATCCACGACAGTGGATGGCTGATTATTTCCCAAACCTCCATCTATTACCACGTCAACCATATCTTTATAACGCTCCCATATCAACGAAGGATCAGTCTGATATTCAACAACCTCATCAACCGCATGTACAGAAGTATTTACCAGTGGATAGCCAAGATGGCGAGAAAGTTCACGGACAATATTATTATCAGGAATACGAATACCTATAGTCTGTCTCTTATTCTCGAGTAATTTAGGAATACGCTTGCTTGCGGGTAGGATAAAAGTAAATGGACCGGGTAAATTCCTTTTCAATACTTTAAAAACCTCTTTAGTCATAGGCTTGACATAATCAACAATCTGCTCCAGATCGGCAAACAATAATGAGAACTCTGCTTCCTGAGGCTTAACACCTTTGAGAAAGGCCAGCCTCTCAATTGCAGGTTTACTGGTAATAACAGCTCCCATACCATAAACAGAGTCTGTAGGATAGATAGCAACACCATCATTTTGCAAAATCTCAATAACTTTTACAATCTTACTCTCCTGTGGCGTAATTGGATGGATATGAAGTAATAATCCCATAATAATTATGTTTAATATTTGACCTATTCTATGTTATAGAAAATATGAATTTTTAGAGAATTTTTAAAATTTAATTTGTTTAATTTGAACAAAAGCATTTTTTTTGACAAAAAAAGACAAAAAGGTCTTTTTTTAGAAATAATTTAATTTACTTAAACTACAAAATGCAAGCCAAATGAGTGATTCAGATAAAATTTTAAGGGACCTGGAAAACAAGAAATACGAGGCTGGATTTCATGCAGATCTGGATGAAGAAATACTGCCACCAGGTCTGAACGAGGACATTATCAGCAAAATTTCTGCTATGCGAGGTGAGCCAGACTGGATGCTTGAGTTTAGACTAAAGGCTTATAATTACTGGAAAGAACAGCAAATGCCTCGCTGGGCGCACCTCGACTTTGAAGACATTGATTTTCAATCTATTAGTTATTTTGCTGCGCCCAAAGGAACCAAGAAAAGTTACGAAAGCTGGGACGAGGTACCTGACGAGATAAAAGAGATTTACAACAAGCTGGGGATACCTTTAGAGGAGCAGAAAGTACTTGCTGGTGTGGCTGTCGATGCTGTCTTGGATAGTGTGTCAGTTTATACCAGTTTTCGCAAGGAGCTTGAAGAGATGGGAATAATTTTCATGCCAATAAGCGAAGCCATACAGGAGCATCCAGACCTGGTACGCAAATATCTTGGTTCAGTTGTCCCTTATTCTGATAATTTCTTTGCTTCGCTCAACTCAGCTGTGTTCTCTGATGGCACTTTTGTATATATTCCAAAAGGTGTTCGCTGCCCTGTCGAGCTCTCATCTTATTTCCGTATAAACACTGCAGAGGCAGGACAGTTTGAGCGTACTCTTATTGTGGCAGACGAAGGTAGCTACGTTAGTTATCTGGAGGGATGTACAGCGCCAATGTATGATGAAAACCAGCTACACGCTGCTGTTGTGGAAATTATTGCAATGAAGGACGCTGAGGTTAAATATTCCACTGTACAGAACTGGTATCCGGGTGACCAAGAGGGCAAAGGTGGTGTTTATAACATGGTTACTAAACGTGGTATTTGCAAAGGCGATAATTCCAAGATTCTGTGGACACAGGTAGAGACAGGCTCGGCCATTACATGGAAATATCCAAGCACAATACTTCTGGGTGATAATAGTGTGAGTGAATTTTATTCAGTAGCTGTAACCAATCATTATCAGCAGGCCGACACTGGCACAAAGATGATTCATATTGGTAAGAATACACGTAGCCGCATTGTCTCTAAGGGTATTTCACTGGGCAAGAGCAGCAACGCATACCGTGGACTCGTGGAAATAAAGAAAGGTGCAGAAAATGCACGTAATTATACCCAGTGTGATTCTCTCTTAATAGGAGATAAATGTGGAGCACATACATTCCCTTATATTGAGGTGGCCAACCCCACGGCAACAGTTGAGCATGAGGCTACTACTTCCAAGATTTCTGACGAACAAATATTCTATCTTCAGCAAAGGGGTCTGGATGAAGAGAAAGCTGTAGCCTTGATAGTCAATGGCTTCACACGCGAGGTCATGAGCCGTCTGCCTATGGAATTTGCTGCAGAAGCAAAGAAGCTATTGGAAATAACACTCGAAGGTAGTGTAGGTTAAAAATTAACGTATTTGGCCATGTTAAACAAGATTAACCAGATAATCCATCGTTTTGAGCAAGGTGTTATATTGATCCTTGTCACTCTCATGGGAATTGTTGTACTGTTCTCGGCAATAGAGCTTACTATTTTTGTTTTCAAAGAGCTTTATAAAACAGCCCTTGTATCTGAGCTATTGCTAGATAAGAAAGAGCTGCTGAAAATTTTTGAATTATTTTTCAATGTTTTGATTAGCCTTGAGCTGTTTGAGACAGTGCGTCTTTACCTGAAAGAAGACGTATTTCACGCAGAATACATCTTACTTGTGGCACTGATTGCTATCACACGAAAAGTAATTATCATTGAATACGAAAATATATCCCCGTTACTTTTGCTTGCTATAGGAGGGATAATCTTTGTTTTAGCATTAGGCTTTTTCCTTGTAAAAACTGGACAAAAACAAGAACGAAATAAAAACTAAAAGAAATATGGAACCACTTCTTAAAATAATTGATTTACATGCAACTGTCGAGGGTAAAAAAATCCTCAACGGCATAAATCTGGAGATATATCCTGGTGAGATTCACGCTATTATGGGGCCAAATGGGTCTGGTAAGAGCACACTGGCTTCAGTACTGGCAGGCAAGCCAGGCTATGAAGTCACAGGTGGACAGGTTTATTTCATGGGCAAAAACCTGCTTGAGCTCAAACCAGAAGAGAGAGCACGGGAAGGCTTATTCCTGGCCTTTCAACATCCTGTAGAAATCCCAGGTGTGACACTAGTTAATTTCCTCAAAACAGCTGTTGAAGAAATTTACAAACATCGAGGACTGGAGCCACCAAGCGCAGCACAATTCCTCAGACTTCTGCGTGAGAAAAAAGAAATGCTGGAGTTTGACATGAAAATCGAAAACCGGTCCGTTAATGAAGGATTCTCGGGCGGTGAGAAGAAAAAGAACGAAATGTTACAGCTGGCTGTACTGGACCCAAAACTTGCAATTCTGGATGAGATTGACTCTGGACTGGACGTAGACGCACTGCGTGAAGTAGCTAATGGTGTGAATAAAATCAAAAATGAAAACAATGCTTTCTTGCTAATCACACACTATCAGAGACTACTTAACTATGTTGTGCCTGACAAGGTGCATATTCTTTACAAAGGACAGATCATTATGAGCGGTGACAAAAACCTTGCTCTCGAAGTAGAAGAACGTGGATATGACTGGATTAAAAACAACGAAACCGTCTAATTAAAACACATTAGCTATGCCTACTCTGACAAAAAATAAATATCTCACAAAACAGGAGCTCATCGAAATACTTCAAAACAATGGCGAGCCTCTTGCTTCTAAAAATATACAAGAGTTAGCTGAGCAGGCTATCTCACAGCATGACATACCACACTCAAAGATGGAAGAGTGGCGAAAGACCAGCCTGAAAAAACTACTCGAGCACACATTCCGCTATGGTAAAAAAATAGACCTGGAGCGTCATGTGATTGAACGCTTCAATATCAGCGGAATGTACTCTAATCTGCTGGTCTTTGTCAATGGCTATTTCGTACCATCTCTTTCCCGCTTACTCGATAGCAGTGATATTGTAGTTTTCTCAAACATGGCAGAGGCTCGAAGCATGTTTCCACAGGTCTTTGACAAATATTACAACCGCACAGAGGCACATAAAGTAAACCTTTTCGCAGCATTAAACACCCGTTATGCTGCTGATGGGGCCTTTGTGTTGATCAAAGACAATGTCAAGGTAAAAAATCCTGTTCACATATACTTCTTTTCAGATGGAGAGGACCAAAAAATAATATCACAGACACGCAACCTTATCATTGCAGGAGCAGGAAGCAAAGCCTCTGTGCTTCTGTCATACCACCCGCTCAGTACTGATTACATGTACAATAACAGTGTGACAGAAATATTTGTCGAACATGATGCTTATATGGATTTTAACATATTCCAGGGGGAAGGTTATGACAGTTTCCACACAAATCTGGTAAATGTCGAGGTAGAAAGAGGTGGTCAGTTTTATTCACATACTATAAGCTTGTGTGGTGAAATAATGCGTAATGACCTGCGTGTACGTTTCAATGGGCCTGAAGCTTATGCTGAGCTTAATGGCCTGGCAATGCCAGACCATGATCAGGTGCATGATAATACCCTGTTTGTACATCACAAGAGCGGAGGAAGTATAAGCCGTCAATTTTACCGCAATATCGTGGATAATAATGCCCGAGCCGTTTTCTACGGCAAGGTACTCATTGACAAAGGGGCTAAAAAAAGCGAAGCTTATCAGCTGAATAACAACATTTTACTCACAACCACAGCAAAGGTTCACAGCAAGCCACACTTGATTATTTACAATGATGATGTGGCAGCTTCGCACGGTTCTACTACTGGTCAGATTGACCGAGAAGCTTTGTTCTATATGCAAGCTAGGGGTATTAGCGAGAAAAAAGCCAGAACTTTGCTTTTACAAGCATTTGCAAACGAGGTCCTGAACAAAATTCAGATTGACACATACAAGTTCTATGTCAAGACACTGATCCGCAAGCGTTTGCAAGGCGAAAAAGTAGAGATGCTTTGCGCCAAGCTGGGACAGTGCAGATTCGAGCCTGATTATGAATAAAAACCCACCCGCGCAAGAACAAAAAAGGAGGCCTTCACACAGGCCTCCTTTTTTGTCATATTACGAAAACAGCTTTTTCTTTGACCTGTGGATAGCCTCAGCTATTTTGGGCTTTACATTACGATTAAAATACGTCCAATCGAGATAATATAAAATCTTAATTGACAAGCTATTAGACTGTGGAGAATTAATTGTATTTGTCAGGTTACTTATAAAATTATGGTCAATATCCTGTCCGTAGGTATAAATCTGGTTTTTCCACATTACAGTCAATTCGCTTCCAGGCGCAAAGTTCCATGTATAAGTCAGGTCTATTGTAAAAGCATTAAAGTTTATATCTGCATTTGTGGTGTAACTCGTTGGCTCCAGGTACCCATCATAACGTAGCAGATAAAACTGGTCACGATAATCTGCTATACTCCAGTAATGACGCAGACGCATGTTCAGGCTGTGTTTGTTTGTAAAGTTATATCTCAAGTTCACAGTGTTAGTTAAAGTTTGTTGATCCCTGAGGCCAAAGTAAATAGTGTCATAATTCACATAATTAACAAAACCGAAGCGGCTACCCCTGGAGAAATCCAATGAATAATCAACATTGAAACGTGTGGACATTCTCAGATTTGTCCCGGCCCTGAAAGAATAGCCATGCTTATCCTTGTTTGCATAATAGGCATTTGCATGGAGGGAGAGGCTAAGTTTCTTTGAGGGGTCAGAATTGATTCCCAAACCAAAAAAAGTATTTCGAGGATCACGATAAAAACGTCCCCAAGCCCGTGGTTCATACCAATTGTGTTCATCTGTTAGTTCTGTGAAATTGAATAAAAACAGGCTCCATAAATTTTTAAATTGGAAAAAGACAATGCCATGCAATGCAGAGCTCTCGAATTTTCCTGCTTCATATAATGTCTTGTAAGAATAAGAAAACCTGGCTGTCCAGTTAAGGAAATATTTTGTAGGACGTACTTGACTGTATCTCAGCCATAGTTGGTTTTCGATACTATTATTACGTCTGAGAAAGCCCATGTCATTAATCTCATATTTGTCGTTCATAATATCAGTTTCCACGCCATATTGGAATGAGCCTTTTGATTTACTTAGCCCCAGGTTTGTCCTGAAACCTATCTGGGGGCCTGACTCATTGGTATAGCGCTGACTCAGTGCAGTAACGCCCTTGAGAGTGACAAGACCTTTAGCAAAACGCAACTGGAAATCAGAAGCACTCACATTAGCCAATAGACGTCCTCCTGCCACATACATATCTGTGTTTATAAGCGAAACATAAGAATTGTTTCCCAAGCTCTGATCCAGGACAAACACATTATAATTCGTCAGGCCCTGTGTCCTGATTTTTCTTTCATTACCTGTAACTGTATCAACGACAGTAGCGTAAGATGGTGCTGTTATAGCATTTAGAAAACCCACACCCAGACCATGATTTGTTCGCCCTGTAATTTTTGTAGCATTAAGTATCTGAGTCTGGGAAGGATTAGAAGTCACAACCTCATTATCTTTCAACTCAGAATAGGGCCTGTAATAATCAATAGGTTGTGATCCTATACGTCTTGAGTAGAAAATACCAGCTTTATTAAACAACTCACTACCTTCTGTAAAAAACTGCCGCTTCTCCACATAATAGGTTTCAAAAGGGGTGAGGTTAAGCACCTGGTCATCTGACTCGACCTGGCCAAAATCAGGTATTAACATCATATCCAGTGTAAAGCTCTCATTAAGGCCATACTTGAGGTCCATGCCTCCGCGTGAAAGGTATGACCATTTACCGTTAACATTATTAGCATAACCTGAGATATACGGCATAAATGCCAGACGCAGTGGTGGCTTGAGATTCTTCAGCCCTGTAAGTAATCCATACTGGTCAACAAAACCCGGTTTATTTTTATCAACGAACTGCCAGGAATCCAACTCCATTTTTCGGGCAATAAAGCGGAAAAAATTAATCTTCCATGTCTGTACATCTGCTGTAGAAAAACGAAGTGCACTAAAAGGGATTTTTATCTCCGCGATCCATCCTTGATCAAAGCGGGATACTTCGCTATCCCACACAGCATCCCAGGTGCGGTCCTGATCATCTACCGTTATTTTCATATCTGTCTGCACACCAGCTGCTGTAATAAGAAAAGTAAAAGCATACAGACCATTATTGAAAGGATCAATAGACACAGCAAAAACATCTGCTATGGCATCTTCATCCCTTTTACTCAAATCCATGCGTATACTATCAGGAGCTGTGTCATACATAATGGCTCCGATATAAAGACCTGAGTTATCATACAACACACGTACCTGTGTTTTCTGTGAAGCTCTACCACCATTATCAGGTTCGAATTGCACAAAATCTGTAGCTATAGCTGCTCGGTCCCATGCTGGCTCATCCAGCTTTCCATCTATTTTGATTTTACCAGTAAGATACCTGGCTTCCAGAGATTTAACACCCTGTGCGTTGCCTGCTAAGACTATTACAATGGAAAGCACTAGAATTATAATTTTTTTGGTCATGGCTAAATCTAGTTTTATTTTGCTCTGTAAAGACGGGTAAGATAGGGAAAAGTTACTTTAATAAAAGTTAAATGCGTCAGGGTATTAATAAACTCCTAAAAATTTATACTTTTGGAAAAACAAAATTCTGCAGACAATGAATAAGTATAAAATCAAAGTTGCAAGCGAGATAGGAACCCTAAAAGGGGTAATAATACATGAACCTGGACAGGAAATAGAAAACATGACACCTCGAAACGCAGAGAGAGCCCTCTACTCAGATATACTCAACTTAGCTATTGCTTCACGCGAATATGCCCAGCTGGGAGAAGTACTAAAAAAAATCACCACCACATTCGAAATAAAAGACCTTCTGACTGACATTCTCCAAAATGAAAAAGTAAAATGCGAGCTTATAACCAAAGTATGCAAAAACGAGGACAAACAAGAGCTAAAAGATTATCTCTTGGACATTGAGCCTGCTGAACTAGCACGTATGCTTATAGAAGGTGTGGAAATGCAGAAAAATACGTTGACCAAATACATGAATCCCGAACGTTATGACCTGCCTCCACTCCATAATTTATTTTTCATGCGGGATCCTTCGGTCACAATACTAAACAAGGTGCTAATCTCACGTATGGCTAATAAGGTTCGTGAACGTGAAGCCCTGCTCATGGAGGCCATCTTTGATTACCATCCTCTGCTCTCCACCAAAGTACACAGTCCTTACAGGTTCCGTGAGGCAAATGGAATAAAAATAGAAGGTGGTGATGTACTAGTAGCTCGCAATGATGTATTAATAATTGGAATGGGACAGAGAACTTCCACACAGGGGATTGATTATGTAATGGAACACTTCATGAAGAATGATAAAATTAACCACATTATCGTACAGGAGTTACCACACGAACCAGAATCATTTATCCATCTGGATATGGTCTTTACCTTCCTTGATGTTAATAAAGTTATGGTATATGCACCTGTAATTTTCAAATCAAGCCGTTATCAGACTATACATATCGAGAAAACAGCAGAAGAAAGTGTCAAAATAACAGAAGAAACTAACCTGCTCGATGCACTGAAAAAAATGAAATTCGATCTCGAGCCACTGTTCTGCGGCGGTACAAAAGACGAATACATACAAGAACGAGAACAATGGCATAGCGGGGCAAACTTCTTTGCTGTTGGGCCTGGTCGCGTCATAGGATACGAAAGAAACATATATACCATAGAAGAACTATCACGTCATGGATTTGAAGTAATACCTGCGCAGCATGTCATAGATGGAAAAAAAGATCCAATGCAATATGAGAAATTTGTTATTACAATAGCCGGTTCAGAACTTGCACGAGGTGGTGGCGGAACACGTTGTATGACCAATCCTATCATGCGCGAGGAAGTTAACTGGTAAATTCTGTGCAATGGTAAAAAAGATCATT